>JBOHVS010000036.1:0-6042 GCA_050735975.1 Binatia bacterium | reverse complement strand
CCGTGGTTTCCGCATCGAGACCGATGAAATCGAGACGGTTCTCCGCCAACATCCGGCGGTCTGGGAGACAGTTGTCATCGCCCGCGAAGATGTCCCGGGCGACAAACGGCTGGTGGCCTATGTCGTTCCCGGCCGGGAGGCAACTCTGAACGCCGGTGAACTGCGAGATTTTTTGAAAACAAAGCTCCCCCACTACATGATTCCTTCGGCCTTTGTATTTTTGGACGTGCTACCGCTCACCCCCAACGGCAAGATAGATCGAAAAGCGCTCCCCATACCTGATCAGAACAGACCCGAGCTCGAAGAGAGCTACGCGGCCCCTTGCACCCAAGTCGAAGAAGCGCTCGCAAGGATCTGGGCTGAAGTGCTGAAAGTCGAACGGGTCGGTGTTCACGACAACTTCTTCGATCTCGGCGGCCATTCACTCTTGGCGGTGCGCGTCATAACTGAAATCGAAAAAACCTTGGGCAAGAAACTCCGCCTATCGGCTCTCTTTCAAGCGCCCACGGTCGAGCAATTGGCCAAGCTGCTCGGCCAGGAAGTGAGGGCGGAATCTTGGTCTTCGCTGATGGCGCTCCAACCCAACGGATCGAAGCCCCCTTTCTTCTGGATTCATGGCGAAGCGAGCGATGCCTTCCTCCCGCGTTATTTGGGTCCCGATCAACCCGTATACGGGATCATGCACCAAGGCTTGGATGGAACACGGCTCCGCTACACCAGCGTAGAAACGATTGCCGCTCACTATCTGAGTGAAATACGCAGCGTTCAGCCCCACGGTCCCTATTTCCTCGGCGGTTATTGCTTCGGCGGTCTCGTTGGCTTCGAAATCGCTCATCAGTTGCGACAAGTAAACGAGGAGGCGGGACTATTGGTCGTGCTTGACCCGGTCGATCTGAATGATTGCAAAGCGATTGCCGGCGGCGATTTGCGCGAATCGACAAAGTCTCTGGCGGGTCGAGCTTCTCGTCAGGCGCGGATTCTGAAATCGCTGGGCGCTAAAAAAAAGTTGGGTTATCTCTCGGAGAGATTAACTGCAAAGCTCAAAAGCACTCCCGCAATTATCAGGAACGTCGCAAAGAAGTCTGCGTGCCGGCTCTATTTGAGCGTTGGCCGGCGCATCCACCCTTCCCTCCGAAGCTTTTACATACTGGGAGTATACGAGGGGGCCATGGAAGATTATCTACCGCGAAAACAGCCTGGTGAGCTGATTGTTTTTAACTGCGCGAAAGGTATCAATGAACCCCAAAATTGGGCAACGCTTGCCGGCGGCTTCAAGATGCATACTGTACCCGGTGATCACCACCAGATACTGAGAGAACCCAACGCGCGGGTCTGGGCCGAACAATTGAAGATTTGCCTCGACAGAGCCCAAACCGCCATGCAAACAAAGTAGGCCGAGCAGTGACTCGCGCGAAGAATGTCCTGAGACGTCGAAGGGACACCTGTCTGCGTGCGGACACGCCCTTTACCCGAGATAATGTTTCCCGGTCATGTTTATCGCGCCAAGCCCGCCAAGTTCGCAAAGGGAAGATGGATTACCTCGCGCCGTCGGCGCGAAAAGACTTGGTCTTTACCTTTGCGCCTTTGCGCGAGATAATCTTCCGCGTTCGCGCCAAGCATGTCATCCCAACCTTGAGCGAATGCTCACGGGACAACGTACTTCGAATAGGCAATTGCCTAGTTCAGATTTATGGAAAATAAACACTCCCCAGACAGCCAAGTAGTGGTGATCGGCGCCGGTCCCGCCGGGCTCAGTACGGCTTACGAACTGACCAAGTTCAACGTCCACCCCGTGGTCATTGAAAAATACGACAAGGTCGGCGGCCTTGCGCGCACCGAGAACTACAAGGGATTCCACTTTGATATCGGGGGCCATCGCTTTTTCACGAAAGTCGAGGAAGTCAACAAAATGTGGCACGACTTGCTCGGCGATGAGTTCCTCCGCCGCCCCCGGCTTTCGAGAATCTACTACGATGGGAAATACTTTGATTATCCGTTGAAGCCGCTCAATGCTTTGAAGGGACTCGGCATCCTGGAGAGCTTGCTGATCGTGTTGAGCTATCTGTGGTGGCAGATTTTCCCGTGCCGGAAGGAAGAGACCTTCGAACAGTGGGTCACGAACCGCTTCGGCAAAAGGTTGTTCGAGACGTTCTTTAAAACATATACGGAGAAGGTCTGGGGCATCCCCTGCTCCGAGCTTAAAGCCGAATGGGCCGCCCAGCGGATCAAGGATCTGTCGCTCAGAACCGCCGTGCTGAATATGTTCTTCAAACCGCAACAAACGATAAAGACCTTGATCGATGCTTTCGAGTACCCGCGTCTTGGGCCCGGCATGATGTGGAATCTTGTCAAGGAACAAGTAGAGAGCCGCGGCGGCGAAGTTCGATTGAACTCCGACGTAACCCGTATCAACAGAACAGGAACCCGTATCGAGAGCGTGGTGTTGGCCAACAACGGCCACAGAGAAACGATACGCGGCGGCAACTTTATCTCGAGCATGCCGATAACGGAATTTCTGAAAAAGCTGGATCCTCCGCCCCCTGGCGATGTTTTGGAAGCCGCGAACCGGCTCAATTATCGCGACTTTCTCACCGTCTGTTTGATTGTGAACAAGGACAATCTGTTCCCTGACAACTGGATCTACATTCACGATCCGAAGGTCAACGTCGGCCGCATTCAGAATTTCAAAAACTGGAGCCCGGAAATGGTGCCTGACAGCAGCAAGACCAGTCTGGGCCTTGAATATTTCTGCACGGAGGGAGACAAACTCTGGGTAACCCCGGACGATGAGCTTGTCGAGTTGGCTAAGCAAGAGCTGTCCCGCATCGGCCTCGCGTCATACGAAGATGTGGAGGACGGCTGCGTCATTCGCGCGCCGAAGGCCTATCCCATGTACGACTCGGAATATAGAGGGTACCTGGAAACCGTCCGGGAGTTTGCAAACGGGCTGGAGAATTTTCAGTCAGTCGGCAGAAACGGGCTGCATCGTTACAATAATCAGGACCACGCGATGCTCACCGGCATGTTAGCCGTTCGCAACCTTGTGCTCGGCGAAAAGAACGACCTCTGGAGCGTTAACACCGATCAGGAATACTTAGAGGAAGTCAAAACGGGGACCAAAGACCCCATCGAGAAACTCTCGCGGGTATTGGAGGAAGCGCTGCCGGGGGCGTTTCCCAAGCTTGACCGCGTCGCCTTCGGCGTTTCGCTGGGAGCTACGGCCGGGATCTGTCTGGCGCTCGCGACACTCATCTTGGTCCTTAAAGGCGGAGAGACAATCGGCCCGAACCTTCAGCTCCTCAGCCAGTACTTCCCCGGCTACACCGTCACAATACAGGGGAGCTTGCTTGGATTGGCCTATGGTTTTGTCTCCGGATTTATCGGCGGCTGGGGATTTGCTTGTCTCAGAAACTTAACGATGTTCCTTAGCCTGGCTCTGATACATCGCAAGGCTGAACGCCAGCTCCTGAGAAGACTGCTGCAGTATATATGATGGTGAAGGGTTTAGGGTTTCAGAAAGTTTAGAGTTTATGGTGTAGGGTGAAGGGTGAAGGGAACATCCCTAAATTCGCAATTCGAAATCCGCAATTCGCAATTCCCCTTGCACTCGCTCTTTGCCCTTCACTCTCCACTCTCCAACTCTAAGCTCTAAACTGAAGGACGTACGATGGCCAAAGAACTAAGCCCGCTGAAAGAAATCGTTTTGACTCGCCTCATGCGTCTGAACGCTACGGTGCACGGCGTCGTCGTTGGCCTTTTGGCAGGCCTCTGCGTTTTTCTCGCAACTAACTGGCTCGTGCTGAAGGGCGGGCAAGTCGTAGGCCCGCATCTGTCCTTGCTCGGCCAGTTTTTTATTGGCTATCGAGTAACGTTTGTCGGCAGCCTGATTGGGTTTGCCTACGCGTCCGTGTGCGGCTTCGTGCTCGGTTACTTTGTCGCATCCACGTATAATTGGCTGGTCGCTCGCAAGGAGCGGCGTGGTTCGAAACTCTAGACTATAAACCCTAAACTATAAAAACCCTTCCCGCTAAACCCCACCACCGGCAACTATGAGCTTGACAGAGCGTCAACTGCAGATCAGCTCGGATTGGAATATTCTGAGAAATCGGCTGATTTTTCCCGGCTCCTTGCGAGATTTCTTCAGAACTCAAATGACACAACAGCTCGCAGAGGAAGAAATAAAAATAGCCCTCAGTGCCAGGGACACAACGTTTCTCGAACTTGTTCGAAGCCGAATCTATGAACGCCCCAACAGCGCGTATCGCAAATTGCTAAAGCACGCGGGCTGCGACTTTTCAGACCTTCGCGCGTGCATAGGCCGGCATGGATTAGACGATACACTGAAGCGGCTGGCGCGGGAGGGCGTTTATCTCACTGCGGCCGAATTTAAGGGCAAGAAAGAAGTCGTACGGGGAACCTCCGTGTTCAGAGTTTCTCCACCGGAGTTCCAACCGGCGCGCAACGGCGCGGGGTTTTTCATCCAGAGCAGCGGGACCAGCAATGCGCCTATCGCTTCTTTTACGCCTTTGGCGTGGCTGAGCGCCCGCGCGCTGGCGGCGCGCGTTTTTTTCTCCGCACATGAACTCTTTTCCTACACGCACGCGCTGTTCGATGCGATTTTACCTGGAGGAGGAGGCATCAACAATCTTTTGATCTACGCGAAGTTGGGGCAAGTGGTGGAGCGCTGGTTTGCGCGTAGAATGCCAGTTACTTCCCGGCTCGAGCAACTCTACCACTATGCGAATACTTATCTCATAGTGCTTGGCGGAAGATATTTTGGTCCCGGCTTGCCAAAGCCGGAGTTTATCGGCAGGCAACAAATCCACCGCATCATCGATTGGCTTTCTATGAAAAAGCGGGAGAAAGCGACTTGCTGCATTACAACTCCCGCCAGCAATGCGGCCAGAATTGCGAAAGAGGCATGGGACAGAGGAGTGTCCTTGGCAGGGACGAAATTTATCGTCAGCGGGGAGCCCTTTACCGATTCAAAACGCGCGATCTTGGACCGGGTCGAAGCGCGCGCCACGTCCCGCTACGCATACGGGGGCAGCATCAACGTCGGTTTCGGGTGCGCTAATCCTGTTGGGACGGACGAGATACATGTAAACGAGCACATGCTTGCTCTGGTCGCCCGGCCCACTCCTGTCGCGGGTGACAAACCGCACATCTATCCCCTGCTCTGCACCACCTTGCATCCCTCGGCGCCAAGGTTACTCCTCAACGTTGAGAATGGCGATTACGCAGAGATGGTAAGAAGAGATTGCGGCTGTGCGCTTGGGAAGGTCGGTCTGATGCTCCACCTGCATCACATTCGAAGCTATGAGAAGTTCACCACTGAAGGCATGAATTATTCTTGCCACGACCTTTTCGAGCTGGTCGAGAAGACGATCCCGGATGAATTTGGCGGCGGGCCCGGCGACTACCAACTGGTTGAAGAGGAAGACGTTCACGGCCGAACCCTGCTGACTCTTTTGGCGCGGCCGGAGCTTGGGGACTTAAATGAAGAAAGGCTTCTCAAACGGTTGCACGACGGATTCGCTCAAGGTTCGCGCGGGAACAAGTTTATGGCCCGAGTCTGGCAAGATACGGGTAGCGTGAGGATCCGGCGAGCCGCTCCCCATGCCAGTCCCCGCGGAAAGATTCTGCCGCTGCATCTTAGCCGGGGGAGAGCTGAGAGTTGAGAGCGAAGAGTTTAAGAAAGGCTGAGGTTAAGGCTAAGATAAGACGTTCGAAGATCAACGTTCGAGGTTCGAAGTTGTCTACAGACGAGGGTTGAGAGCGTAGGGTTAAGATGGCTCGCCTAATAGTTAATGGTTTATAGTTTAGAGTCTAGAGTTTCGAGGGTAAAGAGCGGAGAGCGAAGAGCAAAGTGCTAAGAGCGAGTGCAAGGGGAATTGCGAATTGCGGATTTCGGATTGCAAGATTAGCCACTAAGGCTCCGCCACATGGCTTCGGACGGATCCGTCCTTCGGCGGAACCAAGACACTAAGGTTTTCTTTGTGCCTTCGTGTCTTTGTGGCAAAGAGTTTTTAAGGAATTGCG
>JBOHVS010000035.1:0-3619 GCA_050735975.1 Binatia bacterium | reverse complement strand
CGGATTCCAGATAACGCGTTAGTGGCCATGTTGATTGAGGGCGATGAAGAATTCAACCGCTGGAGCCAAAATGGGGCGAAGCAACAGGCTGAAGAGGGACAGCAGATTGTCTACGTGAAGATTAAGAGGATCCAGCCTATCCGCTCTCGTATTCAAGAAATGGATCTCAGCACGTAACGTTGTGGGAATTCGGATTTCGAATTGCGAATTGCGGGTCAACTGAAAAGCGTTAAGTGCCGTTTGATCGCGTTGCCCGTGTATGACAGATTTAACGCAGGCTGGAGGCGTGATCCATGTCGAAAGCGAAGGAAGAACTGAAAAAGCTTATCGAAGAGCAACCTGAGGATAGCTCGCGCGAAGAAATCGTGCGCGAACTAGCGTTTCACATTATGGTCGAACGGGGGCTTGCTGACTCGGACGCGGGCCGAATCATTTCGAACGATGAGATGGCCCGACGCATCCGCTCATGGCAGAAATAACTTGGACCGCAGAAGCCCAGCGTTGGCTCGAGGACATATTCGAGTACATTGCCGCAGACGATCCGCAAGCGGCTGCCCAAACCGTGAATGGCATATATGAGCGGGCGCAGGCGTTGGCTAGCTTTCCTGAGATGGGCCATCGCTATTGGACATCGAGCCGCCATGTGCGCATTCTCCTCTACGGTCATTACCGCATCGCCTATCTGATCAAGGACGATGGAAACATCGATATCTTGGGTGTTTTCCACGGTTCGCTCGACATCACCAGATATCAGCTTTGAGACTAAGACTTTTCTTCGTGCCTAAGCCTGAACCTCAACCTGTTTCGGAGACAGACGGCCACCAAGACACTAAGGTTTTCTTTGTGTCTTCGTGGCGGAGAGTTTTTAAAGAATTGCGAAATGCGGATTGCGAATTGCGAATTTACGAACAGCTAAGACAATGTAAAATTTAACCACATAGAACACATAGACCACAAAGTTTTCTCTATGCGAACTTTGCGTTCTTTGCGGTTAACATTGTCCTCTCTCCGAAATCTTCGTGTACTTCGTGATCTCTGTGGTGAGAAAGGATTCGTCTCGGCGAAGAACTTGCACCACTAAGGTCACGAAGAGCACGAAGTTGAAGAGTATAAACTGTCCGAACCCTTCGTGTCCTTCGTGTGCTTCGTGGTGAGATCATATTGTCTTGTCAATTGGCCAATTAAAATCGGTGACCGGAAAATTCGCGATAGTGGTACGAAGACCACGAAGGAAGAAAACAATGAGGCGGCCTGCTAGTTAAGCGAAATGGTTTTCAGGAGTTCGTGAGCCACCAGTCGATGTCCGTCATCCGTGTAGTGGAGGAACCGACGGAAAGGGAACAAGGAAAGCGGGTCTGGCTGGGCTTGAAACACGGGGTGGATATCGACCGTATGAATTCCTAACCGGTTGACTAACGCGAGAACCGATTCGCGCGCTGTCTCAGTTTTAAGGCCGCCGGCATAACGTTTCCAGCTCGGCAGATAGACGAAGGACAACCTGCCGTTCCAGCCCTCGACCAGAAACTTTGTTTGCAACAAAATCTTACGCAAGAGATGAAGGTCTGACCTTTCTACTCTTGGTTCCAAATCTAATTTGGAGTGTTTTCCTAAATTGAGGCCTATTCGGTCACGGACGTCGCTCAGCAGCAAATGTTTGACGAGCGCCGCGCGATAGTACCTCAGCTCGGCTCCACGCGAGCGCCTAAGCAGTTCGGCGAGCTCAGCCTCAACGTGGTTTGTCAGAATTTCATCAATCTCATCCTGGCGCGCGACTAGTCGTTGGTAAAAATTCTTTTGGAAATAGCTCATCAAGAGCGGGCTGCTTTTCTCTTTGTTTAGATGCACAAGGTCGAACTCTTCATCGTAGACCCACAAGACCAGCCTCGGCCTTAACCGCGGCAGATACTCTTTCAGCGTTGCCAATCTAAGCAAAGGCCCATGACCTCCCATGCCGAGATTCAAGGTCGCCGGATAATGCTTTCTGAGCAAGTCGACAAAATTCGTTCCGGCCCCGAGACAAGCTCCCGAAGTAAACGAATCACCCAGCGCAGCGACCTGAAGATCCCGGTAGCTCCACACGCCTTTCGGATTATGAAAACCGTACTCGTCACTGCGGTAAAAAGAATATTGTCCGCTCTCATTGCAGAATAGAGTGAGTTTCCCGGAAATACCCGACAGCGGAAGGACTTCTGCGCCGTTGATTTCGATGGAAGACTTCAACCGGCCGTCGTTGTCCGTTTGCAGCAAAGATCTCGGGAGTACTCCTGGAACGGCATCCAGCCCCTGCGCCCGCAACTGAGTGATTATTTCGGCCGAATCTCTGGTGTCGAACTCAACGCCAAATTCCCGGGCTAACATGGAGACGGCGTTTTTCTTCTCCGGTGAAGTTACATCGTGAAGCTGAATTGGTTCGTTGGTCGGAAACGCGGGCTGTGAATAAGCCAGTAATAACTCGACCCCATAGACGAGGAAGGTCAAAACGAAGCAACACCCGGCAAGCCTGACCTTGTAAACGGGGTTAAATCGCAAGGCATTAAAGAACTGGCCGGCTAAAACGGCCGGAAGAATATAGTAAACAAGAACCCCGGCGCGGCTGGTGAACTGCCTGTCACGGATCCACCCATAGTGATAAAAGAAGTAACAGAAGGCGAGGATGCAAATCAAACCGGCGCCGCCCAGAAGAAAATCGGCGACTGTCTCTCCTTGAGAATAGCACTTTATATTGTTTGTCACAGTTGTACACAGTGCACCCCCGAGTATCTTGTTGCCAAAGCCAGGGAGTTGAGTTCATGAAGTTTCAGATTACATCCGCGAAAGAGCGCTCGACTTTTCTGAAGTAAAACAGCCCCCAGACCAACAATGCCACGACGACAACGCCGCTCATCAGCATGACGGCGAAGTCCGGCTTGCCGGTTCCGAGCAGGGCCCAACGAAATCCTTCGATGACGCCGGCCATTGGATTCAAGCCGTACAGAAGCCGCCATTGCTCGGGCACGATGCTAACCGAGTAAACGACGGGAGAGGCAAACATCCAGACCTGCATCACAAACGGCATGGCATGGCCAACATCCCGGTATTTTACGTTAAGGGCCGAGGTGAACAGACCCACACCCAGAGCTGTTAGCAGAGCCAGTGAGATAAAAAGGGGCAATAGTAATATTCCCCATGTTGGGACAGTGCCGTACCATACCATCATGCCGACGAGCACGACAAAGGCGATGGCGAAATCGACCATAGGGGAGACTGTGGCTGACAAGGGAGCGATCAGGCGCGGGAAATAAACTTTTTTAATCATGCTCCCATTCGAGACCAGGCTCGCGCTGCTACGCTGGATTGCCTGCGCGAAATAAGTCCAAGGTAAAAGCGCCGCATATGCAAACACCGGATAGGGCAGGCCGTCGCTTGGTATTTTGGCGAAATTACCGAAAATCGCAGAGAAGATTACCATGCTGATAACCGGCTGAAGCACCGCCCAGCCCGCGCCTATCAGCGTTTGCTTGTAACGGACCTTTATGTCGCGCCAGACCAGGAAATAAAGTAGTTCCCGGTACTCCCATAACTCATCGAGTTTAACCTGAAGCCTTCCTTTTGAAGGCCTGATGTATAGCACCTCGACGTG
>JBOHVS010000034.1:0-3415 GCA_050735975.1 Binatia bacterium | reverse complement strand
AGACGAGCCGCCGGCGCCGAGCTGCGTGTGCATCCAGGGCACGATCCACGGCGTGGTCAAGTACGAGGTGTTGGCCACATACATGCAGCCGGTCGCTCCCGTGACGACCGTGCGCGCTCCCGCGACCTTGATAAAGCCGCGCATCGTCGTCGCCGACTCGCATCCCTGACAGGTGCGGTGGCCGGAGGTGTAAAGCTCTTCCAACGGGATTTTGTGAACACCTTTGATCTTCTCGTAATCGATTGTCGGTGCGGTTGACATAATCGTTCCTCCTATTTACTCTCTCAGGCCGATCCAGGTTACGAATTCGTCCATCGAATCCTTCTTGGCCGCCTGTTGAGTTATATCATACATCTTTTGCGCGTCTGCAATCGAGAGGTCGCGCCCGCCCAAACCACCCATGAAATTAACCACCGCCGGCCGGTTCTTCGCCGGATAGAGGCACGAGCGCACCTCGTGCATTAGAATGCCGCCGTTGTCCGGCGAGCCATGGGCGAAGTCCCTGTCGACGACCCCGACAGCCTTGAACCGGCTCAAGCACTCCCGTAGCTCAACTGTCGGGAAAGGCCGGAACCAGCGCAGGTTCACGTAACCTACTTTTTGTCCCTTCTCGCGCAGCCGGCGCACCGCCGTGCGGCCCGGACTCGCCATGGTTCCGACGCCGATCAGGACCGCCTCCGCGTCTTCGGTCATGAATTCATCGAAGTAGTAAGGCGCGGAGTAGCGATTGCCGAAGACGTCGTTGAATTCTTTATAGGCTTCCTTGATCACGCCGCGCGCCCGTTTGGCGGCCTCCCAGTTCTGGCGTCTCAGCTCCATAACCCAGTCCTCGTTGACCTGTGGGGCGATGGAGATTGGGTTATCGGGATGGAGCCGCCGCTCGGCGAGATCGTACTGCGGCAGGAATCTCTTCGCCGCTTCCGGCGATGGGATCTTCACCATGTGCTGCGAGTGGGTGAGAAAGGCGCCGTCCATCGCCAATCCCATCGGCATCCTGACTTTCTTGTCTTCAGCCACGCGGTAGCCGATCAGCACGTGCTCCAGCGCTTCTTGCGGGGTTGTCACCCAGCAAAGAAGCCAGCCCATGTCGCGGACCGCCATGGCATCGTTGTGCTCGACGCCGAAGGCGCCCGGATCATCCAGAGCGCGGTTGCCCACCACGAAAAGAGGCGGGAGACGGTCGGTCGCGGTAACGACCAGCGCTTCCATACCGTACATCCAGCCCGTGCCGCTCGATCCGCCGAAGGCGCGCGCGTTCACCGAGCTGGCGTGCTTGACGATCTCGAACTGCGAGTGCTCGCTGTCCGCGATAATGTACTCCGCGTCGAATTGCCCGTCGGCGATCAGCTTCGAGAGCGCGTCCATCACCTCGGTATAGGGACGGATCGGATAGGCGGCGATCACGTCCACGTCGGCGAGACACACCCCCTGCGCGACGGCCTGGCAGCCGTTTAAAAGGTCTTCCCGCTCGTAGACACCTGTTTGATCTGATTTGGCTTTTGCGACTGCGACACTCATACTTCGACCTCCTCGGTTTTTCTAACGGGCACTATTTTTCCCTCGGGCATAACTTCTCCCTTAGTAACGGTGATGCCTTTGCCGGTGACGGCGGGGTAAGAAACCCGGTCTTTGCCCTTTTTGTCCTCTACCCACTGAATGTATTCTTTGGAATCCTTTTTCCAGTGTTCCCACGGACTAGAGTCGTCCTTAAATTGGAGCTCATCCACCATCACGATGCACTCTTTCACCGGACAGACTTCGGCGCATTTGCCGCAGCCGACGCAGTACTGGTATTCGATGTCATAGTAGCCGTCGTTGGTCGGATCGAAGCATTCATCCGGACACTCAACCCAGCAAAGCGTGCACTTGGTGCAGAGATCGAACCGGACCGCGGGCCTCTGGGTCTTGGTGGTGCCGCGCTTGAACATGGCGTTTCTCGATTGTCCCCGCGGGCCGATCTCGAACCCGCGCTTCACCGCCGGAACCGCCGCGCCCTCTTGCATCTCGAACCACTTGGGAAGCACGGGTATCTCGTGCGTCCATACGATTCCGTCCTTCGGCGTCACGGTCTTCACTCGTGGAGGTTTGGCTTCCTGTCTGAGGGCCTCGTACGCCGCCCGCGCGGCATCGGCGCGGTGTTTCTGCTTGGTCTTGTCCATTAAATATGCTTCGACCGCCTCGATGCTGATCACTGCCGGATCGATAGCCGCGATCCCCCCCAGGATCCGCTCGTGGGTCAAGTCATCCTTATTGACCCAAAGTCCCGCGAGACTCGCATCTCCATCGAGAATCGCCAGGCGGTAGTTGTAGGGCTTTTTGCCGATAAATTGGAGCAGGTCGTCATGGCTTCTCTTCGAGACGACCAGCAGGCACCCGTCCTTGACCACCCTCTCATTGATCGGCCGCACGCCATGCCAGCCCCAGGGCTCGACGCCCTTGCACATCGTATCGTCCAGGACGACTGAGATATCGGTCTGGTCGATCTCGAGCTTGGCGCCGCATTCCGCTTCCAGCTCCTCCTCGGAAAGATCCGGGGAAACGAAGGCGAAGTACTTACAAGGAATCCCGTTTCTCTCCGGCGAGTCGCTGTAACGACCGTTGGAAAATGCCCTCTGCCCCATTCGGCTCGCGATCATAACGATATCGCTGCCGATCTTTTTGCCCAGGTTCTTCTGAAAGATGCCTCGATAGTTGACCTCTACGCGTTTGATCATGAAATACTCCTCTCTTCTAAAGGGTTCTCGTTATAGTCGGCCTGTGGCTTCCTCGATGAAAGCACATTTTCTTCGACCTGCTCGATGTGGTGGAACATCGCCTCTCGCGCTCTTTTTTTATCGTGCTGCTCAATGGCTGAGAGAATCTTTCTGTGGGACTCTATGGAAGCCCTCCTTCGATCGGGTGTTTGGAGGGATTCCTCGCGGCTATGGCTTAATATTTCCATCAAGCCGGAGACGAGCTTCTCGAGGGCCTGGTTTTGCGTTGCCTGTCCGATGGCAAAGTGGAGCTCAGCATCGGCCGCCACTCCGGTCTCCCCTCGACCGACCGCTGCGCTCTGTTTTTCCAGAATGCTTTTCATCCGCTCGATGTCTTTCTTCGTCGCCCGCTCGGCCGCCAGAGAGGCGATGTGCGGCTCGATCAGCTTACGGAGCTCGAAAATGTCGGCCAGGGCGGTCTTTTCTTCGATGAGAAGTTTGGCCAAGGAGGCGATCAATGATTCCACGGGCAAGTCAGCGATGAAATTTCCCATTCCCGTGCGACTGACGATAAGTCCCTGGGCTTCCAGCGCCCTCAGAGCTTCACGCACGGAAGTACGGCTGACCTTGAACGTCTCCGAAAGTTCTCGCTCGGAGGGCAGCTGATCGCCAGCCTTGAATCTCCCCTCCTTGATCAATTCATGGACCTGGCTCACGACTTC
>JBOHVS010000033.1:0-3786 GCA_050735975.1 Binatia bacterium | reverse complement strand
GCCGAAGGCCTGACGGAAAACGAAACCGCGCATCGTTCCGCTCTGGATAAGCCCGAGCCGTTTGTGCCGCGCAAGCTCGTGGAAGAAGTCCCGGAGCGCATCGATTACAAAGGCACGGAGCTGATTTGCCTCAACACCCAAGCGGCGGAACAGGCGATCGATAGATTAGTCGCCAAAGGCGTGGATTCCGTCGCGGTGTGCTTTCTCTGGTCGACCATGAACGATGCCCACGAAAAGCAGATGGCGGAAATCTTAAAAACAAAATATCCCAACCTGTTTTTTACCCTGTCCAGCGAAGTTGCGCCTTATCTTGGCGAATATGAAAGATCGGCGACCACCGTCTTTAACGCCTACATCGGTCCGAAGATTTCCAGTTACCTGAAAAACCTGCAGAGCATTCTAAAAAGCAGGGGGCTCCGCCGCGAGCCGCTGATTATGCAGGCTTACGGCGGCGTGCTGGGCATCCAGGCGACCTGCAAAAATGCCGTCGGCATCATCGAATCCGGTCCCGCGGCGGGCATCGTCGGCACGCGATTTTTGGGCGAGCACATCGGCGAAAAACACATTCTCGCCACCGACATGGGCGGGACGACCTTCAAAGTCAGCGTTGTGCGCGACGGCGTCATCGAGCGCGACTACAAGCCGGTTATTCTACGCTACAATATTTTGTCGACCAAGATCTGGGTCGAATCCATCGGCGCCGGCGGGGGCAGTATTGCCTGGATCGATCCTGAAACCGGACTGCTCAAAGTCGGACCCCAGGGCGCGGGAGCATCCCCGGGCCCCGTCTGTTACGATCTTGGGGGCATGGAGCCGACGGTTTCCGATGCCGACCTGGTTCTCGGCTATCTCAATGAAAATTATTTCCTCGGCGGTAGAATGAAGCTGAACAAGCCAAAGACGCTGGCGGCGATCCGGGAGAAGATCGCTGAGCCGCTGAAAATGACCGAGGTGGAAGCCGCCAGCGGCATTTACCGCATCGCGAACTCGCACATGAGCGATCTGATTCGCAAGGCGACCGTAGAAAAAGGTCATGATCCGAGAAACTTCGTGTTGTTTGCTTTCGGCGGCGCCGCACCGGTGCATGCCAGTCGCTATGCGGCGGAGTTAGGCGTGCGACAGGTGGTCATTCCTCTGACCGCCTCCGTGCACGGCGCGACGGGGCTCATAAGCTCCGATGTGGTTTATGAATACGGCAAGTCGGACCATGTCGTTCTGCCCGTCAATCCTGCCCTGGTCAACGATAACTTCTCGAGCCTTCTACAACGAGCCCTTAAAGATCTTCGCGCTGCCGGGTTTTCGGAAAGCCACGTTCGGGTGATGAGAAGCGTCGATATGCGGTATCGCTATCAGGTCCACGAGCTCAACGTGACTTTTGCTCCCGGCACCCGAACGATTACGGGATCTGACATGGAAGGTCTGTCCGCCTTGTTCGACGACTTGTATGAAACGGCTTTTGGCCGGGGATCGGGCTATCGGGAAGCGGGAAAGGAGATCCTGACGTTTCGTCTAACCGCCGCGGGGTTGCTCAAGAAGCCCGACCTCAAAGCCGAGCCGATGTCGAAGTCGGACGGCGCCGCAGCGCTAAAGGGCCAGCGCGATGTTTACTTCGAGGAAAACCAAAAGTTCGTTCCAACCCGAGTCTACGATTTCACCAAGATGCGGCCAGGAACGGAATTTGGCGGCCCCGCGATCATCGAAACTCCGGTCACCACAGTGGTGGTCAATCCCGGCGATCGGGCGGCCATGGATGAATACCTCAATGTCAGAATCCACTTAGGAGCGTAGCCATGGCTGTGAATCCAATCGTCAGCAGCGTCGACCCCATTACTTTCGAGATCCTGTCGCACCGGGTTTACCAGATCGCCAAGGAGATGGGCAGCGCCTTGGAGCGCGTCGGCGGCACTGTGAACACGACGCAGATGCACGATTACATGGCATCTCTCTATTTGGCCAACGGCGATGTTCTGTCGGCCGGTGATGCTATGGGCTGGCATGTCGCGTGCGCCGGTTTCGCCGTCAAGCGAATCATCGAGCGCTTCGAAAATAACAGCGGTATCAATCCTGGTGATATTTTTCTGCTCAACGATCCTTACGTGGCGGCGATCCATCAATCCGATGTCTACGTGATCTCGCCGATTCATTTTAAGGGAACACTCATGGGTTGGAGCGCGACCTTCGTGCATGTGATGGACATCGGCGCCATGTCCCCCGGCGGCAATTCTCCCGGCGCCACCGAGATCTGTCACGAAGGCATCCGCATTCCCGGCATCAAACTGGTGGAGCGCGGCGAACTGAGAACAGACTTCTTCGACGCGTTCATTAATATGACGCGGCAGCCGGTCATGGTCGGCCTCGACCTTAAATGCGAGATCGCGGCGAATAACGTCGCAAAATCCAGAATGCAGGCATTGTTCGAGCAGTTCGGTCCTGAGGTGGTTGGCGCCGTGTCCCAGGAGATGCTGCATTATTCCGAGTCGATCTTGAGAAAAAGAGTCGCGGAGATTCCTGACGGCACCTGGAGCGAGACGGGAAGCATTCATGCGGGCGATACCTGGAACGTTCACGTGACTCTCAACAAGAAAGGCGAGCGAATGCTGTTCGACTTCACCGGCAGCAGCCCCCAGGCGAAAAAGGGCATCAACTTGCCGTACCATGCGACCTTTGGGGCGTGCTATGAGGCCATTCTTTCAACTCTGGCCTATGACCTGCCGAAGAATCACGGCGCGCTCAAACCGATTGAGGTGATTGCGCCGGCAGGAACCGTGGTGAATTCGACACCGCCCGCGCCGGTGTCTCTGAATACGACCTCTGGCGGCGCAACGGTGAAATTTGTCGCCAACGCGGTGATCATGCAGATGCTGGCCACGAGTGAGAAGTGGCGAGGCGAAGTCATGGCGCTCAACGCCGGCCATCGATTGGCGCGACACGCCGGTGTCAATCAGCATGGCAATTATTACGTTTCCACGCTTTCCGAAGGCGCACTGGATGGCACCGGAGCTCGTTCCTATAGGGATGGCGACGATACCGGTGACGGCCTCAGTTCCCATAACATTGAATGGCTCGAAGCAAATTTCCCTTTGCTCTATCTGTTCAGGCGCAACACCAAAGGCGGCGGCGGGGCAGGGAAATACCGCGGTGGCACCGGCAGCGAATCGGCGCTGACCGTGCATGACGCTCCCGAAGGCAAGATCAAGGGTGTGGCCCTTGGAGTTGCCGGGCTGAGAAACTCTGGTCAGGGACTATTCGGCGGCTATCCAGGCGCTCCTAGTTTGCTGGTGCTTACAGAAGGAGCCCGCGTCGAGGAAACCATTGCCGAGGACACATCCCCCGACCAGCTCGACGATCTTGGCGGCAGCAGCAGGCTCTTACCTTACTGCGAGTTCGACATCGGTAAAAATGACATTCTTTACATGCGCATGGCGAGCGGCGGCGGCTACGGCGACCCGCTGGAGCGCGAACCGCAACGGGTGTTGCGCGACGTCGAAGACGGTATTGTGTCACGGCAGGAAGCGCGAGAAATTTACGGCGTCGTGATCGATGGCTATGATCTGGCGCTGAACTTAGCGGCGACGGAAAGACTGCGCGCGGATCTGCGCAAGAACCGTTTGCAGGAGCAAAAATGAAACATCCCCTGCGGGAAAATCTGGAGATCGCTGAAGATTGGATTCATTGCAGCAGGTGTCAATTCCAATACTGCCGCGCCGACCAAAATTGGCGGGAGTTCTGCAAGATTCGCTTATTGCCGCCGGCCAATGCGGGTTGCCTAATGTCCGCTTTAGACGG
>JBOHVS010000032.1:0-14143 GCA_050735975.1 Binatia bacterium | reverse complement strand
GGATAGAGCAACGGCCTTCTAAGCCGTAGGTCAGGGGTTCGAATCCCTTCTGGCGCGCCAGGATATGTTGAATTGTGGTGAGTGTAGCTCAACTGGTTAGAGCACTGGACTGTGGCTCCAGGGGTTGAGGGTTCAAGTCCCTTCACTCACCCCAGTTTAAACGCTGAAGATAGAGGATCGAGAGGCGAGGATCGCAATCTTCGATGCTCTTCTTGAAAGTCGGGCCGCTAGCTCAGTTGGTAGAGCAGCTGACTCTTAATCAGCGGGTCCGGAGTTCGAGTCTCCGGCGGCCCACCATTCTTTCCGGAACCAAGGGTTCGGGTGCCTAGAGCGTTATTGCAGCAGCTTCTTTCTTTCCGTGTTTGGGCCGTGTTACCCCTTACTAAGAATCTCTTTTAGATAAAACCTTTTCTAGCGAGAGGGTTTCGATATCGGAATTACGAAGCCAAACCAGCCGGCTACCTTCAGCTCGTTTGACCGAGTTTCCTTTCGAGTTCGGACAAAAAACCGGTTGTTAAGCCTCAGCCACGGTGAGATAATTAATAAGAGGGTTGGGTCATCGCGGCTGGATGTAGGAACGAGTTCCAAACATATGGCACCTGCTGAGGGGCTTAGCTATACAATGCATTTGGAGGTTTACCTCCAATCAGCTACGGTGCGGGGGATCTTAACGACTAACCAGGATCGTTTGAGCAACTATCTGCTTCTGCGAGAGGGACAGGAGATCTTTTCGCTCAGAGAAGCGAGCCTGGAAGACCTCAATCGGAACCCCATAGAGGTCCAGTCCGACGAGTACATCATTTATATGCAGGAGGTTTTCCTGATTGCAGATCTGGCGCCACAGTCCAGAACCGATGAATCGGCTTACGCGCACCTGTATGTGAAAAAAGCCCCGAGCAAAGCCTTGCTCAATGTGGGCCCATACTGGGTTCGCGGCAACATGCACCTCATTCCCGGCGCGCCACTCCATCAATTGCTGCTGGCGAAGACTCGGTTTATTCCGGTGACCGACGCGACTTTGGTGCAGCGTCCGGACTTGGGACGTCGCACTTACCTTGTTAACCGAACCAAAATTGGTTGTATGACGGCTCTCAGCGACGGCTTGGTCGAGTTTTGATAGGCGGCTTAAAACGCTTGCGCCGTTCGAGCTCCGGGTTCCGAGTCTCGGGTTAACTCGAAAGTCGAAACTTTAGACTCAAAACTGCCGTTAGGCGTCGCGTGCCTCGCCGCTGAGATCTTTTTAAGCAGCCCAGTAATCAGAGTTTTTCAGCGACCTGCTTTGGGGGATTTGTGGAATTAAAGTATCCGACCGAAATCAACCACATCAAAGTTCGGGGCGTCATACGGATCACCTGGGATGACGGCCACGTGGGAGAGTACGCAGAAGCGTACCTTCGCGGATGGTGCCCCTGCGCTATGTGTCAAGGTCATGGGCCCGGGCAAAAGTTCATCTCGGTGGAGAACGCCAAATTGCAGGACATCCATGCCGTCGGAAACTACGCCGTCGAGTTCCACTGGCAGGACGGACATAGCACGGGGATATACGCGTACGATTACCTGAGATCGCTGTGTCCATGCCCCGCCTGCAAAGGGAGCCAAGAGTCCGCGAACTAAAGCAACGCTAATCTAGACCCTCTTCAATCGCGACTTTTTTCATCGTTCGTGACTGTAAGGGGCGCCTTTCGCCTTTGCCCGGATGCTTTGTAAGTAAAACTTACGGAATTTCGAATTTGAAATTTGCCAGAAACTCGTCAGGCGCTTGACTTAGCAAAGCGTGTTTCTTACTCTTCTGTCCTTGGTCGGTGAATTCGAAATTGCGAGTCTTCCACGTGCGAGAGTGGCGGAACTGGCAGACGCACTAGACTTAGGATCTAGCGGGCAACCGTGGGGGTTCGAGTCCCCCCTCTCGCACCAAAATCATTCGCAACCAGCCCTTAAAGGCGTGGGCAGAACCAGGGGTTTGCCGCTATTCGAAAGTCTAGTTGAAAGCCATAGATGCAAAGCTCGGCTCCGATGCTGTCTGAGTCGCGTGCGGAGCGGTGTCGTGAATAACTCATGAGAATCGATGTTGATGAACTAGGGCCGGTGCAACGAAAGGTACGTGTCGAGCTCCCTGCGGAAGCAGTGGACAACGGATTCTCGCGCGCTTACCAGGACGTCGGGCGGCGAGTACGAATAAAAGGCTTTCGGGCCGGGAAGGTTCCGCGGACCGTGCTCCAGGGTATCTACGGTGATGAGATCAAAGGCCAGGTGCGCTCTCAGCTTGTGGAAGACTCGCTAGGCGAGGTGATCAAAGAACGGGGTCTGCAAATCGTTTCTCGGCCGGAGATTTCGGCTAACGATCTGCAAGAAGGTCAAGCGTTCTCGTTTTCGGCCGTGTTCGAGGTGAAACCGGAGATCGAGGCCAAGAATTATGTCGGTGTTGAAGTTGAAAAGGTCAAGCTTTCAGTGACCGAGGATCAAGTCGACGAGGCGCTGAAGCGTCTCCAAGAAAGTCAGGCCCGGCTCGAACCCGTGGAAGACCGCGATGTCGTTGCGCGAGGTGATTTCGTAACACTCGATTTTAACGGCACAGTTGCCGGAGAACCTTTCGCCGGGGGGAAGGGTGAGAACTATTCATTGGAAGTTGGAGCGGGACAGGCGCTGCCGCAGTTTGAAGATGGAGTGGTTGGATTGAGGATTGGCGCGCATACCATCGTCCAAGTGACGTTCCCGCCAGAGTATCCGAACCGTGAAATCGCTAATAAAACCGTCGATTTTTCGGTCGTGGTGCGGGATATCAAGTACAAGGTATTACCGATCTTAGACGATGAGTTTGCCAAAGATCATGGAGAATATGGCTCTCTGGAGGAGCTCAAGGGAGCGGTCCGGACGCGGCTGGAACAGGAGCTCAAACAAATTCAAGACGAAGAGCTCAAAGAGCAGATCCTCAGCCGGCTGATTGAAGCTCACCCGTTCGCGCCTCCCGCGTCGATGGTGGAGCGACAAACGCGGTCCTTGATGGAGCGAAACCAGAATAGCCTTCGGCGGCAAGCGCCGTCTGGATCGGAACCCGCGCCGACAACTGAAGGGACGCGAAAAAGCCTGGAGAGCCGGGCCACGCGGCAAGTTCAAGCAACCCTGCTGGTGGAAAAAATAGCCCTAACGGAGAAAATCGAGGTTACCGAGAAAGAGGTGCAGGACAGGATCGATGCCCTCGTCCGAGCCGCCGGGGATAGGGCAAGAACGGTCCGGGAATTCTATTCCCGTCCCGATTCACGGAGTGATTTGCGCGCTCAAATGGTGTTTGAGAGAACCCTCAGTTTCTTGCTGGATCAAGCGACAGTTAAGGAGAGCGATCCGCCGATTTCAAAGGTTGATGACGAAAGTGAAAAAAGCTAAAATGCCTTTGGTGGTCGAGGAGTTCCTAACAGTATGAATTTTATCCCTATTGTCGTTGAGCAAACAGGGCGGGGGGAGCGGGCCTATGATATCTATTCCCGGCTGTTGAAGGATCGGATTGTATTTCTTGGATCGGTTATTACCGATGATATCGCGAATTTGGTAACCGCGCAGTTCCTCTTCCTTGAGTCAGAGGACCCGGAACGGGATATCTTTTTTTATATTAACAGCCCTGGCGGCTCCGTAACGGCCGGTCTGGCGATCTACGACACGATGCAGTATATCCGTCCGCCGATCTCGACGGTCTGCGTCGGCCAGGCCGCCAGTATGGCGGCGATTCTTCTGGCCGCGGGTGCCAAGCCAAAGCGCTACGCATTGCCTCATTCACGCATTATGATTCATCAACCCTTAGGAGGGTTTCAGGGTCAGGCGACGGACATCGATATCCAGGCCCGTGAGATCCTGCGGATGCGCGAAGAACTTAACAATATCCTAATGAAGCATACAGGCCAGAGTCTGAAGAAGATCGAGAAGGATACCGATCGGGACATGTTTATGTCGGGTAAACAAGCCCAAGAATACGGATTGGTTGACGAGGTCATCGCGACTCGTCCCGAAGGCAGCCTTAGGAAGTGAAGGAAATATGAACACGCGGGGGTTCTATGCCAAAGCACGGCGATGATCGGTCGGGCAATCTCGTTTGCTCCTTCTGCGGAAAGAGCCAAGACGAGGTTCGTAAGCTCATTGCGGGTCCGACCGTCTACATCTGCGATGAATGCATTGACCTTTGCAATGACATCATTGCCGAGGAATGCGATCACGATGAGACTCTGACCAGCTCTTCGAACGTTCCAAAACCCGCTGAGATCAAGCGCGTCTTGGATCAGTACGTGATTGGTCAGGAGCGGGCCAAAAAGATACTGGCAGTAGCCGTTCATAACCACTACAAACGCATCGACAGTCAAATGGTGACCGGGGACGTAGAGCTGCAGAAAAGCAACATTCTTCTCCTCGGGCCGACCGGCTCCGGCAAGACTCTTTTGGCCCAGACGCTGGCGCGATTTTTACAGGTACCTTTCACTATAGCGGACGCGACCAGCCTCACTGAGGCGGGGTATGTCGGCGAAGACGTTGAAAACATAATTCTCAATCTCCTGCAGGCCGCCGACTATGACGTTGAAAAGGCCCAGCGCGGGATCGTCTATATTGATGAGATCGACAAGATCTCCCGCAAGTCGGACAACCCCTCGATTACGCGCGATGTTTCCGGTGAAGGCGTGCAGCAAGCCTTACTGAAGATTATCGAAGGAACCATGGCAAGCGTGCCGCCCAAAGGAGGGAGGAAACATCCCCAGCAAGAGTTTCTGCAAGTGGACACCACCAATATTCTGTTCATTTGCGGCGGCGCCTTCGTGGGGCTGGAGGACATCATCCGGAAACGCACCGGACGGAAGCGGATGGGTTTCGGCGGTCAGCTCGACGAGCAGGACCGCAAGCGCGCAACCGAACTGCTGCACGAGGTACAGCCGGAAGATTTGCTCAGGTTCGGCCTGATTCCGGAGTTCATTGGCCGATTGCCGGTGATTGCGACGCTCGACGAACTGGATGATTCGGCGCTCGTACGGATCCTGAAAGAGCCTAAAAACGCGCTCACAAAGCAGTACTCAAAGTTGTTTGAGATGGAGAGCGTTCATCTCAAGTTTACCGAGGAGGCGCTTCGAGCCATCGCACGCGATGCGATGAAAAGAAAATCAGGCGCGCGCGGGCTTAGAGCGATTATGGAGAATATCATGCTCGACATCATGTACGACATGCCTTCCCAGCCCAACATCAAGGAGGTTGTCATCTCAGAAGATGTCGTGAATAAAAATGAAGCTCCCATCGTCCTCTACACTAAGGCCGCTGAGAGCGCATAGGAAGGGGAAGTCATGATTTTTCGTAGCGATAAGAAAGACGACAAGGAACGCGAGGCGGGCGGTACCGCGCAGGTGCCCTTGCTACCCTTGAGAGACATCATTGTTTTCCCGCATATGGTGGTGCCGCTTTTTGTCGGGCGCCAGCGTTCTATCAAAGCCTTGGAAGACGCTACCCAGAAGCAAGGGCCGATCTTCCTATCGTCGCAAAAGGATGCGAAGACTAACGATCCGACTGAAGAGGATATCTACAAGATCGGCACTTTAGGAACCGTCGTGCAAATGCTGAAGCTTCCTGACGGAACCGTCAAGGTGTTGATTGAAGGCAAGAAACGCGGAAGGGTGACGCGCTTCGTCAATAATCCGGACTTTTTTACGGTCGAAGTGGAAGAAATACCGGAGATCGTGGAACGCAATACCGAAGTCGAAGCGTTGGTGCGCGAGGTTCATACGACTTTCGAGAACTACGTCAAGCTCAAGAAAAAAATTCCCCCGGAGATGGTCATGTCGGTTTCATCCATCGATGATCCCGGGCGACTGGCCGATACCATCGTGGCGCACTTGGGGATCAAACTTGAGGACCGGCAGAACCTGTTGGAAACATTCACCGCCGCCGAGAGACTGGAGAAAGTGCTCGGCCACATGCGCGCTGAAATCGAGATTCTCGAAGTGGAGCGACGGATTCGTTCGCGGGTCAAAAAGCAGATGGAACGCTCGCAGAAAGAGTATTACCTGAACGAGCAGATGCGGGCGATTCAGAAAGAGCTCGGCGAAAAAGACGAATTCAAAAATGAGATTCAGGAGGTCGAGGAAAAAATCAAACAGAAGAAACTCTCGGCTGAAGCCCGGGACAAGGTCGACAAGGAGCTTAAGAAGCTCAAAATGATGTCGCCGATGTCGGCGGAAGCCACCGTGGTGCGGAACTATATCGATTGGATTCTGAGCCTGCCGTGGAATGAGTTTACCGACGACAAGCTGGATATCACCGAGGCTGAAAAGGTCCTGGAGGAAGATCACTACGGCCTGGAAAAGGTGAAAGAGCGAATACTCGAATACCTGGCCGTGCAAAGTCTGGTCGGAAAGATTAAAGGGCCGATTCTCTGCTTGGTAGGGCCCCCGGGAGTCGGCAAGACATCGCTTGGACGCTCTATCGCTCGAGCTACCGGAAGAAAATTCGTTCGGATTTCGTTGGGCGGGGTGCGGGACGAGGCGGAGATCCGCGGGCACAGGCGCACCTACATCGGCGCTTTGCCGGGCAAGATCGTTCAATCTATGAAGAAGGCTGGTTCCAGCAATCCGGTCTTTCTCATGGACGAGATCGACAAGATGTCAACGGACTTTCGGGGAGATCCCTCCTCCGCCTTGCTCGAGGTCCTGGACCCCGAGCAGAACACCGCGTTTAATGATCATTATTTGGACCTGGACTATGACCTCTCAAAGGTGATGTTCATTACGACGGCGAACACTTTGGATCGCATCCCGCGTCCCTTGCAGGATCGTATGGAAATTATCAGAATTGCCGGCTACACGGAACTGGAGAAGCTGAGCATCGCCAAACGCTACCTGCTTGACAAACAGCAAGAGGCGAACGGATTGGCGCCGGAAAACGTTACTTTCACGGATAACGCGATTCTCGGATTGATCCGGCACTATACAAAGGAAGCCGGCGTCAGAAACCTAGAACGCGAGATCGCGTCGATCTGCCGCAAGGTCGCTGTAGAAGTAGTCAAGAAGGACAGAAACGCCCATATCCAAGTCGGCACGAAGAGCCTGCACAAATTCTTGGGTCCGGTGAAGTTCCGGTATGGAAAGGCGGAAGCAAAACAAAAGATTGGCGTAACCACGGGTCTGGCGTGGACGGAGCTTGGCGGCGAACTTCTAGCTACGGAAGTGACCATCATGCCGGGTAAGGGACAGCTGATCATTACCGGTAAACTTGGTGACGTCATGCAGGAGTCCGCGCAGGCTGCGATGAGCTATGTTCGATCGCGAGCGGCGGAATTGGGGTTGGAGAAGGATTTCTACCAAAAGATCGACGTGCATATCCATGTCCCGGAAGGGGCCATTCCAAAAGACGGGCCCTCCGCCGGCATCACGATGGCGACTTCTTTAGTTTCCGCACTCACCAGGATCGCCGTGCGTAATGACGTGGCGATGACGGGCGAAATTACGTTGAGAGGAGCCGTTCTGCCAATCGGCGGCCTGAAGGAAAAAATCCTGGCGGCGCATCGCGCGGGCATCAAGAAGGTGTTGATACCTGCGGAGAATGAAAAGGACATCGAAGAAATCCCCGCCACGGTTCTAAAAACGGTCGAACTTGAGCTGGTCCCGCATATGGATGACGTGCTTAAAAAGGCATTGGTGATGGACGATCCGGAAAGCCTGTTTAAGCTCCCGCCTGAATCGGTTGAGTCTAAGGAGGAACCCTCGCCTTTCGGCGATAAGGAGGAGGATGCTCCCGGGCCCGACATTTTGCCGCAGTAAATATCGCGAGTAAAAAATGCCGGGTGGTTTGACACCCGGCATTGCTATTGTTATAAAACCGCATCGCCCGGAATGCTTATGAAAGGCGATGGCAAGGCGGACTAAGATTGTTGACCGCGCCTGAGAAGTTGGTCTGGTGCGGCGGCAGGCGCGTGCAGTGAACGACTCGCAGCGGTGGTCGCTCAACTCAACTTCAAGAAGGGCCCGAAGTAGACCATTCCCTGATCCGCGAGCGGAGCTAACCGGGAACTGGCACGATTCGAACCTCCGGCGCGGGCTTTGCGGCTGATATTTTCAGCCGGCGGGGCGGTTAGCTCAGCGGGAGAGCATCGGCCTTACAAGCCGGGGGTCACAGGTTCAAATCCTGTACCGCCCACCAAGTTCAAAATCAATGACAAGTGCAGATTGAAAAATGCAAAATGAGGGACCGAAGACAAATTCGAGAAGTTGGGCTTATTTTGAACTTTGCAATCTTCATTTTGCATTTCTTTTACCGGGGTCGTAGTTCAGTTGGTTAGAACGCCGGCCTGTCACGCCGGAGGTCGCGAGTTCGAGTCTCGTCGGCCCCGCCACTTGTTTTAAGGAAAAACAGCGATGAAAACCGAAGAAGCCCTGGCTCAGCGACAATGGTATGTCGTCGATGCGCAGGGAAAAATCTTAGGCCGCATTGCCACCGAGATCGCGCGAGTGTTGCGCGGCAAAAATAAGCCGATCTTCACGCCCAACGCGGATACGGGTGACTTTGTCATTGTCGTCAATGCGCGGGAAGTTCGCCTCACGGGTAAGAAGCTGGAACGGAAAGAATATTATCGCCACACTGAGTATCCAGGGGGCATTCGTACCCGAACCGCGATAAAGATGCTGGAGGAAAAGCCCGAAGATCTGATTCGGCTTGCCGTGAAAGGGATGCTGCCGAAGAGCCGGTTGGGTCGAAAATTGGCGACAAAGCTCAAGGTCTACGCGGGACCGGAGCATCCGCATGAAGCGCAAAAACCGAGGCCCCTGGCGATTCAATCAAGGAGTGAAACTTAGATGGCTGAGAAGGTTGTCGCCGCGACCGGCCGAAGAAAGACTTCGGTTGCTCGGGTCTATTTGCGGCCGGGTAAAGGTTCGATCTCCATAAACCAACGGTCTCTGGAAGAATACTTCGGTCGTGAGACCGCGCGTATGATCGTCATGCAGCCGTTCGGCGTCACCCAAACGGCGGGAAGCTTCGACATTGAAGTCAATGTTCGCGGTGGCGGAAGTTCCGGACAGGCGGGAGCGATCCGTCATGGAATCACTCGGGCGCTCATGGAGGCCAACCCTGATTTGCGCTCGCCGCTCAAGAAAGCTGGCTTTGTAACTCGAGATCCCCGTGCCGTTGAGCGAAAGAAGTACGGGCGGCATAAGGCCCGCAAGCGGCCGCAATACTCGAAGCGTTAAGATTTTTGTCTAAGAACGTTCCGCTTAAACAGCTCGAAAAAGTACGCGTCGGAGTTCTCGGCGCAACCGGCTATGCCGGCATCGAGCTTCTGCGTATTCTCTTTCAACACCCGCGTGTTCAGATCGGCCTGGTAACCTCGCAGCAGTACGTCGGCAAGCGTGTCAGCGACATTTATCCCGCGCTGGCGGGGAAGTGCGACATGGATCTCGAGGAGATCGACCCGGACAAAATCGCCGCGCAAACGGACATCGTCTTTACAGCGCTGCCGCACGAGAAATCCGTGGGGGTCGTTTCGGAGCTCGTCCGGTTGGGAGAACGGGTCATTGATTTGAGCGCGGATTTTCGGCTCCACGATCCGCGGGTGTACAGCCACTGGTATCGCGAGCACCAGGCGCCCGAGCTGCTGACGAAAGCTGTCTACGGGTTGACCGAGATTCACCGCAAGGAGATTGCTGAGGCCAGGCTCATCGCTAATCCAGGTTGCTATCCGACTGGGGCCGTGCTCGGCTTGGCCCCGCTGTTTGCCAGAAAACTGATTGAAGGGAATGTGATTATCGACGCCAAGTCAGGTGTCACCGGCGCGGGAAGGAGCGCTGCGGTTGAACTTTCCTTTTGCGAGGTCAATGAGAATTTCAAAGCCTATAACGTCGGCATTCATCGTCACGCGCCGGAAATCGAACAAGAGCTCGGTGAGATCGCGGCCGGGTCTGTGACCGTCTTCTTTGCGCCTCACCTGGTCCCGCTCAACCGGGGTATTCTCTCGACTATGTATGTGAATCTCAGAGAGGCTCCGGCGGATATGGAACTCACAAACCTTTATCAAGATTTCTATCGCGATGAGCTTTTTATCCGGATACGGCCTTACGGACGTTTCCCTGAGACCAAGGACGTTCGCGGCTCTAACGACTGTGCCATTGGGTTTCGCTATGACGCGCGCACGAAGACCCTGGTGGTGATCACGGCAATTGACAATCTGGTCAAGGGAGCCGCCGGTCAGGCCGTTCAAAACATGAATCTCATATATGGCTGGCCCGAAGACGAGGGTTTGCGCGGAGCAGCGCTCGTGCCCTAGACTAGCTTGTAGAGCGCAGAGAGCAAATAGCATTTTTCAGTAATCTGTCAGAGCCGCGTTATACTTCCGCTGTAAAAAAGAATAGTCCGATCAGCCCAAAGATGGCGTTGGGGATCCAAGCCGCCACTGCCGGCGAGAGAGCGCCGCTATGGCCCAGCGAGAAGCAGAACGCCGACAGCACCCAGTAACCGAAACCAATCAGCATGGCGACTCCGAAGCTAAGCGCCAGCCCGCTGCTCACGCGTCGTTTCAACGCAAACGGGATAGCTAGTAGAACCATCAGAGGCGAGATGAAGGGCAAGGCCAATTTCACCTGCAGATCCACTTCGTATGCGGTCGCGTCAATCCCTTTGCCCTTCATGTCAGCGATCTGCTTTTGGAGATCAAAAAACGTAACCTCTTCGGGATCCCTGGCCAGCAGCTTCAAGTCGTCGGGCGTCTCAGAGATCGGCGGCGACGCGGAGACTGTTTGTTTCGCTAATGTCCCGTCGGGCAGAAAACTCCATTCCGTGCCTGCGCTAGCTTTCCATCGTCCTTCACTCCACTCCGCACCCGGAATTTCGATCAGGCTTTTCAAAGTAAAATCGCGGTTGAGCACGAAAATCGATATACCCTTAAGCGTGCTATCCCTGGTGTCGTAATGATCGACGTTGATGAAGTTCCCTTCTCCCCGCATCCAGATGTCCTGGGTGCCGAAGAGACTTTGGGGCTTCCTGTTCTTGACTTCCGTTTTGTAAATCGTCTGCGCGCGCTGCGTGAATATGGGCACCACGCCTTCGTTCCAAATGAAAGTCAGAAGACAGATCACCAGGGAAAGAATCAACAAGGGCAGCGATATCCTTTGAACAGTCAGCCCGCTCGAGCGCATCGCCGTAATCTCTTGCGTTCTCGCCAGCATCCCCAAGCAAAACAGCGTGGAAAACAATGTGGCGAAGCCGATGACACGGGAAATCGACAGGGGAATTTTGAACAAAAAATAACGCAGTGCGGTCCCGACCGGGGCGCCGGTTTCTAGAAACGCCCCCACGCGATCAAAGAATTCAACAACCGCGAAAAGCGCCGTAACCCAAAGAAGACTCACGAAAAAGATGCGCAAAAAGGCCGTGGCCAAGTAGCGGTCCAATATGCCGCCAAGGGGAAGAAATTTCGATCCGGCTGCTCGCATATCGACGCTCCTAACCTGTTTTGCTTGCCGAGGCAAATCGCTGCCCCACTTTGAGAAGGACTGCTTCCATCTTCGCCGGCAACAGCAACGGGGATTCCCGCAGAGCCTTGCTGAACAGATGCAGAGCGATGCCGGCCACGACGATATTGGGCAACCACAATGCCAGCGCCGGGTGCAACAGACCTTTGTCACCGGCAGCTTTTCCCAACGACAGCAAAACGTAGTAGATGAGGAACCAAAAAAGGCAAAGGGTGAAGCCCCAAGAGCGGTGCGTGCGGGAATTTCGCGGCAATAGCGTTAGAGCAACGCCGAGCAAGCAAAACACGAGCGGCGCGAAGGCGAACGCGATGCGCTGGTGCAGCTCCATTCGTTCCGGTATCGCGCTTGCTCCTTTTTTCCTTTTGTTTTGAATAGCTTGGACTAAATCTACTAACGGCATCTCTTTCGGTCCTATGCCTCGCTTTCTTACCGGACCGACGAGTTCGTCCAAATCGAGCTTAAAATCATAAATGTTAAAACGAGTTTGGCTGAAACCCGATCGACCCGTTTTCTTCTCGTAGATCGAGCCGTCGAAGATTTTGAGTCCAAGCGTATTGGTCTGCTCGTCGGTGCTGATCAGCGCAACTTTTCCAACGATAACGTCCTCCTTTAGACGATCCCGTTTATCGACGATCAGTATACCCTGAGCGGTGTCTCCAGGCGGAATGACTTCCTCGACATAGATGAGCATTTGAGGGAAATCGTCGTTGAAAACTTTTTCTTTTAGCGCGGTGCCGATACGGCTTTTGGCGATGCTATAAAGCTCCTTTTTCATGGCAAAGTTAGCGGCCGGGCGAGCAATTGTAGTTAAAAGCAAGGTGACGGCCGCAATTATCAGCGCAACGACCCCGAGAGGCCAAAGGATCTGCATTGGACTGACGCCCGAAGCTTTCAGCGCAAGGAGTTCCTGGTCGCTCGATAAACGACCGAGCGCCAGCAGAATAGCTAAAAGAAACGCCATAGGAACGGTGAGCTCCAGAAACGTCGGGAGAATGAAGGCGAAAAGCATGCCGATCTGCGTTAGCGGAACGCCACGGGTCACGACAAGTTCGATGAGTTTCAAGATGCGGGCGATGAGAAGGACGAAGGTAAACGTCAAAAGTCCGAAAACAAACGGTGGAAGGAGTTCAGAGACAAGGTAGCGATTCAGAGCCTTTCGTTGCACAATAACTCCATGTTAGCTGTTGGTTGTTTTATTGTAAAATGCCACTGTGCCGGGACCTTGAACTCCCCATGATCAAAGAAAACGATTTTTTCTTCGGCGTCAATGCTGTTCTAGAAAAACTCAAGTCGGCGGCAAATGACATCGCCGAGATCGTCCTGATCGACAAACCGCTCAGGCCGGTCCTGCGCGAGATCGAAGCTCGAGCGCGACACGGCGGCATCGCGGTCACGTACTCACCCGTCCGGACCCTCGATCGCTTGGCGCAAGGGCAAAATCACCAAGGCGTTTTGGCGCGAGTTCAGTTCTATTCATACCTGCCTTTTTCACAGTTGCTCAACGATATCTCTTCCTCGCCGGGTCCCGAATTGATTTTGGTCCTCGACGGATTGACCGACCCGGGTAACCTTGGAGCGCTCCTTAGAACGTCTGAAGCCGTGGGTGTGCGCTACATTGTCCTCCCTAAAGATCGTTCGGCGGCCGTATCGCCGGCCGTTGCGAAGGCGTCCGCCGGAGCCATTCATCACCTGAAGGTTTGCCGCGTTACGAATCTCCGGCGGGCGCTGTCTGATCTAAAAAATCAAGAGTTTTGGACAGTTGGACTCGATCCGAAGGCCGCCGATTCGATCTATGATAAGCACTTTCCGCAGAAGCTGGCTATCGTGCTGGGCAGTGAAGGGTCCGGAATACGGCCTTTAGTCTTGAAGGAGTGCGATTACCGCGTCTCGATACCGATGCGGGGCAAGCTTGGCTCGCTCAATGTGTCAGTCGCCGGCGGGGTGTTTCTTTATGAAATCTTCCGCCAGTCAAGAGACGTTGACATGGATTGGCCCAAGAGATATTAGATATTCTGTGCCGTTGTGGTTAAATTTGGGATTTGGGCGCCCCGCCTGTTGACTTACAAGTCCGAAGATGGTTTAAATAACCGTTTGCAAAGAGGGAAGACTCCCTTGCCGTCAGTTGCCATTAGGCTCAGGATCCGTAAACACTTACGAACTATTAACTAGTCCTTGATCGGTGTTGCGCGCTGCTAGAAAAAGGGCGAGCCAGGGCCCTCCTTTTAGCACGTGTTGAGTTTTGCAGGCGAAGCTGGCGTAGCTCAACGGCAGAGCAGCTGATTTGTAATCAGCAGGTTGTAGGTTCAAGTCCTATCGCCAGCTCCAAGCCGAAGGGCACGAGTGGTCGGACGTTTACCTCGTGTCACAGAACGACGGCAGGCGAGTGCGGGGATGAACGTTCTGAATTTTTCGCCCAGATGAACGCCCCGGTGCCCAAGGTAAGTCCGTGACACGGGGTTTACGATTCGGCTAAACCGACTGTGAGGTTTGGGAAAAAGGAGAGGTTCCCGAGTGGCCAAAGGGAGCAGACTGTAAATCTGCCGGCGATGCCTTCGAAGGTTCGAATCCTTCCCTCTCCACCATTTTTGCGGGAATAGCTCAGTTGGTAGAGCGCGAGCCTTCCAAGCTCGGGGTCGCGGGTTCGAGTCCCGTTTCCCGCTCCA
>JBOHVS010000031.1:0-17289 GCA_050735975.1 Binatia bacterium | reverse complement strand
CGTGACGCGGTCGTGCAACAGTTCAAGGCGGCCGGCTTTAATTATGTCAGCCTCGATCTCCAGGGATACCGCACCGGCAGCCTGAACGAAGCCTTGCGGACCAAACAAACAGATTGAGGTTTAGGTTCAGGTTGAGCTTCAAACGCCGGACGCCGAACCGCCCCGAAACTTATCCTCGACCTACTCGGGAACCCGACCGTCCCTAAGTAAAGCCTCGGCAAACAGCAGATCCTCCGGCACTGTGATTTTAATATTCGTTCTCTCCCCATCCAGGACATAGACCGGTTTGCCCAGCCGTTCCACCAGGGCGGCGTCATCAGTGGCGTGTATATTATCGGCGCACGCCGATTCATGCGCCTTCACGATCACATCGCGTTGGAACCCCTGCGGTGTTTGGATCTCCCACAAAGAATTTCGGTCCGGCGTCGATTGGATTTGTCGCGCTGGAGAAAGGATTTTGATGGTATCCCGCGCCGGCAAGCCAACGACCACGGCTCCTTTCTCCTGCGCCTCACTGACACACCTGTCAATTAAAGAACAGGAAACAAAAGGTCGGGCTGCGTCATGGACAACGACGACGTCGCAATCGGCAGGGACCTTTTCCAGTCCCCTACGCACGGATTCCTGGCGAGTCGCGCCGCCTGCTTGGAGAATCCAGCGCAAGGCGCTCGATTTGGCATCGGCGCTGATAATCGCCTGGCACCGCTCGAGGTCTCGCTCCGCAACAACGAGAACGATAGTTTCAACCGTCCGGGCAGCCGCGAACCGATCCAAGGTACGCAGGATAACCGCGCGCCCCGCGATCGGCAGGTAGAGTTTCGAAACAGGACCGCCGATCCGGGTTCCTTCACCAGCCGCAGCGATGATAGCGGTCGCTCGCATAGTTAAGCTTTCAAAAAAAAGAGCCGAGAGAAGTGCTCTCGGCTCCCTGGGATGCTTACAGTTCAAAAACTCTCAGTGAGTAAAGATATGGCGCAACTCCTCCATGATTTTCTCTTCCGAATGGGAACGCGCGATCGACAACTCTTTAACCAGCAAGTTTCTAGCCGTATCCAACATTTTTCTCTCGCCGAACGATAGTTCCTTATCAGCCTTTAGAACGAAGAGGTCGCGCAGCACCTTGGCGATTTCCAGTATCGAACCGGTCTTGATTTTTTCCGTATATTCGCGATAACGCCGGTTCCACGTCTGCTGGTCCGTCTCGACTTTTTTCTGCCGGAGCACTTTGTAGACTTTGGATACCATGGCCCGGTCGATCACTTTCCGCAGCCCGACGGATTCGACGTTGTCAACCGGGATCATGATCTTCATGTCGGTTTCGAGGATTCGGAGCATGTAAAATCTTCTCTCCGTGCCCGAAATCACATGAGTTCGAATCGATTCGATTTGTCCCACCCCGTGGGCGGGATAAACCACTTTTTCGCCGACCTTAAACATAATGACCTCCTCGTGAACGATTGCCGATACGCTTCTGTTCGTTGCTGATCCGATAAGCTATTGAGAGGAACGAATAGTTGATGAAATGGGCTGATTGATTTTTTTTGAGCGGCAGGAAACAATCAAACTTGCGGAGTGAGCTTTTACAATCTCTTAACATCCAGCGTTCCTTCGCCGCTCGGGTCCGGGTGAGAAAAATTAAGCGGCCGGCTACTTTCGACCGCAACCAATAAAATCACTATACACCAGACAAAATTACCCCGTCAAGAGCGTCGGCTCTCGGCCCGAAAATGACATTTTTTCAATACTTTAAACTTAAAACGTCGAGTAACTAACTAATCGGGAAAAATTAAAGCTTTTGTGGAGGTTTTGAGGCTTTCGACCTTAGAGTGAGAGCCATTGCCAAAGCGTCCTCGCCGTCATCTGAATAATAGCCTTTACGAATACTTGTCACTAGAAATCCCGTGGATTCATAAAGTCTTTGAGCGCCGCTATTTGACTTTCTTACTTCAAGCGTTACTCGAACTGAACCACGGTCCTTCGCTTGGCGCACGACCCTTTGCATGAGAGCGCGACCGATACCACGGCGACGGAATGCTGTATGGACCGCGAGATTATGAATATCGACCTCATCCGGGAGGAGCCAAAAAAGAATGTAGCCGGCCACTTTGCGATCGATTTCAGCGACGATCGACCGGGAGCACTGTACCTGCATTTCTTGGAGAAAGAATCGCATGCTCCAGGGATACGCAAACGAAACCCTTTCAATCGCCATGACCGGATCGATATCCGCCAAGGTCATGGGCCGAAACGAGACAGCGTACTTCGAAGCAAAAAAGCCACAGGCGAAATCAGCGTCCTGTGGCTTTTCGCTTGAGATCCCCTCCGACTCGGTTTTACGACGAATAGGTTTTCCTCCAGGTCGATCCATTTTCCTTCAGGAGAAAAACTTCGAGCAGTTTATCTTCGAAATGATGCACAAATCCCGCTATCTTCTCCCTCAGCGAAATGATCGTGGTAAACTCAGGTGGAAAAGCGCCAACGCTCGAGGAAATTTTGCGAACTTTCTCTTCAGTGCATTTTCCTTTGATGATAAAGTACCCGTCCTTAAGCGCTAGATCGTAATCATAGTCCGGCATCTCGTCCGGGATCTGCGCTCGATCCGCAATGCCGATGTCCGGAATCCACCGCGGGAATTCCAGACGCAGTAAAAGCGCGCCCCCGCGATCCTCAACCGTATAAACGTTTCCGTAGCGTCGCTCACGCTCCAATTTCTCCACGAAACCTTTAGAGTAAAAGCCGTCCACCGGAACCGGGACGTCTCGAATGATAATACCGGTCTGTCTAACGAGCAGAGGGCCCAATAATGGTCCCAAAGGGGAGCCATAAATCGAGGCTGGGAACACCATTTCCTCGGGCGGCTTCACGCGAAAGATACCGTCTCTCAGGCGAAAGGCGCCTTCTATAACTCCCAACAGGATACCGACAATGACAAACAGGTTGATTTCTTGGCTGAACAAAATCGCCGGCCCTTTGACCGCCGTTGCTATAGCCATACACAGCAACGGATAGAGAACGATATTATGCAAGATGTTGAGTCCGGTACTTCCGGCCGCAGAAAAGACCACTGGGTTTTGTACGGCTTCTTCCAGAATCTTCTTTGCGCGGTGTGGCAACGCCCCGAGCAGTGGCTGAAGAAGGCCTATCAACAATCTGCCCGGCGCTTTCGACGACGCGCCGCCCGGCCTGAACTGAGTCGATATTTCTTCAAAACTTACGGGCAGTTCCTTAGAAAATATCTTCTTGGGCTTAACTTCTTTTTTGAACTGAAGCGGCGCTGGTTTGGCAGCGGCGGCTGGTGCCGCCATCGGTTTTGCGGCGGCTGGCGCTTCAGTCGGCTTTGCGACCGCGGCTACAGGTTTCGGTTCTGGCGCGGGAGGTGCTGCGACGGCCGCTTGCGCGGCAGGCGCGCCTCCGGCGCTTTCGTTCTTGCGAAACCGGGATTGGAAACCCTCTGCGAAATCGACCTCTTTATGAAGCGCTCGCGCCCGCGTAATCAAAACCTCTTCAGTTTCAATATTATTCGGATCGGTCACGCAACAATCGACCGGACAAACGGCGGCACAGGCCTCATAGTCGTGAAACCCGACACATTCCGTGCACAACAGCGGGTCAATAACATAGACTGGATCTCCCTGGCTGATCGCGTTATTAGGACATTCCGGTTCGCATGCCCCGCAATTAATGCACTCGTTGGTGATCATCGTCGCCATATGAGGACCCCTCGACAGTCAGTTGTTTAATTACTTGTTTAACCTGAGATTGTCAACGTTTCTACCCGTTGTTGCAAGTGGCGAAAAGATCATGTTACCTATCACTCAAGGCGGCGTACCCAAGTGGTTAAGGGAGAGGTCTGCAAAACCTCGATGCAGCGGTTCGAATCCGCTCGCCGCCTCCAATTCCTGCTTGATTTCACCAGTGATTAGCAGTCCCGTTCCCGATCTGAGATACGGACTCACATTCGTCACTTTACTTGACAGGATCTTTGGCATGGTGGTATGAGCGGCTCAGGTTGCGCAGGGGCCTGCCTCGTTTGCTGAGGATCACCGCGATGTGAGGGCCTGACAGGACGAAACGAGATCTCTGGGAAGAGGTATAAAAGTCAGCCGCTCGCTGGGCGGATTCGCGATCGGTTGTTGAAGGGCGTCCAATCATTCTGAAGGGCATTGCAACGTATTCGCAAAGGAGGTGTGAGCATGGCGTATACAATTAAAAAAGTAGCCGTGTGGTCCGGAGAAATCGCGGACCGCCCTGGCGGGCTCGGCGAAAAACTGGCGGTCTTGAGCGATGCCGGCGCGAACTTGGAGTTCCTCGTTTCCCGCCGGGCTCCCGACAAACCGGGCACAGGCATCGTCTTTATCACTCCTATCATGGGAGCGAAACAGAAGAACGCCGCACAGGCGGCCGGCCTTGTGACAACGGACAGCCTGCATTCGGTGCGGGTGGAAGGTCCTGACCGTGCGGGACTCGGCATGAAAATGAGCCGCGCGCTTGCCGATGCCGGGATCAATCTACGGGGGGTCTCGGCGGCGGCGCTCGGACGCCGCTCCGTGACTTATTTTGCTTTCGACAGCGCGGCGGACGCGGATACGGCCATCCGCGCTTTGAAAAAAGCGCTCAAATAAAGCTAAGGCCGGCGCAACCGGCCTTTTTGTGTTTGGGCTTCAAGCAGAAGCTCACGACGCGCCCGAGCTCGGATGAGCTCTTCGGGAGAGCGTATCTACGCCCGCCCCCAAACTTCCTGAGCGGTATCTACAACTAACTTGAGCTTGCGCCATTGGACGTCCTCGCTCAGCAGGTTGCCTTCCATGGTAGAGGCGAAGCCGCATTGAGGACTGACCGCCAGGTTCTCCAGAGGCACATATTTGCTCGCCTCATCGATGCGCCGTCTAAGCCCATCTTTGGACTCGAGCTCCGGCACCTTGCTGCTCACGAGTCCCAGGACGACCGTTTTGCCTGTTGGCACAAAGCGCAAAGGCTCAAAAGTGCCCGCACGCTCGGTCTCATACTCCAACAGGAAAACGTCCACTTCGAGCTTCCCGAACAACTTCTCCGCGATCGCGTCGTAGCCCCCTTCAGCGTACCACTGGCTCCGATTGTTGCCCCGGCAGAGATGAATCGCCAGGATAACTCCCGCGCGTTTGGCGCCCTCTAGGCAGGCATTGTCGGCTTGAATGGCTTCGTCGAGCGTCGTTTCGGGATCCAGCCCCATGTCATTCTTGATGTAGTCCCGCCATTTGGGATCGATGTAGTAACTGTAGCGGGGCGCGTCAATCTGCACATACTGCACGCCTTCGTCAACGAGCGATTGTATCTCCGATTTGATGACCGGGACGATGTCCCACAGCAGAGCGGAATGGTTCCGATAGACCTTATCGGTGATGCCTCGCTTGTAAGAGATAGCAGGAAACTGATTCGCAGTGGGCAGGGTGACTTTGATGTCTCCAGGGCTATGCTGCTTTAGGAACGCGAGCTCGTGCTGCATCAAATTTTTTTTCTTCTTGATCTTGCCGGCGACAATGCCAGGCACACGCGAAGGCTGCGTTAACCCAGCCGGGTTACCCGCTTGCCATGAACCTTGCAGATTGTCCCCTTCATCGACGCCCTCGACGGAGTCGTTGAAGTCGCTCATGAAATTACGCCGGCGCAGCTCGCCATCCGTAAAAATCTTGAGGCCGATCTCCTTTTGCCGATCGAGCGCACGCTGAATGTGCTTGTCCTCCAGCATCCGCAATTGGTCGCGATCCATCCGTTCATCGCCGCGGGCCTGCAGAAGTTCCGCAGGTCGCAGCAGACTGCCTATGTGATCCGCGCGATATCGGGCTGCCATACAATTGCCTCTCCTTTCAGATTCCCATGTTATCTTCGGGTTTTCTTTTAATCGGGTCCTTCACCGTCGGGATGCCGCTCCATTCTCCCAACATCCAAAATTCCGTCAGGCTACCGAATACAGCCAGGGTGATGCTGACGGCGAGAATGAAGTACCACAGGCCGTCGCTATAGCTGCCCATTAAAGACATAACGACTGCCACGGCCTTCGCCACGCCGCTGCCTAATACGGCGCCCATGAACAGGCGCAACCCGCGCTGCACGCCGAAATTCGTCGCATAGATTCCCCACAAGCCGCCCACCATGAATGCCAAATAGGGAGCTAGAAGCAATGAGAAGATGCCTCCGGCCCCGCGACCGCTGATCGATTTCTCTTCGAGCTGTTCCTTCTCTGTCATGCCGGTTACCCGAACGTTACCTTTAATCACCCGGAAAATGTAATCGACTCCCGCGTGAATCCCTAAATCAGGTCTCATGCCGTCGAAGTACGGGTCTACATGGTGTTGAAGTTTCTCACTTGCCGCGGGTTCAGGGAATAGATGTCGCAAATCGACGCCCATCTGAACTCCGACCCGTCGCTCCTTTCGAGCAACGATAAGAAGAACGGCTTTATTTAGATCAGTATCCCGGAGAGGCAGGCTCTCGAACATTCTGCCACCGAAGTCTTCGATCGATTCACCGTCAAGCCCGTTTACCGTAAGAACTGATACGGCGTGGCCGGTCTGGGTTTTGAAACGTTTCAGCCTCTCGTCCATTTCATGAGCGCTAACCTCCGGCATCATCCCGGCGAAATCGTTGATGCCCTCGCCCGGCAGGGACGCTTTCAGGGCCGGCGCCGAGCAAGGCATCAGGCTTAAGAAACCGAAAAACCCGAGAAGCGCCGTCCGAACGATCCGGTGACGGGATGGGGACGGGAGACGTGTTCGAATCATAGCGCGCTCGCCGATCGCCTTGCGCGCTGGTCGAGCGCCGTCATTTCATTTTCGCTGAGTGGAAACCCGAATTGCTCGTTGCGCATCCGCAGGCGCTGCCGGGAGACCGCCGAGATGATGCCCGCCGCGCGTCTGAAAGCCGATTTGCTCTTGATCAGCGAGCCCAGGATACGGGCGCCGCTATCCTTGTGTTCTACTTCGTCGCGCAAGATTTCTCTGAAGACACGGGCGATTTTGGCTTCAATGCCGCTATCCTTGAGCTTGCTGCAGACTTCATAGAGGGCGCCGCCGCCGCCTTCAGTCAGAGTGATCGCGGCGCGTTCGAGTTGTTCGTCCTTCCTTCGGATCTCTTTCGCTTTAATCCTGCCGTTGCCATGAAGCAAGGTCGCGTAGCTTCTGGAATACCGCGCTCGTATCTTTGCCAACTTCCGGTCTTCCGAAAGCCAAACCAAATCGGCGAAGGTTACTTTTTTGCCGCCGATCTGCTCCAAGAGATCCATAACCAGCCGGGCATGCCTGGTCTCGTCGGCGAGCTTCTCGGTTAGCTCCTCAAAATCGTGACGGTCGATGCCACAATCGACTTCGGGGTAGAGTTTGGACAACGCGGTGAAAATCGGCTTGATGGCCGAGTATTCCTTGAAGGCTTGCGCCCTAAGCCACCGCAAATGGTCCTTGCTCGAACGCGGCTCTTTGAAAAACGCGGCGACGATGTGAGCCTCGGCGTCGCGATAGTCGCGGGCGAGACCCATGAGCCGTTTTGCGTAGTTGTTCATCGCCGGCAAATGCAGGCTACTTGGGTGGAGCGGGAATGACCTTGCCGCAGCCCTTGCAGGCGCGCAATGCTTCATCGCCATAAAATCGCCGGTGCACTTCTGACACCGGATCCTGACGATAGTCCCCGACCTCAACCGAAACTTCGTAGACTTTCTTGCCGCAGTCCTCACAGAACCACATGAACTGATCGTTTTCGCCCGGCTTGCGCTTGCGCTCGAACACGATAAACCACGAGTTTTCTTCGACTCTGGGCGAATGCGGCACCCCGCCCGGGCAGAGAAGCATCTGGCCGGCCTTGATAACGGCCGTCTGTTGCTTGCCTTCAGACGTAATGTAGACAAGGTTTTGCACGCCGCTCAGCTGCAAGGTGACTTCGTCGCTCGGGTCGACATGAAAATCTCTTCTCTCCCTGCGCCCGCTGCTGAGAAACGCCAGCGACTCGGAATCCTGCCATAGGACACGCCGCCCTTTTCCTTCGGCCCTGACCTGCTCGACGATATCTTTTAGGTCTACCGGAATCAGCTTTTCCATAACTCCTCCCAAGGAATATATACAGCGTTCAAAAGCACCGGCGCAATGGCAAACGGCGGGATCGGCAATCGTTGTCGCTTGACCATCCGCACGACCCGATGATAAGTGTTTTCTCGGTTTAACCGTGACAAGGTTCCCCGTTTAATTCCCCGGTAAAGGAGGTTTTTGTATGGCTGAGCGAGTTTGGGACCGCTTTCTTACGGAGCAGGACAAGGCTTCCATAGCAGGGAAGCAGCACAAGCAGATAGGTTTCGGCCAGAGACCGGCGCTGTTGCTGATCGATCTGTATCGCTGGGTATTCGGCGATAAACCGGAGCCGCTGCTTGACTCGATTAAAGCCTGGCCCGGGAGTTGCGGACTCGCCGGTTGGAATGCATTGCCCCATATTCAGAAGGTATTGGCCAAGGCGCGCGAAGTCGGCATCCCGATCATTCACATAACCGGATTGGACGGAGTGAGCATCGAGGGATGGTCTTTTCGCCGAGAATCAAAGCGCGCGAATATGACTCCGGAACAGCTCGACCGGGTTCGCCGCAAGTTCGACATCGTCGATGAAGTCAAACCGCGCCCCGGTGAGACGGTATTGAAGAAAGTCTCTCCGAGCGCCTTTTGGGGAACCCCCCTGGTCGGTCATCTGAACTTTCTCGGCGTCGATACGATTATTACCGTCGGCGAGAGCACCAGTGGCTGTGTGCGCGCGAGCGTCGTGGATGGCACGACAAACCGTTTTCGCATGATGGTCGTGGAAGAAGGCGTATTTGATCGCCATGAGGCCTGCCACGCGATCAACCTCTTCGACATGAACCAGAAATACGCGGACGTGCTGTCCGAGGACGAGGTGCTGGCTTATTTGGATGCATGGCGCGCCGAAAAGAACCGTCAGGGAGCCACGGGAGAAAACCCGCAGGACCTTCTCCGCGAGCTGACGATGGGCGAAGAGTTCAAAGTGTGACGAGGCCGGGAAAATATCACCGCGGAGACGCTGAGCACGCCGAGAATATTCTCCCTGAAATTCAATCCTCTGCGATCTCGCGCGCCTCTGCGGTGAATAAGTCTTTTCTTCCGATCATCCACAGCAGGAGGGGCAGAGAGCAGGGGACTTGCGGATTGCGAATCGCGAGAGTCGCCGCCACTAAGGCTCTAAGACACTAAGTTTTCTTTGTGCCTTCGTGTCTTTGTGGCTTCATGGCTTTATTCGCCACCTCGTTTTAGTCCGCACCACACCAACAAAAGTATGGCCGAAGAGATGAAGGCCATCGCCTGAAAACCACCGTCATATCCCAGCCGCTCAATCAATGCGCCGCACAACAGCGGCCCGAGCATTTGCCCGACGGAGGTCGACGCGCGCGATAACCCGAGACTCAATCCTTTTGCCGAACCGGGCGCCGATTGCAACGCAAACGTCGTGGCGCCCACGTTGGTGAAGCCAAAGCCCAGCGTCATCACCGCGAGCGGGATGAGCAGAGTCACAAAACCGCTGCCGTGGACTTGAAAAATAAACATCGGGATTCCCAGCGCAACGCCAAGCAAAATGACCCGGTTAGGTCTGATCCGGTCGGCGAGTAAGCCGCCGCTGAAGCGGCCGAGCGTGTCGGTCAGGCGTGAAATCGAAACCATCGTGCCAACGACTTCGAGGCCCATGCCGCGTTGATTGACGGCCAGAAAGGGAAACGCGACCCGTGTCACCCCGACTAAAAAAAAGAACGCCTGGCAAATCGCCAAACAGGATGCGAGAAACGTCGGCTTGCTTAACAGGTCGCGTCCCTCGCGCCAGAGGGTCTTCGAGGTCTCTCTGGCGGTCCTGCGGTATCGGTGCGCGCCGCCAATCAAAATGAGAACCAGCCCGAACACCTCCGGCACGGCATAGAGCAGAAACAGCGCGTCAGCTCCCATCCATTTACCGACGAAGCCGCCCAGGAGCGGCCCCAAGGTGAAGCCGATTCCCAATGCCGAAGCCATCTGGCCCTGAACCTGCCCCTGGCGCTCGGGCACGGAGCGGTCAAAGCCGATTTTTCTAAGCGACAGGGCAAACATCGCTTCGGTGAGACCGAAGATGGTCCATGCGGTCATAAAAACCGGCATCACATCCAAAAAGAGGTAGCCGACCATACTCGTTGCGAACCCGATCACCACAGCCGCGATCATCAATACGCCCGAACTGAAATAAGTGGCCATCAAGCCGGACAGCAGATCCGAACAAACCCGTCCTACACCGTTGGCAACAAGCGGGATACCGACGAGCGCAATGGAGTAACCGTGCTCCTTCATGAAGAACGGCGCCAACATGGCGGCGCCTGATGATCCCGCGGTTTGGCAGATCGCAGCCAGGCTGTAGCAGACAATGGGCGAAAGTTTCATGGCGCGTGATTATACCAGCGCCGGCGAAATCGTGATATGGATAAAGCCGGCTGAGACATGGAGTGATGGAGCATTGGAGTCGTGGGTTTAAACATTGCTTATTTTGAACTTTTCATTTTGAATTTTGCATTTTCCATTTTAAGGAGGTCTCTATGAGTGTTGTTTTGGGCAGCGGCGAGTTTCGCTACGAAGTGATCGAGGGCTGGGGCAAGCTACCCGACGGTTGGACGTTTCACGAAGTTGCCGCCGTCGCAGTCGATAAAAAAGACCAGGTTTATTGTTTTACGCGCGGCGCGCATCCGATCATCGTCTTCGATCGTGATGGTAACTTCCTCCGTTCTTGGGGCGAGGGAGTATTCAAGCGGGCGCACGGCGCCACGATAGGTTACGACGACACCATCTACTTGACCGACGACGGCGACCACACGGTGCGCAAGTGCACTTTGGATGGCAAAGTCCTTCTCACCCTAGGCGTCCCAGGAACGTGCGCGCCCTATCAATGCGGCGAGCCGTTCAACCGCTGCACCCACGTCGCCTTTTCTCCACAAGGGGAGATTTATGTGTCGGATGGTTACGGCAACTCGCGGGTCCATAAATATTCGCCCGATGGGAAGCTTCTTTTCTCCTGGGGAGAGCCGGGCTGTGACCCCGGCCAGTTCAACATTGTCCATAATATCTGCACCGATCGGGAAGGCTGGGTTTACGTCGCCGACCGGGAAAATCACCGCGTGCAGGTCTTTGACGGCAAAGGCAAGTACGAGACGCAGTGGAACAACATGCATCGCCCTTGCGCTCTCTATCTGGACACGGCCCCGCGGGACCCGATCTGCTACATCGGCGAACTGGGCCCTGGAGTGACTGTGAACAAAGACAGCCCGAACCTCGGCCAACGGATCGATATCTACGACAAAGCGGGCAAACGGCTCGCCCGGCTTGGAGATATCTACGGGGGAGAGAAGCCGGGACAATTCATCGCTCCGCACGGCCTTGCTTTAGACTCGCGCGGCAACATCTACGTCGCCGAGGTCTCGTGGACCATCATGGGTCAACGCCTGCAGCCGCCGCGGGAGCTCCGGAGCCTGCAGAAGCTGAGAAAGCTCGCGTAAGCAGAAATCTGTTGATTTGAGGACTCTTCTCGAATCGGAGGTATGTATGAGCAAGCAAGAACGCGTGCCAATACATGGCGACCCTGGTCATTGGATTCATATCTCTGAGAGCCCAAGGCATGTGCGCGTTATGTTCGGCGGCGAGACAGTCGCTGACAGCAAGCGGGTGAAATTGCTGCGCGAGGACCGAGTTTTACCGGTTTATTACTTTCCCGCTCCCGACGTGCGCACTGACTTGATGATTGGGAGCGAACACAAGACTCACTGTCCCTATAAAGGAGAGGCGTCCTATTGGTCGTTTAAAACGGCCGCTAAGACCGCCAATAACGCGGTCTGGCGCTACGCTAAACCGTCCGCGGCAGCGAACGGTTTAAAGGACCACTTCGCGTTCGAATGGAACGAGATGGACGGCTGGTACGAGGAGGACGAGGAGATCTTCGTCCACCCGCGCGACCCCTTCAAGCGTGTGGACGTGCTCGCCAGCAAGCGTCACGTGCGAGTCGCCGTCGATGTCCAAACCATCGCCGAAACCCGGGATCCTCGCCTGCTTTTCGAGACCAACCATCCCGTTCGCTACTATATCCCGCAAGCGGACGTGCGTATGGATAGGCTTGAGAAAAGCGATACGACTTCGCGCTGTCCTTACAAGGGGATTGCGTCCTACTGGTCGGTAAAGGTCGGCGAAAAAGCGCACAAGGATCTTGTTTGGGGCTATCTCCACACCATACCGGAATGTCCCAAGATCAAGGACCTCCTCTGCTTTTTCCCGGAGCGCGGCGCGGACATCTATGTTGACGGCGAGAAAATTCCCACGCCACAAACAAAGTGGGCGCGTGTGTCACGGCGAGACGCTCCGTAAACACAGGAAATACGCTCACGACGCTGCCGGTCACACTGCCAATGCCAGCGCCACGATGGCGGCCACCAGGGATAGTGCGGCGACCGTTCCCAGGATGAGGAGTGCTCTGCGGAGCGAAGCGCCGGCTTCGGCCATAGCCGCGAGTTGTTGGGCCATTTTTGCGATCAATTCGGCTTGCTTGCGTTCGTTCTGCTCGAGTGCCGCAATTCGCGCGGCAAACTCCTTCACACCGCCGGCTCCCGAGTTTCTTGTCTGCTGTAAAAGCTCTCTCGACACCGCAACAATTTCCGGAACAAGTCTAGCAATCTGAAACCAGGGTATTGCCATAAGCTTCTCAACTTTCAGTCATCTAATCGCAAGCACAGCTAAAGTCACCGCCACCAGTTTCATGGCTCGTCGGTTCCCGACGAATGTTAACGGGTCGCCGTCTGCTGCCGCCTTGATCAGCTGTCCACCTTTGGGACGTTGCCATCCGTCAGATAGCACACCGGCATGCGCGGGGTGTTACGCGCGTAACCCATCCTTCCGTTCCGATCGACGATAATAAGGCCGGCGGTGCTCCCGGTCTTTGCCGCTAGCAAGTTAACCGCTTCGCTCGCCGCGGCATGAGGGTGAACTCCGTTCCGGAGGTATTCAAGCGCCGACTTGGCCATTAGCACCCGCACGATCGCCTCGCCATGGCCGGTGCATGAGACGCCGCCGTATTCATCCGCGTACGTGCCACAGCCGGGAAGCGGTGAGTCCCCTACTCGTCCCGGGAGTTTGTTGAAGATGCCGCCCGTCGATGTGGCAACGGCGATGCTGCCATTCGAATCCAAAGCAACGCAGCCGACCGTACCGTGCTTTTCCTGCCAGCGTTTTCTCTCCGTTTCAAGGATCAGGCTGTTCTGCGGAACCTCGGGGATTCCAACTAGACGGGCAAAAGAAACCGCCCCTTCGCCGGCCAGCAGCACATGACGGCCGTCTTCGAGAACGCGCCGGGCGAGCTTGATCGGATTCTTGATTCCTTGCACCGCGCCGACCGCGCCGACGCGAAGCGACTTGCCCTCCATTATCGCCGCGTCCATTTCCACCCGGCCGAGACAGTTGAGCGTTGATCCGGTGCCGGCGTTAAAAAGCGGATTATCTTCCAGCGCAACCACTGCGGCTTCAACCGCGTCCAACGCCGAGCCGCCTTGCTGGAGAATTTGCCAACCCTCCAGTGCTGCGGCTCTACAACCGTCCAGCCTCTGCGGGAGCCCGTCGTCTTTTATAGCTCCGGCGCCGCCGTGTACGATCAGAGCGGGTCGCTGAGGCGCGGTCAAAGCGTGCAATCCTTCGCAAAAAGCATCGGCGTTCAGCCTGTCGTATCAACCATAGCCTAGATTGGCCTTTGGCAATTTGCCGAAATCCTGTTTACAGGCTGCTCAAAAAGATTTCAAATGCGAGGCGCGCGCCATAGGCCGCGAAGCGCGCATATGGGTCTTTTTCAGCAGCCTGTTAATGGCTTATTCGCCAAACTTGTTAATATTGAGCTGATCGCGAGTCTTGTCATCCGGGCCCGGAAATATTCGCGCTCCGCTGTTCTCATCGTCCAGGGCAATGGCAAGTTTCGGACACATCTTTGCTGCCTTAAGAATGTCCTGGTCGCTGTCGCCTTTCGGATCAAGGACGAAAGCTTTGAAATTATGGTCAATGTCAAAAACGTTTGGAGCGATGGAAACACAGTTGTTGTGTCCGCGGCATTTTTCCTTGTCGATGATGATTTTCATTAATCCTCCGATTTTTGATCAAACAATCTGAGATGTAGAAAGCGGGGGTTCAGTCCTGGTCGAATTATGTAACTCCCGCAACACTGCTCGGCACGGCGCGCCGTCGGAGCCGGCGATCTTAATCGGCAGGCAAATGAGCTCGTAGCGACCCGGCGGTACTGCCGACAGGTCAACGCCTTCAAGCAGGGCCAAACCATGATCCAAGAACGCGCGGTGAACAGCCACCTGTTCATCGGCATGCGCCACCGAAAGGTAATCGAGCCCGATGAGTTGAACGCCTAGATCTGCAAGGGCCTTTGCCCCGTCAACGGAAAAAGCGACGAAGCCGGGATCATAATCAGGCTTGTGGAGCAGCTCGATAGAATTCCGTGTCTTGAACAACACTCGCTTTTCGCCGGCAAGCTTGAGCTTGGCGACTTCAGCGGCTGTAATTTGGCGGGCGACATCAACCGCGCAGACTCGCGCGGGTCCCAGAAAGAGATCCAGCGGCAGCAAATCGATCGCCGCTCCATCGGGAACGAAGTGCAGCGGCGCATCGACGTGGGTGCCGGCATGGACGCTGGCGTGAATAGAGGAGGAGTTGTTCGTGTCTCCTCGACTCATCCGTTTTCGCTCGATCAGCTCAAAAGGCTGCGCGCTGACCCAGCGCACGGTATCGGCCGACAGAGTGAGTGAGATGTCATAGGTTTTCATATCGGTTCCCATTTACGGATCATATTTGACGCGAATGAGTCTGACAAGTGCCGGCAGTTGGTTGTCGTCAGAATCAAAAGCATCAGGTGAGACCTGAGTTAAAGATGCTTCCGCTCTGCTCAGCATGACGCTTTGAGAGCGTGTAATCCCCAATGTCTCGACTGTGATCTGAGCCGTCGTTTATCATGCTGATAACCCTTTGTGCCGCGTCACTTGCCAAGATGGATCGCGACGGTGCCGGCGACGACGCTAAAAATGCCGAGGACAGTTTTCCAGGTGATCCGTTCGATATCGCGCAGAAAGAGCTTGGCCCCGATAAGCGCCCAAACCGGATAACTGGCGGCAATCGGGGCGATGACCACGACCCGGCCGATGCTCAACGCCGTGATGATGAATACGATCGATAACGTCTCGAAGATGCCGGTCCACAGGAAGGGCCAAAAGGCTTTTCGGTCCCAAACCAACTGTTGCCCTTGCGGAGAGACCACCGTGTAGACCAGAAATCCGACCAACGAGACGAAGCCCATGAAGGCGGCGAAAAACAGGGGTTCATTGGACAGGCCCAGCGCGTAACTCCGCATCGGATGGTTAATGCCTGTGAGGCAAGCGGCGCAAATCGGCAGCAGAAGGTGCCACCAACGGAAGCTTGGCAGCTCCCGTTCGGCTCTCCACGAAACCAGAATGATGCCGATCACGACAAGAAGCGTTCCCCCGATGATGAGCCCTGAAGCGGTTTCCCGCAGAACCGTTATGGCGATAGTAGCGCTGACCAGCGGGCTTATAGATTGCAGCGCGCTGCTGCGCGATGCGCCGATTTTGAGAACTCCGGTATAGGCAAGCAGCCGAACTCCCATTTGAAAAATTCCGACGACGCAGAAAATGAGCACCGCGACCGGGGAGACTCTGGGAATCCCGCCCAGTATGAAGACCGCGCTCCAGAGCGTGACGTTTTGCACCAGAATAGAGACCAGGGTAACGGTCGTGGGCGTGGAGTATTTGAGGCCGCGGCGTGACGAAACCAGGGCTCCCGCGTACCAGATGGAAGTCAGGAAAGCTAGAAGCTGCGCGGACGCGGTTAACGTGACGAATCAGGCCTCAGCTGTTTTTAAGCGCTTGTCGAAACCTATCGCGATGCTCGACGCTGTAAAGGCGGCGGAAATCCTCGGGATAGGCTTCGCCCGGTTCCATTTTAAGATCGACAAAGACCGGGCCGTCTTCCTTGAGAATCTTTTCCAGCTCGCGATCCCAATCGTCGAGGTTGGCGAACTCGTAGGTCTTGGGATAACCCGCTGCTTTCGCCAGTTCGGTAAATCGAATCTGGCCGGCCCGCGGTATGGGAACGGACCCGTTGGTTTCGTAAGTGCCGTTTTCACACAGACAGTGCACAAAATTTTTCGGCGCCGCGTTGGCGATGGTTACCAGAGTTCCAAGATTCATGAGCAAGCTGCCGTCGCCATCAAGCACGACCACCCGCTTGTCCGGCCGTCCGAGAGCTAACCCCAATGCGTGAGAGGATCCCTGCCCCATAGCGCCGGTGAAAGTGTAGTTCAAATCGCTCGGCGAAATGTGAATCAACTCTTGCGCCGCCATGTAAACCGCCACTACGATCTCGTCCTTGCGGTGACGCGCCAAGACCTTCAGACATTCGTCGCGTTTCATCATGGCTACTTTGGCTCCCTTCCGATCAGCATGGCTATCGGTAAAGACGATGTATAGGCTTTCTCGACCGCCGGGACGATTTTCGCCACGTCCGTCGGCTCTTCGATGAGTTGATGTTCGATCTCCATGGCGTCCAGCACCGGTTCGACGATGCGGATTCCGTAACGTTTATCTTTGGTCGGGGGAACTCCCCGTTCTTTGCCCAGCAGCCCGACCACCATGCACACCGGATTGTGCCCCTCCATCGCAACACCCCGCAGGGCGTTGATCGAATCCAACAGACCCGTATATTGCATCATCAGAAGGGAACGGCGGCCGGCGGCGTAAAGCCCGCTGCAGATCGAAACTCCCTCGTCCTCCTTGCATACCTGCACGACCCGGAAATCCGGATCGTGCAAAATCGATTTCAGCAAATAGTGGCTGGTAACGCGATCGGGCAAGGCGACCACGAACCGAATGCCCGCCCGCTTGATCTCGTGAATGATATCGTCAGCCTTCAAGGGGATGTCCGCCATTTTTCCTCCGGCTTGTTAACACGTCTCGGGTCTTGTGTCTCGTGTCTCGTTGGGAATTGAGGCTAGGCAACACGAGACTCGAAACTCCGGACGCGAGACTTAGACGTTACGCCACCTCTTTTACGAAATCCGATAATCGCTCGCCGATCATGATCGACGTCAGGTTGGTGTTTGCGTGGCTCACGATCGGCATGATCGACGCGTCGCCCACCCAGAGATTCGACATGCCGTGCACGCGCAGTTTCTGGTCGACAACCGCCATGTTATCCGAAGCCGGACCCATCT
>JBOHVS010000030.1:0-17339 GCA_050735975.1 Binatia bacterium | reverse complement strand
GCTCGATCTCGGCCGCCAGTGCTTCAGCCGCTTTGCCGGACTTTCGATAGTTGATCGCCACGGCGCTGATACCGGCTTTGGCAAAGCTTCGCACAACGGCTCCGCCGATCCCGCCGGCCCCGCCCGTGACAAGAGCTACTCTACCCGCAAGTTCCATCTGTTCGCTATGCTCACAATTGCAAACTTCAAATCTCAGATCTCAAACCTAGATAATCTTAAATCTGAGATTTGAAATTTGAGCTGCGCGCCTACTGGCGCGTGGCGCGCAATTCCGCGGTTCTGCTTTCATCGACGGCCCACTGGTTCGCCAGTTTAACCAAATCTTCAGCTTTACCGGTATACCTCACTGATACGCCGTAGCTTTTTTCCGCCTGCTCCGGCGTAATATAGCCCTCGACAACGTCCCACAGCACTTTCTTCGGATCACGTTTGAACGGGTCGCCATAACCGCCGCCACCGGGCAGATTCAGCTGTACGACGTCACCCGCTTGAAGATCAACCAAAGCTTTAGGATTGGGGCGCCCGCCGTTCTTCAACGCCACTTCGCCGGGGGCGCCCATCCGCCCGCCTAAAAGGCCGGGCGCCGGGTGCTTGGTGCGATCCGCGATTGAACTGACGCTCCATGGACCCTCACCCCGGCGCCGAAATTCTGTCAGCTGTCCCAGCCCGCCGCGCCATGTGCCGGCGCCGCCGGAATCGGGACGCAGTTCACGTCGCTTCAAAACGACAGGCGACAAGCTTTCTATGACCTCGGCGGGAACACCGGCCACGCCGCTCGGAAACCCGACGGCGTTGAGTCCGTCTTTGGACGGACGCGCGCCTGTACCGCCGACCTGAAACACGGTCAACGTGAAAGGCGGATTTTGTCCACGCCAGACGCTCAGCCAAATCGGATCGGCGCCCGGAGCCATCAATCTTCCCGGCAAAGCGCCGGATAGAGCGGCAAAGATCGCGCTCGGAATAAAGTGGCCAATCACTTGCCGGCTAGCGACAGGCGCTGGATCCAGGGCGTTCAAAATGCTACCCGGCGGCGCGCTGACGTGAACCGGCCTGAAGCTCCCGTCATTGTGGGGGATGTCGGGGCAGATGGCCGCCTTAATCGCGAAGCTGGCATAAGCATGGGTGTAGTTCAGCACCACGTTGATACCGCGCGCGCTCTGCGGCGATGAGCCGGTAAAATCGATAAAGATCTCATCGCCCGCAACCCGTACCGTGCAGCGGATTACGATCGGCTCCTCGAATCCATCGCTCCAAGTTTCGTTGGTCCACTCACCGCTCGGTAACTTCCGGATTTCAGCGCGCACGGCGTTTTCAGAGCGCCGAATAATTTCTTCGGCGACCGAATCTATGCGATCGAGGCCGAACTCATCCATCATCTCGAGCAGCGCTCGTCCCCCGGCATCATTGCTGGCCGTCTGCGCGTAAAAATCACCGATGACTTCGTCGGGCTGGCGCACGTTGGAGCGGACAATTTGCATCAGTACCCGATTGGGCTCGCCGCGCTCGAACAACTTCATGATCGGGATGCGGAGTCCCTCTTCAAAAACCTCGCGGGCCTCGGCCGACAAGATGCGTCCACCGATGTCGGCGCTATGGCAGGTATTGGCGAACAGAGCGACGAGCTTGTCATTCTTGAAGACGGGCGTGGTGATGGTAATGTCGTTGATTTGCCCGGCGGTCATCCAGGGATCGTTTGTAATAAGGACGTCGCCCGGCGCAAGTTTCCCCGCCGGAAAAGCATGCAAGAAGTGCTTCATCGAGGTCGCCATCGCGTTGATATGGCCGGGTGTCCCGCTGATCGACTGCGCGATCATCCGCCCCTTTGGGTCGAACAATCCGCAGGCAAGGTCCTGGCTTTCACGCACGATGGTGCTGAACGCAGTCCGGATAAGCGCGTCCTGCTGCTCGTTCGCAACGGAAAGAAACCGGTTCCAAATGACCTCCAGGGTCACCGGATCAATAACTTCATTTTCCATCGACAAACTCCAGAATAACATTGAGCTTTTCGTCGATGCGAGCTCTTCCTCGCGCGCCCACGATCAAGGTCGACTCCCGCTCCTCGACGATCGCCGGGCCGTCAAACGTCATCCCCGGTTTCAGAGCATATCGATCATAGACAGCGGTTTCCACATACCGGCCGGCCTCCGGGAAGTAAGCCAATCGCGCTCGCTTGCGCGCGTCGGCGCGTTTGGCCTTGTCGCGCCGCAGCTCGAAATTCATCTCCGGCCGTGGGCCGTTGGCAACCACCCGCCAGTTAATTACCTCCAACGGCACTTCAGGTCCTTTGCGGCCATAGAGCGCCTGATAAGTCTCCTCGAACGCTTCCGTAATCCGGGTCAGATGCCGCGCCTGTAACATCCCACCCGGCAGCGGGACGGAGACCTCGTGTCCTTGCCCGACGTAGCGCATGTCGGCCGTCCGCCGGTAGTTAATCTGATCCGACGATAGGCCGGCGCTTTCCAACACCCTCCGCCCTTCTTCCGCCATCTCGTCTAAGAGTCCATTCGCAAGGTTCCAATCTTGCTCCTCGAGACGACTATATGCGCTGCGCACGAAATCGAACGCCAGCGGCGCGGCCAGCAGGCCGAAGGTCGAGCCTACTCCGGCGCCGAACGGCGAGATCAACGCCGGCAGCCGGAGAATTTCTGCCACTCGGTAACCATGAACCGGCCCGGCGCCGCCAAACGCATACATAGGCATCCGGCGCGGATCTTTGCCCCGCTCGCCGAGATGAGCGCGGGCGGCATTGGCCATGTTTTCATTGACAATTTGGTGAATCCCCCACGCCGCCTCTTCGACGGTCATATCCAACCGATCAGCCAGACGGCGCAGCGCACGCCGCGCGCCTTCCAAGTCCAACTGCATGGCGCCGCCAAGAAAGTAGTCGGGGTCAAGGTAGCCAAGAACTAAATCCGCGTCGGTCACGGTCGGCTCTTCGCCGCCCTGGCGATAACAAGCCGGACCCGGATCCGCTCCAGAGCTGTCCGGGCCGACTTTCAAAAGCCCGAGAGAATCGATTCTCGCAATACTACCGCCGCCGGCGCCGATCTCGATCATATCGATGACCGGTATCTTCACCGGCAGCCCGCTGCCTTTCCTAAACCGATAGACGCGATCAACCTCGAACTCATGGGTCTTTAGCGGCTGGCCGCCTTCAATAACGCAGAGCTTCGCGGTCGTGCCGCCCATATCGAATGAAAGTAAATCAGGGTGGCCGGAGAGAAGCCCGGCTTGCGCCGCAGCGATCGCGCCCGCCGCCGGTCCGGATTCGAGAAGGCGTACGGGAAAGCGCGAAGCAGTTTCTCGTGTCGCAATACCGCCGCTCGAGAGCATTACGAAGAAATTCCCAACGAACCCGATACTATCCAGGCGGCGCTGTAACTGGGCGAGATAATCAGACACGCGCTCCTGGACGTAGACATTGGCCAGGGTTGTGCTCGTGCGCTGGAATTCCCGGATCTCGGCCACCACCTCGGAACTTAGAGACACTCTGATTTTTGGCGCGACTTCAGCGATGATCTCAGCCGTGCGTCGCTCGTGAGCGGGGTTACGAAAGCTATGGAGATAGGAGACGCCGATAGCTTTGATTCCTTTGTCCCGGAGTTCAGTCACCAAGCGAATAACAAAGTTTTCATCGAGCGGCTGCAAGACGCCGCCGTCGGCGGCCATGCGCTCGGGAACGTCGAAACGCAGATGGCGTGACACTAACGGCTTGGGAAGCTCCAAATTGAGATCGTACAATTCGTAGCGATGCTCTCGGCCAATCTCCACGGCGTCACGAAAACCGGCGGTCGTAAGCAACGCGGTGGGCGCGCCCTTACGCTCGATCAGCGCGTTAGTCACCAGTGTTGTGCCGTGGATCAGAGTTCCGTGCTCGCCTGGTTTTACCGCGCCGGCTTCCAGAGCCGGCCGTAGCGCGTTTTCAACCGCGAGGCTGGGCTCGCCGGGCGTTGTCAGGGTCTTGCCGATCATGGCATCCCCGTCTTCGCCGACCAGCAACATATCCGTAAACGTCCCGCCGATATCAATGCCGACGCGATACATAGTTCAGAAACAGTTTGGACTCTGGAGTTTCGTGTCTCGCGTTGCCGCCCGAGTCCCAGCTAACCCGAGACCCTAAACACGAGACTCGAGCGACTGCGCGTTAGCGCTGCGCGAACAGATTCAGAACCCGCTGGGTCTGGTGCGCGGCTGCCGGGCGCAACAGCGGAATTTTCACACCGGCGTCGCGGTATTGCTGAACCCTCTCCTTGACCTCGTTGGGAGTCCCGCTGGCGGTCATCCCTTCGACGTAGGAATCGGGTATAGATTTGATGAGCGCCTCCATGCCGCCTTTCTCATAGGCCTTTTCAAAAAGCGGAATGTCGTCTTTTTTAATGTAAGGTTCCCCCACCCGCATCTTGGGCCCGGCGATGAACTTGATCTGGACAGGATCGAGCTTAGTCGCTACCTCCCAGCGCATCGCGTCCAGGGCCTTCTTGTGATCATCCTCCACCGAGCAGTTGATGATCTGCGCGACTTCAAAGGCCGCGAAGTCCCGGCCGGCGGCTTCCGCCGACTGTTTGATAATGTTTAGCGCGTTGGCGGTATACTCCGGCGAGCAGACGGCATTCAGCACGACGCCATCGCCGATCGTCCCGGCCAGTTGAAGGCCAACGGTCGCCGTTGCCGGCACATAAAAAGGAACATCCGACCGCAAGGGTTTCCAAGGCAACCCGACATTATCGAAGTTGACAAATTTACCGTGATACGAAATTTTTTCACCGCTGAGGAGCCGTCGCATCGATTCGATGTACTCCTTAAGAACTTCCGAAGGCGTTGCGCCCACATCCTGCGGCAGCGCATGCACGCGCGCGTGGCTCTTGGTGCAGGCCCCTGGAGCAAGAGTCATGCGCCCGCCCGTCAACTCATCGAGGGTCGCAAGCGTTTGCGCCATGACGACCGGGCCGCGAAGCCGAACGATCTGAGTTGATCCAAGTACAAGTTTCTCGGTGGCAAGGCCGATGGCGGCCAGGCTAGTAACGGAATCGCGCATGAGCTCGATGGTTTCGGAGAAGAAAGCCATCTCGTAGCCCCGTTCTTCCGCCTGCCGCATCAAAGCCGCGATTTCACGCGCATTGGTAAATTTGCCGTAACCGAGTGCAAACCCCACTCTCGCCATGGATGCCGCTCCTTATGCGATTTGTTCTGCGCTTTTTTGGAAATTATTGAAGACCAGCCAATGCCGCAGATTATATGAGTTTTCCGGCCCAAAGACCATAGGCGCAAGCGAAATGGGACTGCATCACTTCAGTCTCTGCACGCAACGATTTTACTGACGGCCCGATCCTGCGTCTATTTGCTTCTCGGGACAACTGCCCAGGCTTCTATTTCGACGAGCATGTCCGGCAAATCGATCCCCACGCCTCTCAGCAAAGTGGCCGATCTGGGATGCGCGCGTAAATCCGGTTCATGCTCTTCAAAGAAACTGTACATTTCGTCACGCATGTCAAAAACGTCCTCTCTTCGCTTGAGGTAATAACGAAACATGACGATATGTTTCAGACTGGCGCCCATTATCTCGAGATTATTTTTGATGTCATCTAATGCCTGTCGTGTCTGTTCCTTTATGCCGCCGACTACTTTGCCTCTTCCAGCGCGTTCCTGGTCGGGAGTTCTGCAAGGCGCATCTTCAAATGGATCCCTTCCTGTCGACCCGGAGAGGAAAAGAATGTCCACGTCCCCTTTAGTTCTAAATCCGGTCGCCCAGTTCATCTTTTCTTTGTGGTAGTGCGGCCAAAGCGTCCCCCAGTCGTACTCGACTTTTTCTCCTTTCTGCAGTTCTATCGCCTTTTGATTCTGGGCCATTTTAAACCTCCCTTTCATTTCAAATGAATTTTCCGAGGTCCAACCCTTAACAACAGTGCAAAACCAATGTCAAGGCGCATCCTTGACCATGATGGGTGCATAAAATCGCAACTTTTCGAAAACCCCGGCGGTCGAGAAGGCCGTGGGTATGTCCCTCAAACGTAAATATCTCTGTGACAACTGCGCCCGTCTGTATAATTTTCAGTGAATCAAGCCGTTCCAGTGGTTCAAACCGTTCAAGCCGTTTAAACGGTTTGAACGGGAGCGTAGCGATCAATTTGCTTGAACCGTTTAACTGTTTCGAGTCGTTGGAGTGAATCGGGCAAGCGCAACGCCTGCCTGTGCGTCGCACGCAGACAGGAAGCAGATAGGCCTTTTTCAACGGCCTGCTGAGCCACTCAGAAGTATTCGTCCATCGCCCACGCGGCGAATAGGTAGCCAAAGAGGAAACCGAAGACCTGCATCAGTTCAGGAAGGGACCTTAGCACATACCAAACGGCAGATAAGACGGAAATCCCGGTTAGAAATTCTTGCATGTCGCGGCATGAAAGCATAAGTGCCATGCTCTTGTCAAATCCTTGCTCCAAAATCCCCGAAAACTCGATCTTCGGTTGCGGATTCTTGAAAGAAAATTTCCTTTCAGTTCCGTCCTAATAGGGAAAAGTTTTCAAGTTCCCGCCTAAAACCACCCGGCCGGTTCTCCTCTCTCCGCTCGGCCTATTTCCTCAATGATGTCGTCCAGCAATTCCTCAATGGTTTTTGGCCCGATATCCAGAAACGGTTGCCGCTTCGCTTCGCCTTCGGCCATTCTTTCCTTGAAGCGAAGAACGGAACCCCTCACAATCCTTAGAGCTTGGCGATAACGCAGGCGCTCCCGAGAGAGTTTGTGGACGAGATCCCAATCGGGCAATTTGCCGAGAGGCGGTCTTTCTGGCGCGACTTCTACAATCAAGCCATTAATGCAATGGATAAAGACCTTGTGCCATCGGTTTTCGTCGGAGGTTTGCTTCCGGCAATCATCACAATCCCACTCTTCTTCGAGCCAGTAATCGCCGTAAAAGAAAGGCTCGATCGTGTCGCCAATTTCCAGGTTCAACATCGCACAAGGTCCCTTCTTCGTCTGGATCTGCCGTTCTCTTCCTGAACCGCAAACAGGACAGGTAAGCGTCGCCTGGATCGTATCAAATAGTCCCATAGAACCTCCTTGTCCTAGCCGACCCAGACGACATCCAGGCCGAGACGAGTTGCCGCATCTCGCTGACGCGTATCACCTGTGACGAATGGAATTTGAATGGAAGAAGCAGCCTGGAACGTCATCAACGAAGCAACGTGAATAGCGTCCAAGGCTCTCATGGGCACGGTTTCCTGAATGATCTCTTCAGCCCGGCTTAAAACCGTCCCACCCACCTCGACCAACTCCCATCCTATTCGGTCATTCTGAACCCTGCTCAATGTGATAGACAAGTTTTCTTCGGACAAGTCGCCGTTGCGTTTCCGTCTCCATAAGGCGGACAACACTTCCACCGGAGTGAGCGCCGAGGATAATAAGTCGTGCCGGCGCAGCAAGGACCCGACCTGGGCGGAACCCCTCTCCCTAACATATCGTTTTACCAAAGCGCTCGTGTCGAAATAGGCGAACGTCACCGCTCGTCCCGCTCTTCGCTAATAGTATGCGAGATAGGCTTACCTTTGATGCGAATCGGCTTCCAGTTTGGCTTCGGCATAGGTCCCCGTTTCAAAGCCGGCCGTAGTATTCCCTCCGCCTCCAGGCGGCGGATGATCGCCTCCTGATCCTCGTCCGGATCGAGCGGCTTGATGACCGCGATCGGCTTCCCCCGCTCGGTCAGTATAACCTCTTTGCCCTGTTTCACCGCCTTGATCGCCTTGGAGAACCGCTGATTGGCCTCTCTTAATCCCATCCGCATATGAACCCTCCCGTCTCTGTAGTGACATCACTACTTAGCTTAGCGAATCTGTCCCATGGCGTCAAACCGGAAAACAGCCAACCAACAACGGACTGAAAATTCGGATACCGGTGAAACTTCGCAGTGACAATTCGGGTGAGAGAACTACTTTATGGATAGGACGCCGGTCAAGCGGCGTGAAAGGGCACTCTGATCTTCTTACCAAATTATCAAAAGCAAAAGAAGCGAATCGCGAGCTTAAGGCTGTATGTTAACTATCTAACTCCATACTTAACCGCTTTTTCGGTACCTGACCGTACTCGGATGCCGGAGCCCGACCGCCCGCCACCCTCGAAGAGGACAATCTCCCGAGCCAGGGCGCTGATAATAACGCGGCTGGCTGCTGATCGGGCAAACAATAAGATCCGGTAGATCACGGTGGAAGGCATCCGTGGAGATAACAAGCGCGGGCCGAGGCTTGATTCCGGTGTGGTTTGAAAATGGAACGTTAACCACAATGACATGCCCTCTTTTATAGGTAGTTGTAGAGGGCATCGTCCTCTCCTTCCCAAGCCTTCCGGAGGCGGCTCTGGGCAAGTTGATCCCATCCCAACCCCTCCAGATCTTCCTCGGAGATTGGCTGGATCAGCGCGTAGGGTTTACCGTGATGAGTGATTATAATAGGTTCCTTCTTTTTTCTGGCCTGCGCCAGGTAAACGGTCAAACGATTCTTGGCTTCCGCCACGCTAACGAACTTCATAGACCTTCCTCCTCTGCAATTATGGCCATAAGTATAGCCATTAATATCTGCAGGGTCAAAAACTTCGCACTACGCTTTTCCCTACAGCTGAGAACATTCTCAACAGTGCGCGAGAGAAACGGTGGCGCGCCAGCTTCTCAAGCTTGCGCCTCACAGGGATATTCCTTCTTTGGAGATCGTTTGGAGAAAGGGCGTTATTCTCCACACAGGGTCCTCAAGAAATATCAAAAGTAAAAAGGAATCGTGAGCTTAAGGCTGGGTGTTAACTATCTAACTCCATATTTGACCCCTTTTCTTTCCCTCGAAGGAGGAGCGCAACTTGGCGTTTGCCTTCTCTTCTGTTCGCTTCGATGGGTTTCAATCCTCGCTCCTCCCGAAGGAGGAGCGCAACCCGTTCCCAGCGCGGACGGGGCGATATAGAAAGTGTTTCAATCCTCGCTCCTCCCGAAGGAGGAGCGCAACACTTCCAGGGAGTTCGAGACAGACGAGATAAAGAAAGTTTCAATCCTCGCCCGCTCCGAAGAGCGGGCGCAACAGTAGATGATCTAAATGGCTGCCTCCTTTAGCTTTTTTTCTACGCGGGCGCGAACCAAGTTCGCACACGCGCCCGGACATTTGATTCACTCACCCGCGCATCGCGGAAACTCTGACATCTCCGGCAGTTACGCATAGCGCGATTCGCTCCCAGTATCTCTTAGGACTCATGGTTCGCGTTCGCCCGATTAAAAAACAAGAGGCGCTGCAAAATCGACATCGCGGTTTACACCATATACCTTCATATAACGGTCACGGGGTTCCACAAGTCTGTAAAACCGAATGCTGTCTTCTTCATGGTCAATGCATTGAAGCAACTGTCGCCGTAGTCGTCCATCCTTATAATAGGGAAACCTCCTGACTGGGATGCCAGCTCTTGTCCTTAACCCAGGCTGCGGCTGTCTTTGAGAACAAAAGCTCCACTTCGATCCGCCGCCCGCGCATGATTATCAGCGCGTCGCGGACATATTCTTCCACGTTGAACCCAAGCGGCATTTGATAAGGATGATCCGTAAGCGCGATCGAGCGGATGCGTTCGACGGCGAACAGCCGAACGTCTTTGCGCAAGTGACAGTAGGCGATAATGTAAAGCCCGCCGGCGGCGAACCAGAGGTGATAGGGATCAACTTCGCGGCGTCCGGTGTTGTTTCGAGACGCCGAATAGTAACGGATTTGCGCTGTTTTTCTTTTGTCGATGGCCTGGGAAAGCGTATCTATCGTGCTCTTGTGCTGGCGGTAACTTTTGTACGGGCCGAGGCCTACGGAAAACATCTGCTCCATGGTCCGAACATATTCATGCCCTTGCGGGGGCAGCGCGGCCGACGCCTTACTCAAAGCGGAATTGAGTGAAGCTTGGATTTCAGTTCCTTCCAGGGGTTTTAAAAGGTTGCGGCTGAGCAGCAGAGCCATTAGTTCGGTGGCGGAAAACCCGAGTGCGGGAATATCTTTAAAGCCCTCCATCAACCGCCAACGGGTTTGACCGTAATGGCGCTCGGTCACGACCGGGAACCCTACGGCTTCCAGCGCCTCCAAATCCCGCCGCACTGTCCGAGCATTTTTTGGGTAATCCTCGGGGACGGAATCGACAAGCTCCGGCAGGGTCAGGCCGTTCGATCCTTCAAGTCGTCTCAAAAGATGCCACTGGCGCGTGATCTGGTCGTTTCGAGGCATAGGCCGTTGTTGCGGCCCCTAGCCTATGAGAAAAGGATGTCAGGGATCAAGTACTTACCTGGAGGCATTTTCGCCCGGATTACGCAGTCATCCTATCTCTCCAGAGTCTCCCGCCCGATCACTGCCAGCAAGGTCGCCGAGACGATCAACAGCGGCGCGTAAACCAGGAACGGCACACCGGGATTGAAAGTGTTGGCCAAGTACCCGCCGAACACGGGAGCAATGCCACTTCCCAACTCAGCGATGGTGCGACGCACCGCTTGCAGGCGCCCGCGCGCATGAGCGGGCGCGACATCGTAGGTTGAAGTTGCGAGCGAACCCAAAGATAGACCTTGCGACAGCCCCGCGACGGCTACGAGAATGGCAAGCTGTGTGAAGCTGCCGGTTGCGGGAATCAGCACGAAAACCAGAGCCGGAAGGCCGGTGCTCGGGACCGTGCACCACTTCCTGCCGATGCGGTCCATTATGAAACCCGCGGGAATGATCATGGCGAAAACAATAATTCCGGAAATGGTAAAGAGCATGCCGATCTCGGTGGCTGACAGCTGAAGGTAGATGCCGGCATATAGCGGCAGCATGCTCTGCACAATGATCCTTTGCGATTGGCTGGCGAGCGTTGCCAAAATAAGTACGAGATAGGTCGCCCTGAGATTCGGATGAATTTCTCTATATAGGTCCCTAATCCTCCGCAATCGCTGCCTGATCGCCGCCAACCCCCGGCCGCGGACCGCGTTACGATTCTTCTGCGGCATGGACGGGACTGCCGAGTCAGGGCTGATGAGTCCCAAGAATACAGAAAGCAGCCCGGCAACGGCATAACCGATAAATGCGGCTTTGAAGCTAAAAAGGTCGGTCAGCCAACCGCCGAGAAGTGGCGCAAACGCGCCGCCCAGATTGTAGGTGCCATGCAGACTACTGATGACTCGCCCGCGCTGATCGCTCCGCGCGAGATCGACTCCCGCAACCTCGCGAGCGGTTGACCAAAGGCTGTCCGCCGCGCCCATGATCAGAGCGAGAAATAGGATGAGAGAAAGCCGCGGCGCTCCCGCAGCCGATAACGACGCAACGCTAGCTACCAACGGGCCGCCCACCAGAGCGATACGGGTTCCCATGCGGTCGAGGATGACTCCAGCGACGATCGTTCCGAAGAACTTGCCAATGGCGAAGGCGGTAACGATCTGCGCGGCTCCACCCGCAGAGACGCCGAACTGCTGTGCTAGAGCGGGAATCGCGGGGATAATCATCGCCCACCCCGCCGATAGGAATGTGCTCGAATACAGCGGAACGAGGCCGTGAACAACGGAACTAGACTTGATGAACTTTGACATCAATGCCAGAACCCGGTTGCGATCTCAGTCCCTACCGGCGCCATATCTCGCACCAAGCTCGCGCAGGTACTCTTCAAGGCCGTCGGCTGTGGTATCGCGGGGAAGCCGTTTCAAGTCCTCAATCAGTCGTCCGAGGTCGCCGGAACGCTCCAGGAGGGAAACAACCCGATCATGGAATCTATAGTAAGCAAGATCATGGCTCAGCTTCGCCTCCAGCGCGGCGGCGGGGTGCTGGCCCGAGATCTGGCGCCGAAACTGCCGATGATAATTCGGGAACGATGGAATAAGGGCCATGATCTTCTTGTTAGCTTCTGCCGGTGTGTTTGTTACAAAGATACGCTCTGCTTCCCTGACCAGGTCGTTTAGTTCGCGGGCAAATTGTCTTTCCTCGTCTAGCGACATGAGCGCCCGACGCATGTTATCTTCATCTCCCCGATGCCTGAAAAACTCCACCGCCCCGAGAGAGCCGAGCGGAGTTACAATCGCCTCTTCGATCTCCCACGGCAAATCAAAGTTCTTATCTCCATGCAGATCTTCATGAAGAACGATTTTCACTCTGCGCACGATCCCTTCATCCGCAAAGCTGAAGGTCGCTATCGATCGGGGGTCCGCAAATTCGTTGCCTTGCCGGTAGTAGACGCTGTATCCATCGACGCGGTAAACCTGCTCCAACCTCAGTTGCTCTCTTTCCATCGAAAACCCGATGGCCATGCGAATGTCGATGGGCGCCCGAATGGCCAGAGTTCCGGCCCGCTGCAGCCACAGCCACATCATCGAAAGCGCCGGCGCGTCGAACGACGTGCGGCGCAATGCTTCTGTGGGTTCGATGCCGAGAGTGTTGCCGAAAGCTTTGACTTCCCGGACGAGAGCCACCGTCTCCAGCAATCGACCGGAATCGTCGATCTCCGAACGCAGTCCGGCGGCGCAAGAGGCAAGCGCAACAGAGATTGAGACAGAGACAGAAAATCTGCCCCAGAATTGCAAACGACTGATGAAGGGTTCGATGGAGAGCAAGTAATGCGACGGCGGACGGCGCAACCTATGCGGCGAATAACGATGCAATCGGCGCCTTGCGCGGGATCTCGCCGACTTCAACCAGCATATCCATTTCCGCCTCGGCAAGCTTCCGCTCCTGTTCGGTAAAGGTAAACTCGATCCTCGGATACCGGGCCGACGCTAGCAAAGCTTCTTTGTCTCCGCCGTATCGTTGAATAAAGGCATCGCCGATCTCGTTCAAATGCCCTTCGCTGTACGCGAAAGACGCCCGAAAGGCGCTGAGCAGTTTCTCTCTAAGCTCCGGATGCTCACGAATTAAGTCCTGCCGCGCCGCGACCATGTGCTTGATGATCTGGTCAAAGCCTGTGAGCTTTTTCCAGGCTTCACCGTCAGTATAGAGACATCGAACCCCCTCGGCGACCTCGCCGCGGAAAAAGAAATGATCCAACAGGCAGATGGCGTCCACCTTACCGCTCTTCAACACGTCCAGGAGTCTTTCTTGCGGATGCGACTCCCAACGGAGCGTGCCATCGTCCACGCCATACAGATGCCGCAACAAGTACCGGTGAACAGCGTGGGCGCCCTGGTGCGTGGCAATGAGCTTACCGGCGAGGTCGCTGGGTGATTTGACGGGACCGTCATCAAGCACGAAAATTCCATTCCCCTTCATGGTCGATTTCCACTCGGTAGAGAGACCGATGATGGGGGCGCCTTTGAGCTTCCGCCGAAGAAAATTAGGCAAGTACAGATTGGCTACCTGGACCTCGCCGCGGATAAGCGCCTCTTCCTGCTCGTGACTGGGCGGATCCGGCAGTTCGATGACTTTCAGATTAATACCGTCCGGGTTTACTTTACCCGTTGCCAGCGCATAGTAAGTGCGAAACATGCAGAAGCGATTGCGATAGTGGGCGAAGGTTAAATCCATGAAAGCACCTCAGAATTTCTTTTAACCGCATAGAACGCAAAGGTCGCAAAAAGCAGAATTGACTTTTGTGTTCTCTGCGCTCTTTGCGGTTAGACTTTTCTTACGCCGTCCTATTCGTACTACTATCCTTCAAAGTTTTCGCAGCTTGCGTAAATGTTTTTAATAGACTCTCTGTGTACTTTGCGTCTCTGTGGCGAAGAAAGATTCGGAAATCTCACCGCCGAGCCGCTGAGGCCGCGGAGGAGAGAGTTTAAAAATAAAAACTCTGTGTACTCTGTGCCTCTGCGGTGAATCGTACATTTCTCCTTTGGTTGCGGCTATGCCGCGCTGGGTTCTATGCCGTCAACCTGGTTTTTTCGTGTTGCAAATATCGAGCGCGGCCATGGCATACACTTTCGTGCAGTTGACCATATTCTCGATGCCGACTCCCCGTCGGACTCCTGTCGGAGTGTCCCATTCCGCCGGCGCCTTGGTCTCAGTCGGATCAACCAGGTGTGTGCCGAAACCGGGACCGTAAGTGATGCTCGGGACGCCGTAAGCGGCGATCCGCGATCCGTCGCTGGTAATCCCGTAGCGAATCGGCTTAGAGTACGGCACGGGCTTACCGAATACCGTTTTGTGCGCTCTTTCAATGGCCTTCGCGACATACTCGCTCTTGGGAATCTCGTAACCGTCCGTCGATAGGTAAAGATCGACGCGAACGTCGAGAATGTCACTTTCTCGTTTCTTCAGCCTTTCACACACCGCTTCGATCTCCCTTTTAATCGCCAACGGCGGCGTGCCGGGGAGCGTCTTCACGATCACGAAGATATCGGTTGTCGGTCGCGTCCCGGGTTTAAACGGATTGCCCCCTTCGATCGCGCCGATCTGCACGGTAGGAAGCATGAACCTATGCTGGTATTTTCTCTGATAATCCTTTTCCCAATCCTGGATCGCTTGCGCGGCCTTGCAGGCCGCCAAAACAAACCTTGTGGCTTTGCCATCGACGCTCACTCGCGCCCAGATCAGCCCGGCATTCCCTATCTGCAGATGAAGGCCTGTCGGTTCGCCGATGATGCACATATCAGCCATAACACCATGGTCCATCATGTAGCGCGCGCCGACCCCTGCGCCGCGATAGGTTTTGCCCAGGAAACGGCCGATCTGGGCCTTCTCGATCTCGCCCACGACGCCCGAAATGATTATGTCGCCTTTAAGCTTTACGCCCGCTTTTTGAATTGCCGACACCGCCTCGATGTAGCACGGGAACGCGGCTTTCATGTTGACCAAGCCCCGTCCATAGATGCGGTCGTCTTCGACCACTGTCTCCTGAGGATTATCGAAGTGGTCCATGTGCGCGCAGAACATGAGCGTCGCGCCGCCGCCGGTCCCTTTTAACGTTCCGATAACGTTCGGTCTGCCCTCTTCGACCTCCTGATACTCTACCTCCATTCCAAGCTTCTCTAATTCGCTTCCAAGATACTCCGCGACTTCCTTTTCTTCGCCGGTGATGCTGACGATATCGGCCAAATTACGAGCGACTCCGACGATACGGTCCCGATCCACCTGCTCAAGCACTTGCTCTTCCATTCAGCTCTCCTCTCATTCGGTTGCCTAATCTCAAGCCAAGTTTTTCTGTAGCATACTCTCCTCGCCGCTGACAAACGTTGTTGACGCGCCCCGGCGGTTTGTTTAGATTGTCACTCCAGATCATTGTTCCAGGCCGGTCAAAAAGTTCCAGGCGCGAGGCGCCTGTCTGCCGTGCTGGCACAGGCGGGCGCAAATCTGTCGCTAAGGGCTAAGGGCATGGCGCGGAGGTTAGAAGTCAGAGGTCAGAGATCGGAGCCCAGGCTCCCGGCCCCATGCTCCATGCGCTTTGCGAAATCGTACGTTGGAGCGAGGCGATCGAGCGCAACGCCTGCCTGTGCGTCGCACGCAGACAGGAAGCAGATGGAATTTTTTCAACGGCCTGAAGGAGGAAAAGGAAATGTACGGCTGGCGCGCCAAGATCGGTCACGTGGCACCGTCCCGAGGCGACACTTTGGTCTACGAGTTTTACAAGATGCTGCCGGAAGGTTTCATGCTTCTAAACAGCACCGGGACGATTCGCCAGCTGGTGGACGCGGACTTTGAAAGACAGCTTCAGCGGATCGAAGAGGCGGCGCAAGATCTTGTCGATAATAAGTGCGACGCAATCATCATCGGCGGTTCGCCGCTCTTTACAAAACTCGGGAATGGCAGTGACATCGAGATGGGCAAAAAGCTAACGGCAAAATACGGCGTCCCCATCTCTCCCGGAATCACCGGTGAGATTGAGGCGCTCAAGTCACTCAAACTTAAAACGCTCGTCGTTGCCACCCCACATGAAGATTCGCTCAACCAGAGAATGAAAGCCTTTCTCGAGTCTTCAGGTTTTCAGGTTTTGAAAATTGAAGGCTACGGAGTGCGCAAGAATGCCGACCTCACCGACATGCCTGTGCACGCCGCGTACAAGATCGCCAAACGGCTCTACGAGGAAGCGCCGGAAGCCGACGGCGTCTTCGTCCCCTGCCCGCGTTGGCCGACGATTACCGACGTCGATCTTTTGGAACGAGAGATCGGCAAGCCGGTAGTCACGAGCTGCCAAGCTTACATCTGGCATGGACTTCGGATGGCGAAGGTGAAAGAGGAAGTAACCGGGTTTGGCCGGCTGATGGCGTCGCTGGCAAATTGACACACTCCCGACTACAAGTCATGGAGTGTGTCACCCTGAGCGGCAGACTGTGTGAAAACCCTCGATTTGTGCTTCGACTAGGCTCAGCACGAACGGTCAATGATTGCGATTTCCGATAGTTAGCCGATCGCCCTGAGCATGGTCGAAGGGTGGTCGGCTAGTTTTCACACAGTCTGGCAGAGCCAAGGGTCTAGATTCGCGTTCGTCTGAAGGTGCGGGTTTTCACCACCCCGAAATGGACACTGAGGCCGGCTACTTCTTGCCGCCGAAAACTTCCTTCAGCAGATCCGTCACTCGCGCCGACGGATTGGTTCTGATCTTTCGTTCCTCCTGGCCGACAACGAGGAACAAACCGTCCGTAGTTCTTTCCGTGACGTATTTGTTGATATCGAAAGAGATGCTGTTTGCGAACGGAACACTTTTGTAACGGCCGACCAGGTCATTGTATTGTCGGGTGACACCCACGTCCTTCATCACATTCTCCACGGCCGGCTGGAACGCGGCGTGCAGCTTCTTCGACGTTTTCGCCTTGAAATATTCGGTCGCCGCCGTGTCGCTGCCGGCGAGAATTTTACGAGCATCGTCGAAAGTCATCTGGCCGATGGCATCCCAAAAAATCTCCTTGGCGAAGGGCACCGCCTTTTCCGCCGCGCGATTCATGCTCAAAACGAACTCATCAATCTGCGGCCCGTAGCCGACCAGACGGAGCGGCTGCTCCATAGTCTGCAGCGGCCTCGGCATCAAAATCTTGATGGCTTTATTTTTGAAGAAGCCGTCGACCTGACCCGTTTCGATTACGGCGTTCTCTGTTCCAATCTTAAGCGCCTCTTGCAATCCGGAGCCGACCTTCGCGTCGTTGAGACCTCCGCCGCTGCCGATAGCTCCACCCAGCCCTTTAAGCACTTTGTCAAACTGGGCCCAAGCCGGATTGGTAGAAATCAACAAAACCGTAACCACCGCGAGGCTTCGAAACATGGCTTCTCCTCTGACCTGTGCTCACCTCACGGCGATTAGACGGTTGAAGAGTCTGTTTGTTGAGGCCGGGGTTAGTCGGTTTTACCGAAGGCGGATTTAAGCATCGGCTCAAGCTCTCCTCGTTCGTGCAGCTCACTCACGATGTCGCAGCCGCCGACGAATTTTCCGTCGATGTAGATCTGAGGAATGGTGGGCCAATTGGAATAGC
>JBOHVS010000029.1:0-11874 GCA_050735975.1 Binatia bacterium | reverse complement strand
AGGAACAGGCAAACAAAGTGATTCCTAGAGCGGCGGGAGAAGCGAAACAGGCGGTCGCGGAAGCTGAAGGTTACGCTACCGAGCGTGTTAACCGAGCTCGCGGGGAAGCTGCCCGTTTTACTTCGGTGTTGGCGGAGTACCAACGGGTCCCCGACGTTACCCGACGGCGCCTTTACCTGGAGGCCATGAGCGAAGTGCTTGCCGACGCCAAAACCGTTTATATCGTGGATAGCGAGCAACAGGCATTGATTCCCTGGCTTTCCCTGGATTCAGGGAAGAGCCCGCCGCCGATACAAATAAAGGATCGCAAGGAGGAGGAGGCCAAGTCATGAAGACACCGGTGAAATATGCGTTAGGTATTCTAGTGGTCGCTGCTGTTATGGCGCTGGCCGGGACCTTTTATATCGTTGAAGAGGGACAGCAAGCCGTGGTCTTACAATTCGGCCGACCGGTGAGTGGAACCGTTAGCGAAGCAGGCCTTCACTTCAAAATCCCTTTCATCCAAGAGGTTCGCCGCTTTGATAAACGCCTGCTTATCTGGGACGGCGATCCCAATCAGATCCCCACGGCCGGGCGCGAATTTATCTGGGTCGACGCCACCGCGCGATGGCGCATCGTGGATCCGTTGAAATTTCTCGAGAGTGTTGCCACGGAGGCCGGGGCTCAGTCGCGGCTCGACGATATCATCGATTCGGTTGTGCGAGACCTGGTCTCCGCCAATACTTTAGTCGAACTCGTTCGCAGTTCGAGTTGGGAGACGCCTAAAGAGGAAGTTCTCGAAGAGGCCTCCAAGGAGGTGGTGGAAGAGCTGAAGAAAGAAATCAACCTCGGACGTGAAGGGCTCACCCGGGCCGTCCTGACCACGGTGCGCAAGATCACCCCGCAATATGGCATCGAGGTGATCGATGTCCGCATCAAACGGATCAATTATGTGGAGAGCGTGCGGGAAAAGGTTTACGCGCGCATGATCTCCGAGCGAAAGCAACTCGCGGCCCGTTTTAGATCGGAGGGCGAAGGCCGGAGCGCCGAGATTTTAGGTAATATGGAAAAGGAACTCCGCGAGATCCGTTCGGCGGCGTATCGCACGGTGCAGGAAATTCGTGGCAAAGGAGATGCGACGGCGACCAAGATTTACGGCGATGCTTATGGCCGGGACAAAGAATTTTACGCCTTCTCTCGAACCCTCGAAAATCTTAAGGGAAGTAAAAACAATAACTCCACCCTGGTCCTGACCACCGATAGCGACTACTACCGTTATCTCAAGGAGGCCAATCCCGCGAGCGCTCGCGCCCGGAGGTAACAATGTGGAACTCGGTCAATAAGCAAGCAGCGATTCCATCCCCACCGAAGGCATCAACCCCTGGGAAGACCGGTATTGATCGAGTGCCGATTTCGTCTGAGGACCCAGTTTCCCGTCAATGGGACCCGGATCAAAACCAGCGGCTTTCAGGCGCTCCTGGGCTAGGCGAATCTCCTGCCTGCTAAAGGCGCTATTTACCGGAGCGGTTGGTTTGCTAACCTCATTGTTGACAGATTCTGAAGGCGGGGGAGAGTTGGAAACAACCGGCTCAATCGGAGTTTCCGAAGCGAAAGCAGGTGGAGATTGTGTCTCTGTAGTTACCCGGAACACCCGCTTGCCTGAAGTTGCTAAAAGATCCTTAAGCGCCGTACATCCCGATTGGCAGCGGGAAAGCGCCGACCGCGTTTTAGGACCCAGTATTCCATCGACTGAACCCGGATCAAAACCAGCGGCTTTCAGCCGGCCTTGGACAAGCCGGATTTCCTCTTTGCCGAGAGGTCTGTTTGGGAAAGTTGTCAATTTTGGCGCTTGGGTGTCCGCATCCAAAGCGAAGATCTCTGTGTCTGAAGTTTTCAAAAGATCCTTGACTATCGTGCATCCCGCCTGCGCCTGTAACAGGGCCGACTTCGTTTTAGGACCCAGTATTCCATCGGCAGGGCCCGGATCAAAACCGGCGGCTCTCAGCCGCGTTTGGATTCCCCGGATCTCCTCTTTGCCGAGAGGTTTCGCCACTCTGCTAACCTCATCCTTGATAGGATCTTCAGGGACGGGGGAAACGGCGACGACCGGCTCGGCCGGCTTTTCAGATGCGGCTGCGGCCGGCGCTTGTGTTTCCGGCGTTTCAACTTCAGATTCTGAAAGCCCCCTAAGCGCCGCGCAGCCGGAAATGAGAAAGAATAAAAGCGCTCCAGAATATAGTCTTTTTGCCACTCTGATCTCCTAATTAATGTTAATTTCCATTGGTCGCCCGTTCCGGGCAATTAAGCAATTGACATGCCCGGAGCGGGCCGGCTCAAAAGACCCAAAAAACAGGGGTTTACTGCGGTTTTCCGAGTGTCATCTCGCGCAGAATAGTGACATTGGGTTCAATCGACAGGCCAAAAATTGTCTAGACTGTCCAAGATGATAAAGGCCCCGGCGTGGCACGTTCAGCAAGTTTCGACGCCGTCATCCGGGCACAGTACCGTTCGCCTGCCTGCGCTCTCCATGACTCGCCCTTAACTCCTTAGTAATTGTCGCTGTCGCCTGTGCGAAGAGAAATGTGATATGCAAAGTATATAGTGTCTGTTACCGCAAGGGAGCTGTTTTAGAGAGTGTGGAACTGCGAGAAGTCGCCGCCGGGTGGGAAAAATAGACAAATAAGGAGAAGGCAATATGTTTCCCTATCGCGACGAGAATGAAACCCAGCGCGCGGCCATAGTTACCGGGACGATCATCGGCCTGAACGTCCTAACCTGGTTAGCGGTGCAGGGGGCGGGCGCCACAGTGGCGCTGGCGACGTCTGTCTGCGAACTCGGGCTTATTCCCGGAGAGTTGACCGGTTCAGTCCAGCCCGGGACGCGCTTCCCGCTTGGCGATGGGCTGGTGTGCGTTACCGATCCAGGGCGTCAGACCTCGCATCTGTTGACCTCGATGTTCATGCACGGATCCTGGATGCACCTCTTGGGGAACATGTGGTTCCTATGGATCTTCGGCAACAACATCGAGGATTCGATGGGACGGTTACGTTTTATTGTCTTTTACCTTGTGTGCGGGCTGGCCGCGGCGTTCGCGCAGATCGTGGCGAATCCCGGCTCGGCGATTCCCATGGTCGGCGCGTCGGGAGCGATCAGCGGAGTCATGGGCGCTTACCTGCTGCTCTATCCCAGGGTGCGGGTCTACGCGATGGTGCCCCTTGGTTTCTTCCTGACCTCGGTAGCTCTGCCTGCGTGGGTAATGCTTGGCTACTGGTTTCTGATCCAGTTTGTGAGCGGGCTGGCGGATATCGGCGGCGATATGGGCGGCGTAGCCTTTTGGGCGCATATCGGCGGGTTCGTAGCGGGCTTGGCGCTTGTCAAGCTCTTCGCCCGATCCGACTATATATCGGCTCATCGGGCGCATCACTGGCGTCCCAGGCGCCTGATGCGCGACTTGTGACATCGGCGCGCAAAGTTCCTCGTGCGGTTTTCAAAAGTAAGCATGAATGTTCAGCAGATACTCTTGATTGCGCGGCCTCTGATTGAAATCAAAACGCAAAGCGATGTTCTTGCGCAAGGTATAGCGATGCTGCGCGGAGACGCGCCACTCGCGGGACCTCTCGCCCAAAGGAAAACTCAAGTAAGTGCCGGAAACCGCAAACTTCCAGCGGTCGGTGATATCGGCAAGCGCGCCCACGGTTGCGCCCCCGCCGAGCCGGTAATTGCCATGGAAGACCCGGCCGAATTCGGTGGCCAGCTCGGCGAAGCCAAAATAGACTTCGCGCTTTAACCAGGAGCTTTCGGCGGCGACTCCGATCCCGGCGTTGACGTTGCCAATGCTGCAAAAACGGCACTGGTGGCGCTGGAGGGTCTCCACTCCGGTGCTTATTTTCCAGGACGGGCTTTTAAAAAGCGCGTCCATCGGCGACAGCGAGACGATGTTGACCAAAGTTAATCGCTCGAGCCGGGTATGGTCGCTGCGGGCGTAATGACGTAGTGCGAGGCCCAAGGCTTCAATCTGGGCATCGGGAGTATACCCGTACTCCGGATCGAGTAAGTCGTGAAATGCGAGCCGGAAATTCAGTTCGTTAAAAAATTCGCCCTCACGCCATCCGACGCCCAAGCCGGCGCGCATGATGTTGTGTCCCTGCTCGGGAGCGCCCGTCGTCGGGGTGAACGCGACGGGAACAGGAGGAACTTTGAGCTTGCTCCGAGCCACTAAAACAATTTTATTGCGCTCTTGGTACAGGATAGTGTCGTCTGCTTCCGTCGCAGCGCGGTACAGCAGGTAGTCCGATGCGACGTCGAGCACAAGAGCCTGCCGTTGCGGCGGCATGCTGCTAAAAGGTTCGGACTCGGCCAGCCGGGGGTCGGCTACAATCCGGCCAATCCAGGTTTGTTCATGGCCGGACAGAGCCTGCTGGCCGCGGCGGATCTTGGTGCTGCGTGCAGGCCGGAAGGTGGTTTCTTTAACAAGCCCCGGTTCTTCAGCGATCATGCGAACGCCATCCGACGGAAACGTGTACAACCAAAATCGGTCGGTAAGGTGGAGGTCTGAGTCGGCGATGTCAAGGAGAGACAAGATGTGATAGGCGCAGTTTTCCTTAAAGAAGAAGTAGTCAAACGAAGCGTTGCCCATTTCCCAAGTGTGCATCAACAAGCGCTCGATTTGATCTTCGGTCAGATTGAGCCGGTATTCCCAGATATCTCGATTTTCAAAATCACCATACTCCTTTGCCTTCACATAGTATGGATGCGTCGAAAAGTAGCCTTTGAAGCCTCCTGCAATGCCCAACGCCGCGAAGACGATGCCATTATTGGTGGTCACGTTCGCGGAATAATTGACGGTGTAGGCAAGAATCCGGGTTTGCTCGGTTTGACCTCTTTGATCGACGCGCAAGAGCAGATGGCCGAACATCGAGGACGGGTTATTGATATAGGCCGAAGGAAAGATAAGCGTGATCGAAGCGGGATTCAGCTCTGCCAACCAGGACTCGAAACGCTCGCATCGCTGCGGGGGCAAACGACTTTCGTCGATGGCAAGAATTGCCTTGAGCCAGCGGTAGCGGGCGATAAAAGCGCAACGCGCCGGCTGGCGCGAGCGACCGATCAGCTCCGTCGAGAAGAACCGAGCGAGCGTTGATTCGAGTTCGGCTTTCGGATCGTTTTTTCCGTTTGCGGCAAGAAAAAAACCCGCCTCGTCGGCTTCGCTTTCATAGCCGCCGGCAATCGTTGGGCGATAGTGGAGGAGCAGGTGCCAGTAGCGGTGATTGTAGAGCGCGGCAGCTGCCGCGCGTTGAAACAGTTCTTTCAGATAAGCCGAGTCATCGGTCTGAGCCTGGGCAGTGCCGGCTATAAGGCACAAAACCGCCAACGCAATCCAGACAACTGATGACAAACGATTAAAGGCAAGCCCCGGCCTCATGGGGCCGGGGCTGTGGAAAGGGACCGAGTTAAAGCGAGTTGCGCAGAATCGGATGTGTCGCCATCCCGCTATGTAATGTCTTGAGCATCGCGGCAGGAGTCGTGTCGCCGGATTGGATCAAGCTCGCATACTGCGCCTGCGCCAGCGCGAAAAACTCCGAGCGGTGCTCTTCAGGAATACCCATCAATTCAGCCAAGGAGGCAAGATGCTCGCCTCCACCCTGCGCCATCTCTTGGGAGAGATTTTCGTAGTTGGCGGCGGCGAATACATTCACCTTGTGCTGTGACATGATCGTGCCGTCGTTCGTGCAGCCCGATGTCCCCGAGCTGATCCCGAAGGTTTGGCTGCCGGATGTGCCATTGGTCGTCGCCATCACGACCTGCGGGGCAATACTCTTCTGTCGGCTGTAATCCGACCAGACCACTTTTCCGAGGCCGCAACCCGGCCCGGTATCCGGATTAGCCGCCCAGGCCTGTGTCGCATATACGGGCAGCAGCAGCACGCTCAATCGAAGCCACCGTTTTCTGATCATTTCGTTTCCTCCTATCTTATTTTTCTGATGTCAACTCCAACTTATACAACGTTGCGCGCAAGATTGAAACGAAAATCTGCAACCGTCAACGCATTGACCTTTCGGATTGAATTCCGAGGATGCTTGTTTCTTCAGCGATCGGTTCATCGGCCTGAATTTTGCTAATGAGGCTCCGTACTGCATTTGTGAAGTCAGAGGGTAATAGCGGCTGATTCCTTCATCCTTTTTTAAGAAGGTTAGGATGAGGGGTGATTCGAATGGCACCCTCACCTTTGTCTCTCCCGTCGAGGAAGAGAGATTAATGATGCCTCGCCACTGCGGCAGTAGGAGCGTGCGGCTGTCAGGAGATGATTCTCATCCAGAACACAGGAGCCAAAGCACCAACGGTAAAAGTCTTCATCCGAGTATCGCGAGACTTTATGCCGATGCCGGTGCTATTGGCGTGCTGGATTTGAGCTGGTACGTTTAAAGTCATCTGTCTTGGCGGCACGGCGCCGGTTGTGGCTCTCGACTCCACCGGCGATTTGAGAACTTTCGCAGTGGCAAACGCAACTGCCGGCGGCATACAAGGGAAGGCGAGGTGAGCTATGCGAGTCGTAGAACTTCAAGTCAACGGCACCAAACGTCGCGTCGAGGTTGACACCGAGCGCAGCCTGCTCAGTGTGCTGCGCGACGAGCTGGATTTGACCGGCGCAAAATACGGCTGCGGCGAAGGACAGTGCGGCGCTTGCACGGTCCTCGTTGACGGGCGCGCGGTCCGCTCCTGCGTGACCGGCGCGAATACTGTCGAAGGTAAGCAGATCACCACCATTGAAGGATTGGAACAGCAAGGAAGGCTCCATCCCGTGCAGGAAGCTTTCCTGGCGGCGGATGCGCTGCAATGCGGTTATTGCACGGCTGGGATGATCATGTCCAGTGTCGGTCTGCTGAACAAAAACCGGCGTCCGACCGAAGCGGAAATTCTCCGCGCGATGGAAGGCAACGTCTGCCGCTGCGGCACCTATCAGCGCGTAGTCGCTGCCATTCAGCAAGCTGCAAACAATAAGTAGGCTGAGAAAGGAGGCGGCCGATGAGCAAAAGATCGACGAACGAAACCCTGCTTGAGCCGGAACGTTACGAGCTGAGTACAGGCCACGGCTATCAATTTGAATTGGGCGAATTGGCACGGCGCGATTTCTTCAAAGTGCTCGGCGGTGGCGTGCTGATCGTCCTGACCTTCAAAAACGTTTTTGCGCAGCAAGGTTCCGGCGGTGGGCGGCGGAATGGAGGCGTGGGCGCCCGGCCTTTGGAAATCGGCGCGTGGCTGCACATCGCTGAAGATGACACGGTCACCGCCTACACTGGCAAGGTTGAAGTCGGGCAGGACATCCGCACCTCGCTCACGCAAGCGGTGGCCGAGGAGCTACACGCGCCAGCCTCATCCATCAAGCTCGTGATGGGCGACACCGACCTGACGCCCTACGACATGGGAACGTTTGGCAGCCGGACAACGCCGCATATGAACTTGCAATTGCGCAAGGCCGCGGCCGCCGCGCGTGAGACTCTGCTTGATCTGGGCGCTGAACAGTTGAAGGTCGAACGCAGCGCGCTCGTCGCCGCCAATGGCAAGATCACCCATCCGCCGACAAAACGAACGCTGAGCTACGGCGAACTGGGCAAAGACCGGAAGCTGGTGAAGGCCATCGGCGAAGCAAGAGTCAAACCGGCAACTCAATGGCAGGTTGCCGGTAAGACACTCCACAAGGTCGCAGGCCGCGGCATCATCACTGGAAAGCATCATTACACCCCTGATCTGAAACGCCCCGGCATGCTCTACGGAAAAATCTTGCGTCCGGCAGCCTTCGGCGCAACACTCGCGACAGTTAATACGCGCGAGGCTGAAAAGCTGCGTGGTGTGACGGTCGTGCGGGATGGCGGTTTCGTCGGTGTAGCCGCGCCTAGCGAGCATCAGGCCGCGCATGCGCTGGCGGCCATCCGCGCCGAGTGGAAGACCACGCCGCAGATCTCAAACAAGGAACTCTACGACTATTTGAAGAACCGACCCGCCGAGGCCCGCAAATCCGCCGCCTCCAACAGTTCTCAAGCTAGTACGCTGAAAGGCGGGCGGATGCGCTTGGAGCAGACTTACAACGTCGCTTACATCGCCCATGCCCCGCTCGAACCGCGTGCCGCGGTTGCCGAATGGACAGACGGCAAACTCACCGTTTGGACAGGCACGCAGCGCCCATTCGGCGTACGCAGCGAACTGAGCAGTGCTTTTCGCTTATCCGAAGACCAGGTGCGCGTGATCGTGCCCGACACCGGTTCAGGTTACGGCGGCAAGCACACGGGAGAGGCGGCTATCGAGGCCGCGCGCTTGGCCAAAGCGGCGGGCAAGCCCGTCAAGGTAGTCTGGTCGCGTGAAGAGGAGTTTATCTGGGCCTACTTCCGCCCCGCGGGCGTGATCGAGATCAAGAGCGCCGTCAATCTTGACGGGATGATCACGGGCTGGGAGTTTCACAACTATAACTCCGGTTCTGCCGGCATCCGTTCGCCCTATGCCATTCCGAATCAGCAAACTCAGTACCATAGCACCCGCTCGCCGCTACGGCAGGGTTCGTATCGCGGACTGGCGGCGACAGCCAATCACTTCGCACGCGAAGTCCACATGGATGAACTTGCGCACAGCCTCAAGATGAGTCCACTGGCTTTCCGCTTGAAGAATCTGCAAGACGAACGGCTGCGGGCCGTCCTGCAAGCCGCCGCCAAAGCCTTCGGGTGGGACAAGGGAAAAGCCGCGCCGGGTCACGGTTACGGCATCGCGGGCGGAACGGAAAAGGGCGGTTATGTGGCGAGCTGCGCCGAAGTCGCGGTGGATCGCGCGAGAGGCAAAGTGGAGCTCATGCGCGTGGTGACGGCTTTTGAATGCGGCGCTATCGTCAACCCGGACGGCTTGAAGAATCAGGTCGAAGGGGCGGTTATTCAAGGCATAGGCGGCGCATTGTTTGAGGCGGTCGAGTTCGCGGACGGAAAGATTCTAAACTCGCGTTTCTCTCGTTACCGCGTGCCGCGTTTCAGCGACGTGCCGCTGCTCCAAACGATTCTGCTCGATCGCAAAGATCTACCCTCGGCAGGCGCAGGCGAATGCCCCATCGTGGCGCTGGCCCCCTCGGTGGGTAATGCCATCTTCGACGCTGCGGGCGTGCGGCTTCGGTCGTTGCCGCTGATTCCGAATGGATTGAACATATAAAGAAGAAGAGCGTGAGGCTGGTGGCCGATGCAAAACGCGACGCCCTTCTTCGACTCAGATGCCGCAGCATCGCCCTCCCGCGGGGCTTTTTGTTCAACGGATTCGACGATCAGTCGAGTGATGGTCGAATTTTTCCGGCCGGCAAATTTTTCCCGTTTACTTGCGTCTTCCCACCAAGGTGACAAGAACGGCGAGAGCGGCCAGCGGCAAAAGCATAGAGAAAGCGAATTGTTGGTCGGACGCAAATCCCGCGGCGCCAGCACCGATTCTACTTTTCTTTGCGATATCGGTGAGCGCTACCGCTACGGTGGTACCGAGCGCGCCGGAACCCGTGCCAAACGCCGTCAGCATCGCGGAAAGCATTCCATAATCACGGCTTGGAACCGCTGAAAAGGCCGCCTTTTCGTTGGCGGGGAGAAAGAGCCCGATGCCGGAGCCCAAAAGAGCGAGAACGAAAACGATCCAAATAAGAGTCGAGCTCTCACCGAGTCTCCCATAGTAGAACACACCCAAAAGAATGATACCCAAACCGAGTATCGCCACCCACCTGGGATTTAGCCGATCCGCCAGCCGGCCGCTTAGAGGAGAGAGCAAGGTGGTGCAGAGGGGAAGGGTCGCCATGGCTAGACCGACCGAAAGCGGCGAAGCGCCGATGACGTTCAACAAGTAAAGTGGGCCGAAGATAGTAACCGGGTAAAACGCTAACGTCGCAAGAACTAACGACAGCATCGACCTTAGAAGAGGAAGGCTCCTGAAATAGAGGAGGTTCATCAAGGGTGCTTCCGCGCGCAACTCTCTCCATACGAAGCCGATCATTCCCGCTGCGGCCAGGCCGAGCCAGAACACTATCTCCGAAGCATCCCAGCCTAAGCGCGGCCCGAGGCTGAGCGCGATGAGAAGTGAAGGAAATCCGATGACCAACGTAACGACACCCAAAAAATCAAACGAGACCTGACGGCGTTCCTCCGTTCCTTTAAGAATCAAAAACAAGGTCAGGCAGGTGGCTATACCGAAAATACAATTGGCCAGGAACACGGCTCTCCATCCCCAGAGGTGAAGAATGAAGCCGCCGATTGTCGGCCCGGTCGTCCTGCCTAATGCGATCGAGGCAGCGAGCAAACCCAAAGCCTGGCCGCGGCTCTCATGGCTATGGACGGAGACGATGATAGCCCCGGCCAGAGGCGCCGCCATGGCCAGGCCGAGCGCCATGACGCAGCGAAACGCGAGCAATTGGGGAAAGGATCCGGAGATGGACGCGAGACCCGCGCCCGCCGTGTACAGAGCGAGGCCTATCTTGAAAATCGCCTTTCGGCCGAAGAGGTCGCCGGCTCGTCCAAAGCAGAGCGAAAGGCTCGAGAGCATGATCGCTCCCATCAAGCCGATCCATTGGACGGCGGCCAGGGTCGTGTCGAATTCTTTTTGGATGGCCGAGAGCGATACGCTGATGCTGCCGACGCTCTGAATGTGGAAAAAAGTTCCGAAGCAAACGACCAAGAGAACGCGTAATTCTTCCCTGCGCAAGATTTAACCTGCTGAAACAAAATGAAGCGCACTATACGAGATCGAAGAAAAAATGAAAAGAAGATTGGGAACAAGAAACCCTTGCTCGTGGCTTTCGATGGTTGCCCGATTGCCGTGTTCGTCGTCGCTCTTCCGAGTGTTGACACAGGAAAGGCGTTTGATAGATTCTACGTCGCTCGTCGGTCAAAAATCCATCTATCTGCGACAAAGGGGATCATGATGAAGAATCGAAAAAAACTCTATTCAGGCATCGTTTTGGGGTTGCTTGTTTCCATCGGGTGTTTCTCGCCGGCTCAGGCCGACAGTTCGTTTTACGCAAAAGCCAAAGAAGAGGGGAAAATCGTGCTCTATACGTCCTTGGCCGGGAGTGACACGAAGCCCTTCGAAGGCGCTTTCGAAAAGAAGTATCCCGGCGTCCAATTGGAAATTTACCGCGCCTCGGGTTCGAAAGTTCTGCAAAAGATCCTGACCGAAAACCGCGCCGGAACGGATATCGCGGATGCCGTAATGACCCAGGGCAATGCGCTCTATGTGCTGAGGGAAAAAAATCTCCTGGCCAAATTTGACTCCCCGGAGCGAAAAGCGTTCGATTCGCGCTTTAAAGACAAGGAGGGTTACTGGACCGACGTTTATCCCACAGTGCATTCCATCGTTTATAACACGAAGGCCGTTGCGCGGCGGGATCTCCCTGCGCATTACACCGATTTGGCCGACCCGAAATGGCAGGGCAAGGTCGGACTCAACCGCAACAACTTCATGTTTCTCGCGGCCATGCTCCACCTCTATGGCAAAGAGAAGGGAATGGATTTCCTGCGCAAGCTGGCGAAACAAAACCCGCAGGTTCGAGCAGGCGGAACTCTCACGGCCACGCTGGTAGGCGCCGGCGAGTTTCCCATTGCATATTCGGTCAACGCGAACAACGTGGAGAACGTTAAGGAGAAGGGCAGCCCCGTTGACTGGGTTCGGGTCGAAGATCCCCTCTATGGCGAGCCCCACCCGGCGGCTGTTATGGCCGGCGCCGCTCACCCCAACGCAGCACGGCTTGTGGTGGAGTTTGCCATTTCCAAGGAGGGACAGTCGTTAATCAGTAAGCTCGGAAAGGTTCCCGCCCGAGGCGATATTCAGCCGAAGATCGGAGTGGACCGAACCAAGCTGCGCATTATTCCGCCCGAAGAAGAGGCGAGGACCGCT
>JBOHVS010000028.1:0-4415 GCA_050735975.1 Binatia bacterium | reverse complement strand
TCCTTTTCGGAAGTCAATCCCCGGCTCGAGCAGATTGCCGCGACTCTAGGCGCGTCGGGGCTGCGGATTTTCTTCGTGATCACGATTCCCTTGGCATACAAAGGCATTATCGCCGGAGCACTACTGGCTTTCTCCCGCGCTCTGGGAGAGTTCGGCGCCACTATTCTTTTGGCTGGAAATATTCCCGGTCAGACCCAGACACTGTCTCTGGCGATCTATAATTTCGTCCAGTTGGGCAAGGATTCACAAGCCTACTTTCTGTTGGGGATCACAGTCTGCCTGGCATTTGCGTTCGTGTGGTGCTCGGAATGGCTGCTTCGCCCGGGGAAAAACGCGTAAAATGTTGCTGCGCTGCCGAATATCACTCGCCAACTTGGAGCTTGATATTGACGTTTCCTTTAATGCGCAAGTGACATCGATCTTCGGGCCTTCCGGGTCGGGCAAAACCACCCTCCTGGACGCCATCGCCGGTTTGAGAAAAATCACCGCGGGAGAGATCGAATTTAACGGCAAAACGGTCTTTTCGTCCGCGCGGGGAATCGATCTCTCTCCCCAAGAAAGGGGAGTCGGTTACGTTCCTCAGGAAGGAGCGTTGTTCCCGCACCTTTCCGTTCGTAAAAACATTCTTTTCGGCGCCGACCGCAGCACGCCCGTTAGTAGGTCCGAAGGCATCAGCGTGGATCACGTGTTGGAGGTCCTGGAAATCGGCAACCTCATGGATCGTCCCGTAACAAAACTATCGGGCGGGGAGGCGCAGCGGGTTGCGCTCGCCCGGGCGATTTTGTCGCGCCCGCAACTGCTTTTGCTGGACGAGCCCTTAGCTGCTCTTGATATCGGCCTGAAGGAAAGAATTCTGCCTTATCTTGGCCGCGTTCGCGACGAGTTTCAGATACCGATGATCTATGTGACCCACAATCTAACTGAGGTTTTGACTCTGGCGGATTGGGTGTTAATGGTCCGGCTCGGGCGGTTGGTCGCTCAAGGAGTTCCACGAGATGTGCTTCGATCGACGGCCGCTCTCAAGGAACTGGAAGAAGACCCGATCGAAAACGTTTTTAATGTCACCTGGATCGAATGTAATCCTCACGAAGGCACAAGCAGAGTTCGCTTTGAATCGGGTCAAGAAGTTGTTGTCCGCTACGTGCCGCAGCCGAGCAGCCGGACGATACAGATCCAAGTGAGCGCCGATGATATTCTCGTCGCCACGCGACGCCCGGAAGCAATTTCCGCGGCAAATGTTCTGTCCGGGACTGTTCGGCAGCTGGAATCCGTTGACGGACAGACCCTTCTGACCGTTGACGCGGGCGATCTCTTCTGCGTGAGGCTGACCCACGCTGCGGTCGATCGACTCGGCCTGACCGAAGAAAGTCCGGTCTTTTTGATCATCAAGACCAGATCCTTCCGCCCCGCGTGATCCCCTGTGCCCTTGGCTGGTTGGTAGTTCCGTTCGGTTATGACTTCGAGGACTGCTTTGCTATATTAAGGGAAATGAATGGCAAAGTGGCTCTCATCACCGGGGGGGCAAAGGGCATCGGACGGGCTGTGGCATTGGATTTGGCGGCCCACGGCTGGTCCATCGCGATTTGTTATCGAACCAGCGCCAACGATGCAGCCGAGGTCATCGCTGCGGTCGAACAGCACGGCGTCAAAGGTTTGGCCCTGAAGTCTGATGTCTCAGATCCGAAGGCCGCCGTGGACCTGATTCGACAAGTCGAACGGCAGTGGGGGCGTATCGACGCTCTGATCAACGGCGCCGGGCCCTACCAGCGCAAGGCGCTGCTCGAGGAAACGGTTGAAGGGTGGCGCGCGATGTTCGATAATAATCTCCACCCGGTCTTCTACTTGAGCCAAGCGATAGCGCCGGGCATGAAAGAGCGCAGGTGGGGCCGGATCATTACTTTCAGTATGGCGAATGCCGACCAGTTGGTGGCTCAACCACACCTCACGGCTCACTACATCGCCAAAGTCGGCATCCTGGTTCTTACCCGAACGTTGGCGCGGATATTGGCGCCGCATGGAATTACGGTGAACGCCATCTCGCCCGGCTTCATCGATTCGGGGAGCGCGCCGGCGGAAGAGATGCAGGCAATGGCAAAAAGGATTCCGGCGGGTTACATAGGAAGCGTTGACGACGCTGTGTCGGCGATCCGCTTTCTGCTCTCTGAAGAGGCGCGTTACATTAACGGCGCCAATATCCATTTGAGCGGCGCCTGGGGGATATAGATGGCCACGCAGAAAGACCACCAACGCGCGATGGAGCTTGTCCAACAAGCAATGAGCCTCCAGATGGGGCGCGAGTTTGATGAAGCGATCCGGCTTTATAAACAGTCCATCGCCCTTTGCCCAACCGCCGACGCTCACACCTATTTGGGTTGGGCCTACAGTTTCCAGGGCAAAATCGAAGAAGCCATTGCCCAGTGCGAGATCGCCATTCAACTCGACCCCGAGTTCGGCAATCCTTACAACGATATCGGCGTTTACTTGATCCAGCAGCAACGTCTTGACGAGGCGATTCCGTGGCTGGAAAAAGCTAAAGTCGCCAAACGGTACGAGCCGCGCCATTTTCCATATCTCAATGCGGGCCGTGTTTATCTCGCCAAAGGAATGATTCAAAAGGCTTTGGAAGAGTTCCGCGCGGCCGAACGATGGAGCCCGGATGATGACTCCGAGCTAAGAGAACTCATCGAGCAGTTGGAAAGCAAGCTACAGTAAAGAGCGGATATCGAAAAGGTTTAGGTTGAGATTGAGGTTGAGACCTCCCCGCTGAATCTTAGCCTCAACCTTAACCTTGGAGGGGCGACCTACAAGATAGAGGCTTATTGACCGCGGCCGGAGTGGGCTCGTCCCGAAGGCTGCAACACAGTGGCGGGCTAGGGGCTTGAATCCGATACAACGGAAGCAAAGATCTCCGCCGCCGAGTCTGCCTCAGCGCGGCTGACGATCAAAGGCGGACAGAAGCGCAGTGTGCTCTCCCCGCAGCTCAGAACCAACAATCCTTTCTCGAAGCACTTTTGCATGACCTGATCCCTGAGGAGGGGATCCGGCGTCCGGTTTGCGTCGTTTCGCGCAAACTCTACGCCAATCATAAGGCCGAGGCCGCGGACCTCGCTGATAGCCGCGTGCGCGCTTCGCAAAGCCGTAAGCTTCTCCTTTAAGTAGCTCCCGACAACGGCCGCGTTCTCTACCAGCCCGTCTTCGATGATGCCGATAGTTGCCAATGCCGCCGCGCAGGCGACGGGATTACCGCCAAAAGTAGAGCCATGCGCGCCCCGGGTCCAGGTGCTGATCTCGCTCCGCGCAATCATCGCCCCAATCGGCATGCCGCTGGCGATCCCTTTCGCGACGCAAAGAATATCGGGCTCGATTCCCCAATGCTCGCAAGCGAACATCTTGCCGGTCCTGCCGAAGCCGGACTGGATCTCGTCCATCACCAGCAAGATTCCATGCCGCCGGCAAATATCTTTAAGCATGGGCAGGAACTCCGGCGGCGGCACGATGTATCCCCCCTCGCCTTGAATCGGCTCGACGAAGACGGCGGCGACTTCCTCCGGCATTACCTCATATTTAAAGAGAACGTTCTCCAGGTAGTTGACGCACTCGATGCCGCAGGATCCATACCTTAGATTGTACGGACAGCGGTCGCAAAAGCCGTACGGTATATGATGAACATCCGGGATGAGGGGCGTGAAGCGGCTCCGGTGCGACGACCGGCTGGCGGTCAAAGACAGCGAGCCCATGGTGCGGCCGTGAAAAGCGCCCAGGAAGGCGACGATGTGTTTTCGCCGTGTCGCATAACGCGCGAGCTTGAGCGCCGCCTCTATGGCCTCGGTTCCGGAATTGGTGAGAAACACCTTCTTCGGCGACGGACCCGGGGCAAGCTTGCTGAGTTTCTCTACGAGTTCAACCATCGGCTCGTAATAAAAATCGCTGCCGCAGACATGCAAGAATTTTCGCGCTTGTTCTTCGATCGCCTGCACCACTCTCGGGTGAGAGTGGCCCGTGCTGGCTACGGCGATCCCCGCCATAAAGTCGAGAAAGAGATTGCCGTCGACATCTTCGATGACCATTCCTCGACCCTCTTTGACGACCAGCGGGTACACGCGTCCATAGGACGGCGCGGTGTAACGGTGATCCCGTTCGACGATTTCCCTTGCTTTGGGACCTGGCGGTTTGACTCTGATGTTGGGTGCTTTCACAAAAACTCTTGGAGTTCTTAGTTTTAAATTTTGAGTCTTAAATTGCAAACTCAAAACTGACTCACTCCCAGCTTCAAGCCGGGAGGTTCGCCCCGGTCGGCTAAAAGCCGACGATAACCTACCACCCTCCCCCCACGATCAGTGAGTCACCCTGAGCGTGAGCGAAGGGTCTTGTCACCTTGATATAAGATTTCTCGGCTTCGCCTCGAAATGACACCG
>JBOHVS010000027.1:0-4891 GCA_050735975.1 Binatia bacterium | reverse complement strand
TCTAAGCCTCAAAATCCCGCGCGTGGAGCGGTTAACCGGCGCCGATCTAGAACGTTTTGTTACGATTCGCGACCAAAGACTGGGGTTGCTGCGAGACAAGGTCGGCAACGTGGCGTCCGCCGAACCCGGTCTTTAGGTCTGCCGAGACTAGGTTGAGGTCGAGGTTTAGGTTCGGCTTAAGGTTGAGTTAAGGCTAAGTTTTCCGAAGTTCGGCGAACACCTACAGCACGTCCGCTCGCGCGATTAACGGATTTGAACTCCACACGGGTCGGACGCCCTTCTTGACACGCGTTATAAACTGTTTACACGTACACGTTTCTACTAACTGCTCACAGCTTACCGCTCACTGCTTTCTGCTGACAGGTCACGGCTTACTGTCTACTTGCCAGCCTGCCTGTTGAAGCACAACCGGCAACTCGGATACTATGCGCCGATAACCCGAACTGCTTTGGAGGCGGCTATGGAAATCGCCGATTTGCAGAAGTTTCTAGCGAGAAACTCAAACTCTGAGCCTTAGTCTGTTTGACGATTATGCAGTTTGGTATTTTTGACCATTTAGACCGCGGCGACTTGCCGCTCAAAGATTACTACGAGGCGCGCCTTAGGCTCATCGAATTGTATGATCAGACGGGTTTCTACGCCTACCATGTCGCCGAGCATCACTCGACCCCGCTGGGCATGGCGCCGTCGCCGAGCGTTTTTTTGTCCGCCGTCGCACAGCGCACCCGCCGCCTGCGCTTCGGACCGCTGGTCTACGCCTTGCCGCTTTATCATCCGATCCGGCTGATCGAAGAGATTTGCATGCTCGATCAGATGAGCGGCGGTCGGCTGGAGATCGGCTTTGGCCGAGGCGCCTCACCTATTGAAACTGCAATCTACGGCCAAGACGCGGAGAAGGCCCAGCAAATCTACGCCGAAGGCCTCGATCTAGTTCTGCAGGGACTCACCGAGAAAACCCTCACCTTTAAAGGTGAAGTTTTCTCTTTCGAAAACGTCCCGATGGAGTTGCAGCCACTCCAGAAGCCGCATCCGCCGCTCTGGTATGGCGTTCATTCGCCGGAGAGCGCGGAGCGGGCCGCTCGCAAAGCTCTCAACATCGTCAGCTTGGACCCGGCGGAAAAAACACGTAGCTTCACCGATCGTTATCGCGAAGTTTGGCGCGAAACCCGCGGCGACCATCAAAAATTGCCGATGATCGGGCTGGGTCGTTTCATCGTCTTGGCGGACCGGGAGGAAGAGGCGGTCAGAACAGCGCGCCGGGCCTATCCTATCTGGCACCGGAGCTTCAACCATCTATTCCGCTCGCGTGGGGGTCCCGGGCCCGTCCACCAGCGACCACCCGATTACGACACGCTCGTTCAAACGGGCCAGGGGATCGCCGGCAGCCCTGAAACCGTTGCAAGATTTTTAAAAGCGCAGATGGCGGCAGCCGGCGCAACCTATCTGGTCGGGCAGTTCGCTTTCGGCGATCTATCTCTCGACGAATCCCTCCGCTCGGTCGAGTTGTTTACAAACCACGTAATGCCGGCGCTGAATCAGGTCTGAGGTTTGGGCATTCAGCTTTGAGTCCGGATCTCACGCTCTTCTGCCGTGCTTTGCCCCTACTCAGCACTCAGCACTTTTCTCTCAGCACCGCTTACTTCAAGTGCTTGGCAAAGAAATCAATCGTGCGGTCCCAGGCGAGCTTCGCGGCCGCCGCGTTGTAGTTTGCGCCGGATTCGTTGCCGAAGGCGTGCCCGGTCTCATACCAATACGATTCGAACTTGACCTTGCCCTCTCTCAGCTTGGCTTCGAGCGCGCGGCCGTCTTCTGGACTGAACGACGCATCCTTTTCCGCCAAGTGGAGCTGCAGCGGTATCGAAGTAGTTTTCACGTCCGCGGCCTGTTCCGGCGGGAATCCGTACCAGGAAGATGCAGCGTCCGCGTCTTTGACAAAGACCGCCGCGAGTACGGTCAGCGCCCCGCCCATGCAGAAACCGACTACCCCTACCTTGCCGCTCGATTGCTTTAAGTATTGCGCCGCGCCGCGAACATCCTGACTCGCTGCGTCGGCGAAATTAAGATTGGTCATCAAGTGTTGTGCTTCAGCGGCGTCGAGCGTCACCTTCCCTTTGTAGAGGTCGGGAACCAGAGCTTGATAACCGAGACCCGCCAGCTTGTCGGCAACGCCCTTGATTTGATCGTTCAGACCCCACCACTCCTGGATCACCACGACGCCGGGAGCCTTGTCGCCTGCGCCAGGGATCGCCAAATAACCGTTACAGTCTTTCCCATCGGGCCGCTTGAAAGTGATCATCTGTCCCATTTTTCCTCCTCCGATTGAGAGTATTTTTCCGTTACCTATCAAAGCGTTTCGCATTGTCAATGAGCCGGGTCGACCTGCTAAGTTACGGAGGCGCTCGTCATATGCTATTCTTGAAGAACTGGTTGCCTGACAAGAGAAACTTTCTATGCACAAGCTCTCGACCTCCATATACCGTAAGGCGGTTTTAGGCCTGTCTTTTTTGCTCCTCAGCGCTTTTGGTTGCACCACCTCCGATCCAATCGGCGAACGAATCGTGAAATCTCGACAAGAAGGGAAAGTGATCCCGCAACAGGAGGAACTGAACCCAATACGGGAGCAAGAACAGATTAAAGAATTACGGCGGCAAGAGCGGCTCCAACAGCTTCAGCGCGAGCAAAGAACGACGGAGCTTCAACAACAGATTGATGAGCTGAAGGCACAAAGAACTGAACAGAGTCCACAACGGCAAGAGCTGGATCGTACGCAGCGACAGCTCGATCAACAGAATACGGAGCGACAGTTGGATCGGCTCCAGACCGAGTTAAAGATGGACCAGATTCAGCGGGAGCAGAATCAGTCACGCCGCCAGGAGCAGATCAAGGAGCTCCAACGGCAGCAGCAGATGGACTTCCTGCAAGAACAGCAACGCCGCTTGCAGACGCAACAGCAGCTCGATCAACTACAACGCCAGAAATGACTCGCTCCGCGGGATAGCAAACGACGTGATCAAAACCAGACGAAAAACCATTTTTGCTCACGTCACCACGTCGCGCGAACCATACCTCGCTGTGCCTCTTTGCGTAGACGATGATTTGCTCGAAGGTGCCGATGAGCATTGTTCGGCCAAGTGATTCGTTGCACCCATTATAAATTGATTCCCCTCCTTTTTGCGCGCAACATAACAATGCGTCCGCTTCCCTGTCAACGTAGGACGTTATACGTGTGGACGTTATACGCATACTCACGGTACTTGTCAGAAACCCGCTAAATCGCGTACAATCCGCAGAAATTTCCCCTCCTCGGGGCAGATCTTCTACGTGACTACTAATGCTGTCCAGCCCGGACAAATCCTAACCGGTTCTCTACTTAATGAGCCGATAAAGAGAAACGACTGATCGAGGTCATGCCCTGATGGCAACATTCGCGTGCCCTTACTTGGGGGGTGAAGTTCAGCTGACCGACGAACGGGAGAAGCATATCGCCGAGAATCATCCAGATTTACTGCCCGAGCATCGGGACAAGATCGCTGGCACGCTGGCGGGCCCAGATGAGGTCCGCCGGAGCGCTCGTTTCGCCGGTGCACGAGTGTTTTCAAAATGGTATGATGGCCTACGTGGCGGTAAATTTGTCGTTGTGGTGGTGGTTACGGAAGCAGGGCCGGCTGGCAGAAACTGGATTGTAACGGCGTACATCGCCAGGAAGCTTGTAGGAGGAAATGTCGAATGGAAGCGAAGCTGAGCTTTAAGTACGACCGCGAGGGCGACATCCTTTACATCAACAAGAGATCTCCTTATGCGGAGCAGGAGTCGGAGGAGCTCTCCGATGGTGTAATCGCGCGGCTTAGTCCAACCACGGGTGAAATTGAAAATCTGGAGATTCTATTTTTTTCTACTCGACTTCTACGGAGCGATTTAATTGACCTGCCTGTAGAAGCTAACCTGCGCGTGGCCGGAAAGCCTTCCTAAACACTCATCTCTCTTCATGCACCTCTGGGAAGCGAGTTGTCACCCCGGAGGCGCGGAGGGAGAGAGCCCGGATGTGATAATTCACGTTATCGAAGCACTGGAAACGCAAGCGGATTGAGGGACGGTCGAGCCCAATGAGCATTTACGCTACACTTTGGTGGCTCAAGTTTCCACGCTATGGCGATGATTACATCGGCTGCGAGTGGATTAGAGTTACTGCCCAAGGGGTTCCCGCGCACATTGGTACACCAACTCGGGGATTCGGTTACGAGGACGGCGACCCCTACGCCGAATTCCTGCCTCCCGCAGTGGAAGTGAACGCCGAGGGCGATAGCGAGTTCATGCGCGCCGTTGTGATCGTCACTGAGGAGACCCGGAAGGGTACCGCTCGCTCCCCTCAGGAGTACGTTAACCCATTGCTGGTTCTTTCCGGCCAAGAATACGCGTCGATCTCGTTCGTCGAGTTACACAAGCGCATCTGTGACGCTTTACGGGGCAACGGTCCACGGGTTGTGGCACAGTCGTTTACACCTGATGGCGGCGTTCAGCTGGTACTGTCTGACGGGCGAATTCTCGACACAAGGAAGGGAGGAAAAGGAAACCTGTAAGTTGCATGGGCGTGGGCCGCGCCTAGTTTCTTTCCAATCTTCGCCGTAAAGCCGATTCATTAGTGCCGTAAGTTTCCGTCATGCTCCCCTGTTAGGGAGTTCGCGTGCAAGAAGAACGACGCAGAAAAAGAGTTGACACGATTCTTAGTGGACTCGGCGCCTCAGCGGTGAAAAAGGATTAGTTCATTATGGACCCTTGGTATAAAATCGCCACCCCGCGAAAAGAGGTACGCGAGGGACGATCGTTCAATCCGGACGAGTTTGCCATCGCTCTGGAGCAGGTCGTCGCAGGAAAGGCGCCGGAGGATTATCGG
>JBOHVS010000026.1:0-54217 GCA_050735975.1 Binatia bacterium | reverse complement strand
CGAGACGGCGGTAATTGCCTTCGGTGAACCAAGAAAATCGATAGTAGTTCTCGTTATCTTGATATCGGAACATCACTCCCAGAATGTCGTTGTCGGTGCTGCGGATTTTCATCGTCGCTCGATAATTACTCCATTTGCCTCGCAGCTGTGTTGGCCCGTTCGGTTCGGGGTCGGGACTGGGGGCTGTTGTTGGATTTTGAGGAGAAGTTCCCGAAGGAGGAGGCGTGCCTGGGGAAGTTCCCGAAGAGGCAGTCGGTACGGTGCCACATGCCGAGTCAGTCGTGGCTGAAGCGCCAGCCGAGTTAAACGCGCGCACCCTGTAGCAGTAAGTGACGCCGCTTGTTAGGCCCGAATCAGTAAAGGTTTGAATGTTTGCTCCCAGAGTGGCGACCTCAACGTAGCTCGTACCGTTGAGACGCTCGATTTTGAAACCGGATTCGTTGCTCGAAGTGTCGCGCCAGCTAAGACGCAAAGTAGCTGCGTCGACACCGCCATACAAAAGCGGCAAAAGGCCGACCGCAAGAAATAGGAAAATCCAGAAAGGGCGCAACCACTGTTGAAGAGAATACACCAAGACCTCCTTTGTCCAGCGTAGCGGCGAGGGACGCAGTCGTCGGGGCTGGCCGCGGCTTTACGGATCGTTAGTTTCGCGGTCTGTCCCGCAATCGGGATGCCATCTAGATCCGTTTTCCGCCGTTGGACTACGGCCGGCAAGAAAAAAACGGCAACGCGCTTAAAAATTTGGCACTGAATACGGGGACTATGCTGCTCAAGTCCTTGGAATCGTTACTTCGTAGTGAAAGTCGCGCGCGGCAGTATCTCGCAAAGAAAGCTTGGCAGGGAAAGAGCCGCTTCTGTGTTCGTTGTCGCAGCGCCAAGATCTATCGCTTGGCCGAGAAACGATACCGCTGTGGTCGATGCGGTTATACTTTTCAGGATTTCAGCGGCCGGTGGATTGGCAGGCTCAATCTAAAGGCCAGACAATGGTTGTGGACCCTGAAGTTGTTCGAACTGGAGGTTCCCACGCTGCGTATCGCGACGGAGATCGGGATTAGTTATCCGACGGCTCTTAAGGCCGTCGATCTGATCCGTTGCGCCATCGCTCTGCAGAACAGGCCGGAATCCACCGGCGAGGAGAACCGATTCGACGAGCACTATTTCAGGTGCGGGAGCAAAGGGTCGCGACATCGGCAACCTATCGGCCGAACGCCGGTTTTCGGGTTAATGGAAGGTCAGGGCAAGGTTGAACTTAGTCTCGCCAAACACATAAGTGCGGATACTTTGGCTAAGGAGAACATTCGGGCGGCGAAAATAGGTTCGGTGGTTTACACGGACGGCTTTAGGGGTTATGACGCGCTTTTGTTCTGGAGCAAGGGGAGTCTTAACATCGAGCATACAACGCCTTTTAGAGAGAAGCTTGAGATCGACCGCGGTGAAGGCTTTTGGAGTTTCGCAAAAGAACGCCTCGATGGCATCTCGAAGCAACGCTTTCCCATTTATCTCAAAGAACTGGAGTTTCGCTATAACCGCAGAAACGACGATCTGTCTGACCTGCTCGTGGATTACATCACCCAATTGGTGCCAAATCCTTGTTAAGGGACAGTCATAAAAATCCTTTAGCGCGGACTTCTCACCTTTGAGACACTAACCATGGAGTGTTGGGTCAACCCGACACTAGTCTGATCCTACCTGACCTGTTTTTCATACAACTGTCATCGATTTTGCCAAATTATGACACCACAAGCGCACCCGCTGATATCGGTCGTCATCCCTTGCCGGAACGAAAAGGCGCACATCGCAGATTGTATCCGGACAGTTCTGTCTCAAGAGGGGATTCCGCACGACTTCGAGGTTCTTATCGCTGACGGAATGTCGGACGATGGAACCCGCGAGATTCTCGAAAATCTAGCCCGGGCCGATCAAAGACTGAAGATTATCGATAACCCTGATCGCATGACGTCGCGCGGAATCAACGCAGGGATTTCTCAGGCACGCGGCCGTTACATTGCCATCATGGGGGCCCACAACCATTATGCGCCCGATTACCTGCGAATCAGCCTGGAAGTCTTAGAACAAAGAGGAGCGGACAATGTCGGTGGCAGCATGATCTGTCAAGGACAGTCGTGGCTACAAAAAGCCATCGCCATTGCTCATCACAGCCGGTTCTCGGCCGGCGGAGCCCGTTGGCACGACGCCTATTACGAAGGGCCAGCCGATACGGTGTTTGGCGGTTTTTACCGGCGGGAAGTCTTTGAGCAGGTCGGCCTGTTCGATGAGGCGTTAATAAGAAATCAAGACGATGAACTTAATTTGCGGCTCACGCGCGCCGGAGGAAAAATCTGGCAGTCTCCGCGCATCAAAAGCTGGTACCATCCGCGGGCCAGCCTGTCAGCGCTTTTCCGCCAATATATGCAGTATGGCTACTGGAAGATTCGCGTTGTTCAGAAGCACCGAAAGCCTGCTTCGCTGCGGCATCTGGTGCCGGGGAGCTTTGTCTTTTGCCTGCTCGTACTGCCCGTCGTCGGACTTTTCTATCCTCTAGCTTTATGGGTTTGGCTCGGCATGGTCGTTCAGTATCTGTCTTGCAATTTTTTCGCCTCAAGCGCGACTGCCGCCCGGCACGGATGGAGGTTTTTGCCCATCCTGCCGCTCGTGTTCGCTTGTTACCATTTCGGCTACGGTATCGGGTTTCTTTACGGCTTCATCGACTTTGTGGTCCTGCGGCGCGCTCCCTCCGACGCGTTTTCGACACTGACGCGGTCGTCAGCTCCGAGATCTCGTCAGTCGCGGGAGAATTCGTATGGCTGACGACACTGCACCCAAGATAGCCTGCATCGGCGCAGGGTACTGGGGTCAAAACCTGATTCGTAACTTCCACGAGCGGAACGCTTTGGATTTACAAGTGCAATGCGCAACCGTTCGATCAGAAGTTCGCCACAGTCATCGATCGGGTGTGCGATGCGCAGCGGTTTATCCAAAGCGCATCAGATGCTCAAGGCTCGGTCAGGCGCGCTTCTTGAGTTTGTAATGAAGACGGAAAACATTCTTCCTACGGAATCCGTCCAGGTCGAAAACGCTCGGATCCGCGAAGCCTACGAACGCCGCCCCGCGGGAAGCGAGCGCTACTCGTGGTTTGATGATGGTCATCTCTTCATTGTGCAGCAATTGGAGCGTCGGTTTTTGGGGGCGATCGAGCGACATGGGATGGCGCCTCTTTACTCGAGGACCATACTGGAAATTGGTTGCGGAAACGGTCATTGGCTGAGGGAATTCATAAAGTGGGGCGCGACCCCCGAGAATCTGACCGGCATCGATCTGCTGAAGGATCGTGTGGCGCTAGCGGAGAGACTCTGCCCGAAAGGCGTGAAGCTGCAACAGGCAAATGCGGCGCATCTGTCTTTTCCAGATGAAAGCTTCGACGTCGTGCTTCAGGCGACGGTTTTTACCTCGATTTTGGATCCGGAACTGAGAGCGCAGATCGCCGGGGAGATGCTCCGGGTGCTTAAACGAACCGGGCGAATTCTCTGGTACGATTTTCACGTCAACAACCCGCGAAACCCGGACGTTCTCGGTGTGAAAAAGCAGGAGATCGCGAAGCTTTTCCCCGCATGTCGCGTCACGCTTCAAAAGATTACATTGGCTCCCCCGGTTGCCCGTCTGCTTGCTCCCTATTCATGGATGATCTGCGATCTGCTCGAAAAGATCCCGTGGTTATGCACCCATTACCTCGGCGCGATTCAAAGGCTGCCGGGATCGGCCCTGAATCCAAGCCAGGCTGAGGTTAAGGCTAAGGTTGAGCCGAGCACTCTCCCTGAACCTGAGCCTCAGCCGCAATCGTAAAGGAACAGAAACTTGGAGCCGGCACCTTCTCGTGCGCCATGGTGAGACGCAGCGGCGCGTCTCTGAATAATCCTGCCCAGGAGTATTGCATGAGTTCGACCCACGAAATCCCAGCCGTTCGCATCACCGCATCCCGAGGGTGGGTTTCTGTCAGGTTGCATGAACTGTGGGAATATCGCGAGCTGCTTTACTTTCTAATATGGCGCGATGTGAAAGTGCGCTACAAACAGACGGTGCTGGGGGTTGCCTGGGCCGTCCTTCAGCCGTTCTTTACAATGGTAATTTTCAGTCTCTTCTTCGGCCAACTGGCCAAAATGCCCTCGGACGGAGTTCCGTACCCGATTTTCTCCTATGCGGCGCTCATACCATGGACGTTCTTCGCTAACGGCGTCGGTCAAGCTTCCAACAGCCTGGTGAACAGCTCGAACTTGATCAACAAGGTTTACTTCCCACGGTTGACTATTCCCATCGCATCGGTGTTGGGAGGGCTCATCGACTTTGTGCCGTCATTCATCGTGCTTCTTGGCATGATGCTTTACTACGGGATCTATCCGGGCGTGCACCTATTTTGGATCCCGGCTTTCCTTCTCCTGGCGCTGGTCACTTCGCTAGGAGTCGGAATCGGACTTGCGGCGCTGAATGTCCACTTCCGCGACGTCCGCTATACGGTCCCTTTTCTCATTCAGTGTTGGCTGTTTGCCACACCGATTGCCTACCCGAGCAGTCTGTTAGCCGAACCCTGGAGAACGCTATACGGGATCAATCCTATGGTAGGCGTCGTGGAAGGGTTTCGCTGGGCATTGCTGGAGACGGGTTCGGCGCCCGGACCGATGATTGTTGTTTCTTCGCTCGCTGCCTTGACGCTGCTCGTTGGCGCCGCCCTTTATTTCCGGCGGATGGAGAGAAGTTTCGCCGATATTATCTGACCGGAAAGACAAAGATAGAGACAGAGAGGGCACTCCAGTCCCCAAAGACGAGGCATCCTATGAACTCTATGCGGGTTACAAACACCGGTTCGCCTTTGGCTGAGACGATCTTTCCAGCCCCGGACGGCAAGCTCAAGCTTGCCATCATCGGCTGCGGCGCGATCACAACGATTAACCATTTGCCGATTATATCCGGCTCCGATCGGATGACAGCCGAAATTCTCGTGGACAAATCGCTGGCCCGCGCCGAAGCGTTGGCAAAGGCTTACGCGGTGCCCTTCGTGGTGGACGACTACCGCAAGATCATCGGCGCCGTAGACGCCGCCGTTGTAGCGCTGCCGAACCATCTTCACGCGCCGGTTGCGATCGAACTTTTACGGCATGGGATCCACGTTTTTGTGGAAAAGCCCATGGCTTTGAAAACCAGCGAATGCGACGCGATGATCGATGCCGCCCACTCCCGCGGGGCCATCTTAGCCGTCGGTTTGGAGTTTCGATTTTTCTCTGCTTGTCAGTTTGTGAAGCAATTCTTGGCGGCAGGTCTGCTCGGAAACATTAACAGTTTTGATCTACGGATGGGGGTTATTTTCAAGTGGCCGGTCGAATCCGATTACTTGTTTTATAGGCGAACAGCGGGTGGAGGCGTGCTCATGGATTTTGGCGCTCACACGCTTGATCTGCTGTTGTGGTGGCTAGGCAGCTGCAAAACCGCCGCCTACGTCGACGATTCAATGGGAGGAGTGGAGGCCAACTGCGAGATCTACCTCGAGCTGGCAAACGGCGCTGCCGGCGCCGTTGAGTTAAGCCGCACGCGCAATCTGAGAAACAGCTTCATCATTACGGGCGAGCGCGGCCAATTGGAAGTCCAGCTGTGGACCGAGAACCCGGAATTACGCCTCGAACTGAACGGTCAGGAGGTGTTTCTCCTCGGGCGAGTTTTACAGGACGGAGGCGTCGCGACCTTCGAAGAAGCGTTCCATCGTGAAATAGAGGATTTTGCAGAGGCGATTCAAGCAAGCCGGGAGCCTTTCGTTACCGGTCAAGAGGCGCGAAAAACGATTCAACTTATTGAAAGGTGTTACGAAACTCGGCGGTGTCTCAGGCACCCATGGTCCTTTTGAGGTCGGCTATGAAGAGTCTGCAGCAGGCCAAAGACGCGCTTGCGGGTAAGAGGGTCCTTGTTACCGGTGGAACCGGGTTTATCGGCGGCCGCTTGGTCGAAAGACTCTCGACCGAATGCTGGGTCAGCATTCGTGTTCTGGTTAGAAATTTGCCGGGAGCCTGTCGAATCGCGCGATTTCCGATCGAGTTCGTCCGCGGCGACGTAACAGATCCCGAAAGTGTTGCGCGAGCCGCTGATGGCTGTGACGTAATTTTTCATTGCGCGTATGGGAATACGGGAACCGAGGAACAACAACGCGCCGTCAACCTTCAAGGGACGCAGTACGTTTTAAACGCCGCGATTACAAAACGCATCGGCAGGCTCGTGCATCTCAGTACGGTGCTGGTCTATGGAGTTACGCCGGATGGAGACCTCGATGAACGCGCGCCGCGACGCTATCTGGGCAGCGTCTATCCGGACAGTAAGCTCGATGCGGAGAAGCTCGTGATGCATTACGGCCAACGTTGGGGCCTGCCGGTGACTGTGCTTCAGCCTGCCGAAGTCTATGGTCCGTATGCGACGGTTTGGACGCAAAACGTCTTGCAGCGATTGAAGAGCGAAAGACTGATTTTGATCGACGGCGGCGATGGCCTCTGTAGCCCCGTTTATGTCGATGACCTCGTCAGCGCGATGATGGTAGCTTCGGTCAGAAAGGAAGCTATTGGTGAAACGTTCCTAATCGCAGCTGAGCGACCGATCACCTGGAAGGTGTTCTACGCCCGCTTCGAAAGCATGCTGGGAGTATCCGCCACCGTGAACATGTCAGCCGAGGAGGCTCGGGCGGCTTACAAGGCCAGCCAACAAAAACGGCCGAGTCTTTTAAACGAGGGCGTGAGACTTGTTTTTTCTGAGCCGGAAATTCGCCGCAGGCTTTTGCGAACTCGCGAGGCGGAGTTACTCCGGCAGCTCACAAGACGGTTCGTTTCCGCAGGTTATCGGCAATCTCTCAAAAAAGCCGCGCTCAAACGAAAAGCGGCCGCGCAGGCGCAACTCACATCCAGTAAAAACGAAAAGCCGTTGGAGCCTCTCGATCCTCTGACAATCCGCTTATACCAGACCAAAACGGTATTCCGAATTGACAAAGCAAAGAGAATGCTTGGATACCAGCCTCAGTTTAGTTTCGAAGCCGGAATGAGACTAACGCGACGATGGGCAAACTGGTCAAATCTTCTCGCCCAGGACGCCGATGACGGCTACCGCCGCCCGGCCAAGGTTGGATCCTGATTCTTATTTAGATTCCATCCAGAATTTCACCGGAGGAAGGCATGCGCACTTCAAATTGCCCTGTGCGGCAAATTGCCGCAGATTTCGTGCAGGAATTCTTCGAGCTCCTGGGCCGTTTGGATCTCAAAGAAGTCGAGCAAGTATTTCATACCTTGCGCCAGGCACGGGACCGCAAAGCTATGATCTATCTAGCGGGAAACGGCGGCAGCGCGTCGACGGCCTCTCACTGGGCTAATGATCTCGGAAAGGCGACCAAAACTTCGGGCCAGTTGCCGATTCGAGTCGTCAGTCTCACTGACAACGTATCGTGGCTCACCGCTCTCGCCAATGACGAAGGATATGAGCGCTCTTTCTCCGGGCAACTGGAGAATTTTGCCAGGCCGGGCGACGTCCTCGTAGTTATTTCAGCCAGCGGGAACTCGCCCAATCTGATCCGTGCGGTGGAGATGGCCCGCGCGAGCGGCGTGGTTACGATCGGATTTTTGGGCTTTGACGGCGGCGCTCTAAAGACGATGGTTGACGAACGCCTGCTTTTGCCCACGAGCAAGGGAGCCTATGGTCTGGTCGAGAGCGCACAGGGCCTGCTATGCCACCTTTTGACCGCCTGTTTGGCGGCGGACCGTGCCGAGACTCTGCATGTCCGCGCGCGCGCGTTGGGATGAGCGGAGGAAGATCCCGTGAGCGTACAAAACGTCGCGCGACCCACCCAAGCTGTAATCCTCGCCGGCGGACGCGGAGCGCGCCTGCGGCCCTTGACCGACACGCGTCCCAAACCGATGGTGGAGATCTGCGGAAAGCCTTTCCTGGAGTACCAGATCGAGCAGTTGCGCGAGCAAGGATTTGAGCGCGTCCTCCTGTTGCTGGGTTACCTCCCGGATGTGATCCGCGACTATTTCGGAAACGGCCGTCGCTGGGGCGTGCGCATCGAGTATTCAGTGAGCGGAGTGGACGACGATACAGGGAGGCGGGTCAAACTCGCGGCGCCTTATTTAGATCCGCGCTTTCTGCTCATGTACTGCGACAATTATTGGCCGATGCGATTCAAACCTATGTGGCAGCGCTTCCAGGAGAGCGGCGCCGCCGCCATGATTACGGTGTACAGCAACAAAGACGGTTATACGCAGAACAGCGTGCGGGTGGAAGCCGATGGCAACGTTTCGATTTACGACAAGAGCTGCAGCCATCCGGATTTGAACGGGGTAGAAATCAGTTATGCAATCCTGGACAAAGACATTGTCGGCTTGCTGGGCCGAGAAAATTGTCTGTTCGAGACCGCGGTTTATCCCCGCTTGGCGGAAGAAAGACAACTGCTCGGATTCGTGAGCGACCACCGGTACTACAGCGTGGGGTCGCATCGCAGGCTGCCGCTGACCGAACAGTTTTTTGCGCGCCGAAAAGCGATCATTCTCGACCGCGACGGCGTTCTCAACAAAAAACCGCCGCGCGCTCATTACGTTTGTTCCTGGAAAGAATTCGATTGGTTGGCCGGCGCGCAAACGGCGCTGCGTTTGCTCCATGAGAACGACTATCGGGTCATTGTCGTTTCAAACCAGGCGGGGATCGCGCGCGGGGCGATGACCGGGGCCGAGCTCAACAACATTCACCGGCGAATGAAACAAGCAGCGCAGGAATCCGGCGGTCACATCGATGCGATTTATTATTGTCCTCACGATTGGAACGCCGGTTGCGACTGCCGAAAGCCGAGACCCGGCATGCTGTTTCGAGCCCAGCGGGATTTCCATCTTGACTTAAGCCGGACGTTTTTTATCGGCGACGACGAGCGCGACGGAGAGGCCGCCGAGCAGGCCGGTTGTCCGTTTTTTCGAGTTTCCGACGATAAGCCGCTCATTCGATGGGTAGAAGATCAGCTCACCTGTGATTCGGCGAAAGGCGAAAATGGCGATGCAACCACGAGTATTGATCACCGGGCATAACGGTTATTTGGGATCCGTGATGGCTCCCATGTTCGTCCAAGCGGGTTACGACGTGGTGGGCTTAGACACCGGGTACTTTGGTCAGTGCACGTTGGTGCCCGACCCCGTGAGGGTGCCGTGGCTTGCCAAGGACATTCGCGACCTTGCCGGCAAAGACTTAAAAGGCTTTCATGCCGTCGTTCACCTCGCCGCGCTGAGCAACGATCCGATCGGGAATCTCGACGCCGGGTGGACCCGGCAGATCAACTACGAAGGAACCGTTCGTCTCGCCGAACTGGCAAAATCGGCGGGGGTCGAGCGCTTCCTTTTTTCGTCCTCGTGCATCATGTACGGCATGTCCGAGGCCGCCGTAGTGAACGAAGAGTCGCCGCTCGATCCTAGAACGGAATACGCGCGCTCGAAAGTCTTAGCCGAGCGGGCAATCGCGGCATTGGCCGGTGACGGCTTTTCACCCACCTTTTTGCGTAACGGAACTCTCTACGGCCTGTCGCCGAGAATGCGTTTCGACACCGTATTCAACGATTTGATCGGCACCGCCGTGACCTCAGGCAAAGTCGTGGTCTACAGCGATGGAAAACCGTGGCGGCCGGTGGTTCACGTGCAGGATGCGGCGCGGGCTTTCATGAGAATTTTACAAGCGCCGGTCGCCGACGTTCATAACCAGGCGATCAATGTTGGAGCCAACCATCTCAACCACCAGGTGATGGAGCTTGCCGAAATCGCCGCGGGGACGATTCCGGGCTGCAAATTGGAAGTGCAAGGCCGGGACGGAGCGGACCAGCGCACCTACAAGGCCGACTTTAGCAAGTTTGAAAGGATTTTCCCCACGTTTCAGTTTCAGTGGTCGGCGCCAGGAGGAGCTCAGGAGCTTTACCAGTCGTTTCGATCCATCGGCCTGAGCGCGGATCTTTTTTCGGATAATCGCTTTACCCGACTCAAGTGGCTGCGCCATCTGCTACAGAGCCGGAGTTTGGATGGCGAGTTGCGCTGGAATACCGAAAGATGCGGGGTGAGCCATGATTGACGGAGTCAAGATTATCCCGTTGCGACAAATCGTCGATGAGCGGGGCAAGATCATGCATATGATGAAGGCGACGGATCCTCACTTTACCCGGTTTGGTGAAATTTACTTTTCATGCGCATGGCCGGGAGTCGTGAAGGCGTGGCACGTGCACAGGTCGATGACCGTTAACAATGCGGTGCTTTCGGGACGCGCGAAGCTCGTTATGTACGATTTACGGGAGAACTCGCCGACGCGCGGAGAGCTCCAGGAAGTGTTTTTCGGCGAGGATAATTATTGTTTGGTGCAGATGCCGCCGGGCATCGCGAACGGCTATAAAGCGTTCGGCGATAAAATGGTGATCCTTGCGAACTGCGCGACTGAACCTCATGACCCGGATGAAATGATGCGGTTGGATCCGTTCACGCCGGCAATTCCTTACGACTGGTCCGTGAAACATGGTTAGTTATCCCGCGAGACAGAATCCCGGCCTCGTCATGACCCGCACGCCTCTGAGGGTCAGTTTCGCCGGCGGGGGCACCGATCTGGCGGATTTTTACGACCGCGAGTCCGGCGCCGTTTTCAGCACGGCGATCGATAAATACATCTACGTGACCGTCAAACGGCATGGGAGCGTCTTTAACGAGTCGATCCGCCTCAACTATTCCAAGAGCGAGCAGGTCCAGAGAGTCGATGACATTCAGAACGATATCGCGCGCGAGTGTCTCCGCTTTCTCGAAATTGAGCCGCCCATTTACGTCAGCACCGTAGCCGACCTGCCGGCTTCGACGGGTCTGGGCGGGTCGAGCAGCTTCGCCGTAGGGCTCCTCAACGCGCTTCATGCATTTCGCGGCGAGCGCGTTTCCGCCGGACAACTTGCGGAAGAGGCCTCTTACATCGAGATCGACGTTCTCAAGCAACCGATCGGAAAGCAGGATCAGTACGCCGCCGCTTTCGGAGGTCTGAATTTCTTCTCTTTCAAGTCCGGCGGGGCGGTCACCGTCGAGCCTCAACGATTGAACAACGGCGGGCTGAAGGCGCTGTTCGATTGCATTCTCATGTTTTGGACAGGCCATCAGCGCGACAGCAGTTCAGTGCTAAACGAACAGAAGGCCAACACGGCGGCCAAATTGGATACTCTTTTACGCATGCGAGAGCATGCGGTTCAACTGCAGACCTTATGCAGTAATGGAGGTTTCGACATCCGGAAATTCGGCCGCATTCTGGATGCAAGCTGGAATCTGAAGCGGCATTTATCAAGCAAAATCACGACGAGTGAAATCGACGGATGGTACCGCGGGGCAATGGAGGCGGGCGCGGAGGGCGGTAAACTCTGTGGCGCGGGCGGTGGAGGGTTCCTTCTTTTCATCGTGAAGCCGGGGAAGCAACCGGCCGTGCGGGATGCCTTGCGGAGCTTGACCGAAGTTCCCGTCGCGCATGAAGTCCATGGTTCTCAGGTCTGCAGACCTTTCGTACAGTAGAGAGCAAAGAGTAAAGAGCTAAGAGCAGGGTGCAGGGAGCAAGGAGAGGGGTAGTGACGATGAAAAATTCAACCGGCCCGTCAACGAGAGCGTGCATTGTTTGCCAATCTGGCAGGGTTGACATGTTCTTGGATCTCGGCGATACGGCGCTGGCCAATCAATTTCTGCGTGAAGAGGAGGTCCAATCTCGCGAATCGAAGTATCCCCTGCGCGTCGGATTCTGCCGGTCTTGCGGTCACGTTCAGTTGATGGAATCCGTGCCGCCGGGGTTGATGTTCCAAAATTATCTTTATATCTCATCGGCGTCCGATACCCTCAAAAAGCATTTATGGGAACTCAGTGACGAGCTTGTCGAACGATACCGGCTCGGTGCGGCCGATCTCGTCATCGACATCGGCTGCAACGACGGAACCTTGCTGCAGGGTTTCAAGCGTCACGGAATCCGTCCGCTGGGCGTCGATCCGGCGCAAAATCTTGCCGAATTCGCCTCAAGCGATGGCATTGAACGATATACGGATCTTTTTACCGCGGCGACGGCTCAGGAAATCGCCTCCAGGTGGGGCCGCGCGACATTAGTGACCGCCACGAACACATTTCCTCACATTCAGAACCTGGGTGACTTCATCCAGGGAATCAAAACGGTTCTGAAACCCGGAGGAATTTTCGTCGTCGAGATGCATTACCTGTTGGATCTCATCGATCAGGTGGCTTTCGATACAATCTATCATGAACATGTCTCGTATTGGGCGCTCGGTCCGATGAAACATCTTTTTGAGCGGCATGGCATGAGCGTTGTCGATGCCGAACGGGTGCCTTTGCATCATGGCCAACTGCGGGTGCATGTGCAGCGCCAAGGCGAACGCCGGGTGCATTCCGGGGTTGCCGAAATTCTCGCCGAAGAAAGAGCCGCCGCCCTCGACCGGTTTGAAACTTTTTTGCGTTTCGCAGAGCGGGCACAAAAAATCAAAAGGGACCTCCATGAGACCCTTACGGGATTGGCCCAAAGAGGCCGGCGAGTCGCGGGATATGGAGCGCCTGCCAAGGGGAACACCCTGCTTGAGTATTTGGAGATCGGCCGCGAGCTGCTTCCCTATATCGTCGATCGCAGCCCGCTCAAGCAGGGTCTCTATACTCCGGGGACCCACATCCCGGTCGTAGGGCCCGAACGGCTGCTGCTCGACCAACCGGATTATGTTTTGTTGCTCGCCTGGAATTTTGTCGACGAGATCATCGAGCAACAAATGGAGTACCGGAAACGGGGCGGGAAGTTCATGGTCCCGGTTCCGGAAATCCGCGTGCTGGAGAGTTGAGGATGATAAGCGCCGCCGCAAGATTGGAGCGCGAGTCCGGCCCTGATTCCCCCGTGGGCGAGGAAAGGATCTGTGAAGAGATCGCTCATCTAATGGAAGGTCTATATCCGATTTGCAGGAGCCTTACCGGAAATGGACAGCGCCAGACTCTCCATCTACTGCGCAAGCACATCGACCTCGCAATTCATGAAGTTCCTAGCGGCACGGAAGTATTCGATTGGACCGTTCCCAAGGAGTGGAATATTCGGGATGCTTATATCAAGGACGCGACCGGCGCCAGGATCGTCGATTTCATGAAATCCAACCTCCATGTGGTCGGCTATAGTGTTCCTATTCATGCGCGGCTTTCGCTCGAGGAGCTGAAGGGCCATCTTTTTACATCGCCCGAGCATTCCGATTGGATCCCTTATCGCACCTCTTATTACCAAGAAAACTGGGGCTTCTGTCTGAGCCAAGGTCAATTTCTCCAACTCAAACACGGCGAATATGAAGTTTACATCGACTCAACGCTGAAAAACGGTTCTCTCACCTATGGCGAATACTACCTCCAAGGCGAGCGCGAAGATGAAATCATCATCTCTTGTCATATCTGCCATCCCTCCTTGGCCAATGACAACTTGTCGGGTATCGCCGCGGCGACCTTTCTAGCCAAACAGTTGAGTTCCGTTCCGCTTCGGTACTCCTATCGTTTTCTCTTCACTCCCGGGACGATCGGCTCGATCGCTTGGTTATGCAAGAACGAAGATCGTTTAAGTCGAATACGCGGCGGATTGATACTCGCCTGTCTGGGAGATTCCGGCAGCTTCACTTATAAAAGGAGCCGCCGCGGCAACGCCGAGATTGATCGAGCGGTTGTCAAAACCTTGAAGGATTCCGGCCAGCGTTACGAGGTGATGGAGTTCTTTCCGTACGGCTACGACGAGCGCCAGTTTTGTTCGCCCGGGTTCGATCTTCCGGTGGGCTGTTTCATGAGAACTCCGCACGGCCGATTCCCGGAGTATCATACTTCCGCGGACGATTTGAGCTTCGTCCGGCCCCAACATGTGGCGGGTTCGCTGTCGATGTGCCGAGACGTGCTTCAGCTGGTAGAGAGAAACAGGACTTATGTGAACTTGAATCCAAAATGCGAGCCTCAGTTGGGAAAACGGGGGCTCTATGGAGCCATCGGCGGGCAGAGCGACGGCGAAAAACGGGAACTCGCAATGCTATGGGTGCTCAATATGTCAGATGGCCGGAACAGCTTGCTCGATATTGCGGACCGATCCGGAATGTCTTTTAACGCCATCCATCGGGCGGCTGAGGCTCTGGAGCGGCACGGCCTCTTGAGGGAGTCCGCGTGAGCAGCACAGTGGAATTTAGCTTGCCGGTTGAGCGGCGGGAGCAGGCGGAAACAAGCTTTCCGAGCGCGCCCTTTGCAGGAAAGCTGGCGGTCGTTACGGGAGCGAGCAGCGGTATCGGCAAAGCCATTGCCGGGGAACTTTCAGCGCGCGGGGCGGCAGTTTGCCTGCTTGGAAGGCGGCTGGAAACCCTCCAGACTGTGGCTCGAACTATGCAAGAAAATGCTCGTACGCTCGCTTATCAAATTGACTTGACCGCGCCTGAACAGATCGAGAGCTTTGCCGATAGTTTCTCGCGCGATTGCGGCCAAGTCGACATGCTGGTTCACAGCGCCGGCGTGATCGCGTTCGGGAGTCTGGAAACCGCTTCGGTTCGTGACTTGGATCGGCAGTTCAACGTTAACGTGCGGGCGCCGTACCTGCTGACCCGAGCGCTGCTGCCCATGTTGAAATCCCGGCAAGGTCAGATCGTATTTATTAATTCCAGCGCCGGGCTTAGCCCTGTAGCCAACTCGGGCCAGTACTCTGCGACTAAACATGCGCTCAAGGCAGTCGCGGACACTTTGCGAGAGGAGATCAATTCCCACGGTGTTCGGGTTCTTAACGTGTTTGCCGGCAGAACCGCGACGCCGATGCAGGCGACGGTACATGCCTATGAGGACCGCCCTTACCGTCCCGAAAAGCTGATGAAGCCCGAGGATGTCGCCTCTATGGTTGCCCATGCTTTAAGCTTCCCGACAAACGTCGAAGTCACGGCGATCCATATGAGATCCTCCGCCCGTGCTGGTTGACCGCGATTTTCTTATCGGTGAGCTAAAATATTCCCAACATTTGACCAGGATCCTTAATGAAGCAAATCGCCATTAAAGCTCAAAATATCGGCAAAGTATATTCTATCGCCGTAAGACAAGAGAAGTATCAGACGCTGAGGGATTCGTTGAGCAATGTCATGGCTGCTCCGTTCCGCGCGTTGCGCTCCAAGATCCGTTGTGAAAAGGGCAGTCCATCCCCCAGAAATTCAAGCGGTCGGGAGAAATACAGGGCATTGGCGGACGTCTCTTTCGAGATTGAGCAAGGAGCGGTGGTCGGCATTATCGGCCGCAACGGCGCCGGAAAAAGCACCTTGCTAAAGATTCTTGCACGGATCACTGAGCCGACGAGGGGCTTTGTCGACATCTACGGCCGGGTGGGTTCGCTTTTAGAAGTCGGAACGGGCTTTCATATGGAGCTTAGCGGCCGCGAGAATATTTACCTCAATGGCGCCATTTTGGGCATGAAGAAAGCCGAGATCGACCGTAAGTTTGATGAAATTGTGAGCTTTGCGGAGGTCGAGAGATTCATCGATACTCCGGTCAAGCGATATTCCACGGGTATGCAGCTCCGTCTGGCATTCGCCGTGGCCGCCCACCTGGAACCGGAAATCCTGCTAGTCGACGAAGTGCTGGCTGTAGGCGACGCGCGCTTTCAAAAGAAATGCTTGAACAAGATGCAAGACGTTGGACACCAAGGTCGAACCGTTCTCTTCGTATCGCACGATATGACGGCGGTCACCCGCCTCTGTCCGCGCTGTCTTTTTCTTGAGGACGGCCGACTGGTGAAGGATGGACCGTCGCATCAGGTCGTCAGCGCCTACTTGCACTCGGGTTTGGGCACGACGGCGGCGCGGGAATGGACAGATCCGCAAAAGGCGCCGGCCGGTAAAGTGGCGCGACTCCGAGCCGTTAAAGTGCGCGATCAGGACGGCCAGGTGACCGAAGCTGTAGACATCCGAAAGAGCGTTGCAGTCGAACTTACGTACGAAGTGCTCAACTCGGAACATGTGCTGATGCCGTTTTTTAGTTTTTACAACGAGGAAGGAACCCTGCTTTTTTCTTCGAATGATCTCGATCCGGCCTGGCGGCAACGACCGCGTCCCGCCGGCGAATACACGAGTACCGCATGGATTCCAGGCAACCTCCTTTCGGAAGGAACGGTTCTCGTCGATGCGGGGCTTGAGACGAGCCAGCAAGAACTTCAGTTTTATGAAGCCGATGCGGTTGCTTTTCATGTCATCGACAGTCTCGACGGCGATTCGGCGCGCGGCGATTATGCAGGCGCTATTGCCGGCATTGTCCGGCCGATGCTCTTATGGACGACCGACTTTAGACGCCTGGATACATCGTCTAAGCGCGGCAAGCCGTCACGCCAGAGAATTTCTCAATCTTTATAGACCCTGTCCCTGTTGCACGCGGAGGTTGGCATGCAGTTGAGCGTGGTGATTCCGTGTTTTAACGCAGCTCCCACAATCGGTAATCAGCTCGAAGCCTTGTGCCGCCAGGAGTGGAGCCAGTCCTGGGAGGTCGTCGTCGCCGACAATGGCTCGACTGACGGAACTGGGGGGATCGTGGAGACCTACGCCGGACGGCTTCCTGGTTTGCGCATGATCGATGCCTCCGATCGGCGCGGCGCGGCGCACGCGCGCAACGCCGGAGCGAGAGTCGCCCAGGGCCAGGCGATCGTGTTTTGCGACGCGGATGATGAAGTCGGCCTCGGCTGGCTTGCTGCAATGGGCGATGCCCTTTCCCGTTGCGACTTTGCCGCCAACCGTATCGACTTCGCAAAGCTCAATCCGCCTTCGATCTACAAGAACTTGAAGAACGCGCAGGGTGGCGGTTTACAGAGGGTTGCCTATCCTCCCTACCTGCCTCACGCGGGAGGCGGCGGCCTGGGCGTTAAACGGGCCATTCACGAGCGAGTGGGCGGTTTTGACGAGTCATTGCCCTACTTGGAAGATACCGATTATTGTTTTCGGATCCAGCTCAGCGGATTTGAGTTGCATTTCGTGCCGGAGGCGGTCATGCACGTCCGCTTCAGCAGCCGGCCTGGCTCTCTCTTTCGTCAGGCGCGCATGTGGGCGCAATACAACGTGCTGATGAACAAGCGCTACGGCGGAGGGTTAACGCTCGCGCATCCGTGGAAATCGTATGTGCAAACGTGGCGGAGCCTGATCGGCTGTGCTGCGCGCGTTTTCCGAAAGGAATCTCGCCTTGCATGGATGAAGACTCTCGGTACACAGATCGGTCTGCTGCAAGGAGCCATCCGGCACCGAACTCCTCCCGTTTGAGACTGTGTCACCTAACCTGCTCACCCTTCGACAAAGCTCAGGGCAAGCGGCTAAATACTTGAATTCGCATATAGCTCAGCCCGTTCGTGGTGAGCTTGTCGAAACCATGAACGGGATTACGACACAGTCCCTGATAGTCAGGAGGGGCAACGCTATGACCGCCGAACTGAAAGTTTTGGCCAAGTCAATTTTTCCCACCGGAATCCTCGGTCTTTGCGGGCCAAGGCAGGCGCAATTACTGTTTCAGAAGTTTCTTTGCGCTTGCTTTTACAAATTCCTTTTCGGAAGACAGACCCCGCTTGCGAGCCGATTGGACAGGAGGATCGCGTCCTGGGAAAAGCGCCAGGGAAAGGGTGACATCCCGATGTCGAAAGAGGCCTGGGAGTCGGATTATGTCGGGGCTCGTTGGGGCTATCTCGATCAACTGGAAGAGCTCAATCGTTACAGTGTCGTTGCAGGCTATATTCAATTTCTCAAGCGGAGGGGATCCATCTTAGACGTCGGCTGCGGCGAAGGGATACTGATCCAGAAACTGAGTTCGCAGGCTTTTAGCAAATACGTAGGCGTCGACATCTCGCAGACCGCCGTTGACAAAGCCGGAGACAAAGGCAATTCCCGAATTGTTTTTGTCCAAGGCGACGCGCAGACGTTTGTTCCGGATGAGAGCTTTGATGCGATCATCTTCAACGAGGTTCTCTATTATCTGGACCAACCGGTGAAAGTGGTGCAGCGATACGAGTCTTGGCTCAGACCGGGCGGGGTATTTATTACTTCCCTATATGAACAAAGCACGCGAGCCGTTGCGATCAGCAACCGGCTGAAACGCCGCTACCACTCGATTGCTGAGGTAACAATGTGCACAAAATCAGCCGCTTGGATTATCAACATATTTGCGGCCGCCGGGTCCAATGCACGAAACGCGATTTCCACGGAGCGATAAAGGCTTAGGTCCGCTGGACAGACCGCGGCCCTTACGGTGATGGTTCCAAGTATGAAACAGCTGGTCAAGCGCCCCGCAGGGGTGCTGCGCGTGCTGCGACCCAAACAGATTAAGTCGCGCTTCGAGCAGTTTCTTTATGAGAGTTACTACAAGCACGTCTTCGGGAAGAAAACACGGCTTGCGACGCATTTGTCCGGAAGGGTCGCGTCCTGGGAGAAGCGCCATGGTAGACGAGACATCCCCGTGTCCCAAGAAATGTGGGACTCGGAATACGCCGCAGGAGTTTGGGGCGATTTGGGCGATCTCGAGGAATTGGCGCGCTACAGTGTCATTGCCGGCTACATTCAATTCTTAAAGCCGGGCGGATCTGTTTTAGACGTCGGTTGCGGCGAAGGGATCCTGCTCCACAGACTGAACCCGGAAGCCTACAGTAAATACCTCGGCATCGACTTCTCGAAAGCCGCAATTGACCACGCGGCGGCAAAGAGCGCGGCTCACATGGGTCGTTTTGCACAGGCGGATGCAGAGAAGTACGTTCCGGACGAGGATTTTGATGCGATTATTTTCAACGAGGTTCTGTATATTTTGGACCAGCCCCTGGAGGTGGTGCAACGATACGAGAGCTGGCTCAGACCCGGCGGGGTATTTATTATTTCTTTTTACGAGAAAAGCGCGCGAGCCGTCGCGGTCAGCAGCCGGCTCAAGGAGCGCTACAACCCGATTGATGAAGTAAGGATCAGCACAAAAACAGACGCGTGGATCATCCACGTCCTTGCGCCAAAGCCCCGATCGCGGCGTGACGATAAAATCAGTTGATTTCATAATCATAAAAGGTTTGCTTACGATTTCTGGCTCTGACCGCCCGATCCCCGGCAAGCTATTCTCTATTTTTCCATTCATTCCGCTGGAAACCCCATAGAATGCGCTCTGTATTCGACAAATCACCTTATTCGATTGTCAAAGCCGTCTTGAGAAGATCGGGCAAACCTTTCGCAAGCCTCGCGCGCAACTACGCTGGCTCGGTTCGATGCGTTCAGACGAGCAGAGCCGTTGCCGCTTTAACATTCGACGATGGGCCTCACCCCGAATTTACGCCGGCGCTGCTTGAGATCCTTCGCCGGCACGGAGCGAAGGCAACTTTTTTCATGATCGGCGAGTCGGCGGTGAAATATCCCGAAGTTGTGCGCAATGTCGCTGAAGCCGGTCATACGATCGGCAATCACTCCTGGAGCCACCTTTCTCTCCCGTTGCTCAGCGCCGAGGAGCGCCGCCGACAGATTCGCGCCTGCGAAGCCGTCTTACGGCCTTACGGTCAAATGCTGTTCAGGCCTCCCTATGGCCACCAGACATGGCAATGCCGTTGGGATACGATTCGTATGGGGTATGAGGTCGTTGCCTTCAATGTTCACGCCGAAGATTGGCTAAATCGAGACGCGACCTGGATGGCGGACCGTCTGGTGGGTAAGGTTGGGCCCGGAAGCATTGTCATCCTGCATGACAACATTTATCGGAACGTGTTGGTGAACGGACACCACGACAGGAGGTCCATGCTTGAAGCTCTCCGGTTGATGTTGGAGCGGCTGGAAAACCGCTTCGAGTTTGTCACCGTTCCCGAGCTCCTGCGGCAGGGCCGGCCAATGCGGGATAACTGGTACGGCCAAGGTCCGCCCGAATTGCAGGCTGCACTTGAACATCATCTATCGGAGGCAAGAAGACATCGCTCGATCTGATTCGGCGGATCTGAAGATGCGGCACTCGGTCAACGGCATCTTTGTTCCAGCTTCCGGGAACGCTTATTGGGAGTGAAATATTGAGGAGGACTTCATTCAATGGAACAGATTAATAGAAGAATCAAGAGGGCGCTTAAAGGAACCGTCCGGAAAACTCGACAGTACATTCGATCTTTAGAGGCCGAAAACATCGTGGAGCCCGATTTCAGCCAGGATGATTTCGCATACCCTTGGCTGAATTCCATTGCCATGTCGATCTTAAGAGAGGGGCGGGCGGTTAGAAAACCCAGCTACGTCTGGGGCATTGTCCATAGCGCGCATCTGGCGAGGAACCTGGGGATGCAAGGGATATCTGCGATTGAGTTCGGCGTTGCCGGCGGCAACGGCCTGGTCGCGATGGAGAGCGTGGCTGAAAAAATAGAGGACATTTTCAAAATGCGGGTTGAGGTGTACGGGTTCGATACCGGAAAGGGCCTTCCGAAGCCTCAAGACTACCGCGACATGCCGAACCTGTATCTCGAAGCCGCGTTCCCGATGGATGTAGAGAAACTCAAAAACCGGCTAAAGAGGGCGCGCCTTCATCTCGGACTGGTGCAAGAGACTGTAGCAGAGTTCATCCGCGCGCGTCCCGCCCCCATCGGGTTTATTTCTATCGACCTCGATTACTACAGCTCGACGATGGATGCCTTCAAAGTGCTGGAGGCTGATACCGGGCTCCTCTTGCCCAGGGTCCACTGTTATTTCGACGATATCATGGGTTTTACTAATTCGGAGTTTAACGGCGAGCGTCTGGCGATCGCTGAATTCAACAGCTCTCATGAGACAAGAAAGGTATCGCCCATTTTCGGACTAAAGCATTTTCTGCCGCCGCGATACGCCAATCAGGAATGGGTCGATGAAATGTACATGGCGCATATTTTCGAGCACGAGTTGTACGGCCAGTACGATGGTCTGGTGCGGCGGCCTTTCAGCGGCGGCACCAATCTGCGGGATAAGACATAGCCGCCGCCAAATCCTAGAACCGAAGAGGATGAGCGGGGAGAACGAATCGAATATTTCAGGGCTGAGCGCTCTTCTTGGTTAGAAAGCGGTTCGTCTTCAACTTCTTACATTCAAACACTCAAACACGAGCACACCGGGGGCCGTCTTGGGAGGTTCACTTCCTAACCGGCATTATTCATGGATTGCAAAATGCAAAGTGTAAATTGCAAATTGAAAAATGTCCGGACAGGGAACTGTCCCTCGTTTTCGACCTGTTAAGGTTTATTCATTTTGACTTTTGCACTTTGCAATTTGAAATTTGCAATGAAAGAGAACACGACAGTTCGTTGATAGTGTTCCCGGCCTCGTGAATAATCCGGGCTAGCTAGTACTAGGACTATTCATGGTGAAGCGGGGGCTCGCTGCCTTGAATCAGGAGGAGTGCAATCGTGGATGTTAAATTCGGCTTGTTCAGTTGCGACTCGCATGCGCAGGTGGATCGTGACGCGTGGACGAAAAGAATGTCAAAGGCCCAGTGGGGCGATCGAATCCCCCGGGTTGTCGAGGTCAAAGAAGACGGATCCGGCCACCCTGTAGATCGCTGGACCATCGATGGGAAGATTCGAAGCGGCTGGGTCTGCAACTGCCCTGCGGCCATGGAGGGGGGTGTGGAGAGAGGCTATTACCCGGTTCGTTGGGAGGAGGTTCCAAAAATTGTCTACGACCCCGCGGAGCGTCTGAAAGCGCTGGACCACGATCGAGTCGACGGCGAAGTTCTGTTTCCCAATACCCCGGTCGCTAACTTCGCGTTTCTGCAAGCGGACTCGGCATTCGAATTGGCATGCGTGCAGGCCCACAATGATGCATTGGCGGAATGGCGCGAGGTCAGCGATCGCTACGTGCCCCTCGCCATCATTCCTTATCTCACCGATATCGACATAATCGTGGCTGAAGTCGAACGCGCGGTCAAAAAAGGGCACCGCGGCATAGTTATGTTGGCCGAGCCCAGCTTAACTAAACAAGGGCTACGGCATTTCAACGACCCCTTCTGGGAGCCCTTGTGGGCTTGTTGCCAGGATCTCGGAGTTCCTGTGCATTGGCACGGATCGGCCGGTTTGGCCGATCAACTGTCGTTGCCGAGATGGAAGGGCTTTACAAAACAAGAATCCCACACCGTGTCCACATCGAGACTTTGCGCCACCCCGGCGCAGCTCATTCCGAACCTGATCTTTTCCGGCATTCTGGACCGCTACCCGCGTTTGAAATGGGCCTGCGCCGAAACCGGCTTGGGTTGGGTGAACTACGTGCTCGAGGCCTGCGACCATGAATGGGAACGCCGGCATCTTTGGAACGAAGACATCAAAACGAAGCCCAGCGAAGTCTTTCGCCGCCAAATCTTTGTTGATTTCTGGTATGAAAAGGCCGGCATTGAGCTTCGTCATAATGTTGGAGTCGATCAAATCATGTGGGAGTCCGATTATCCCCACATCGCGGCGACCTATCCTAAATCGTGGAGGTTCGTGGAAGAAACACTCGTTGACGTGCCTGAATCAGAGCGCAAGCAGATGCTATACGAAAACGCGATGAAACTCTACGGGCTTGTATGACGCGAGTAGGGGAAGACAGAGCATGATGGCGACATTAGAACCTTTTGTCGGCGCTGACGAGCATGCGCAAGAGCATCCCGAAGTTTGGACCAAGCGCCTTTCCGCGGCGAAGTGGGGAAAGCGAATACCCCATATCGAGAAAGGTCAGCATGGCAGCGAACGATGGGTTGTTGACGGGCGGGAGATTCCCCTGAGCGGAGTCGCGGACTGTGGCGCCGTCATGGCCGATCGAACCAAAATACCGCAGCGGTGGCAGGACGTTCCGAATATTGTCTACGATCCCAACGAGCGCTTGAAAGCAATGGATAAGGACGGAATCACCTATGCCGTACTCTATCCCACTGTGGCGGGAGCCGCGGGCCAGACCTTTGGTGCGATTGCGGATCCGGACTTGGAGCTCGCCTGCGTGCAAGCATACAACGACTGGTTGCTCGAAGAATGGTCGGACACCAGCGAGCGCTTTATCCCGCAGTGCATCGTTCCAATCTTTCCCGCGGACGCCGCGGTCAAAGAAATCCGCCGCGCCGTCGCCAACGGTCACAAAGGAGTTATCTATCCGGCTGTGCCGATGGAACTTAGAAATGTGCCGCACATCAACGATTCAGTCTATGACCCGATCTGGGCGACGTGCCAAGAGCTGGAAGTGCCGATTTGTTTTCACGCCGGCTCATCGACCGCGATTCAGGTCGCGCCTTACGAAGGTTACTCCCCGGCCCTTGCCGCGGCGTTTCAGTCTATCACGCGGCCGGTGAGCCAGGTGTCGGTTCTGGTGAACCTCCTGATCTCCAAAATCCTTATGCGGTTTCCAGCCCTTAAGATCGTCTTGGCTGAAAGCGGGCTCGGCTGGGGCGCCTACCTTCTGGAGTATACCGACTTTCAGGCCAAAGGTGATCAGCTCCCCTCTCATGGTTACGATCTTCTACCGTCCGAGATGTTTAGGCGGCAGTGCTTTCTAGTCGGATGGTATGATCAAGCGAGCATTCAGACCCGGCGTTATATCGGGTCCGGCAATATCCTTTGGTCGACTCAGTTTCCTCTCGCCACATCGACTTGGCCAAACAGCCATGAGTTTCTCACGAACAGCTTCGAGGGCGCCGCGGAGAGCGATCGTGGAAAGATACTCTGGGAGAACGCAGCGGCGCTATACAAAATTCAACTATGAACGGATTGCGACATAGTCTGTCGGGAGACAGGAGGACTAGGATGTCGTATTGGCAAAAGGTCCGATCGGAAATGAATGAAATGGTGAACCGGCAATTCGATACGCGCGAGTTCAAGCGCCTTTTTGCCGTTCCGCTCACACCGGCACGCGCCGAGGTTTATCAAAATCACATGACCTATTACGCGAATAATCGGCGGGACTGCTGGGCGATGGTCATGGGGAAGGCGCCGCTCGACGTCAAGCGCGCCATCTGGGAGCACGAAAAAGACGAGTTGATCCATGACGAGCGGATGGGTCGAGCCCACGTGATTGAAGCGGATCTGGAGACCGCAGACGAGTCTCGACTCGCTCCCGGAGCCAAAGCCGCATTCTATGCCTGGCTCTATTGCGCCAGGGAAAAACCGTGGATCGAGGGGCTTGTGTATTCCCACATCCTCGAAAGGCGAAACAACAACGCCATCGTCCGCGGCGGAGGGCTTGTCGAGCGCTGGAGGCGTAAGCAGCGCGCCGAGCTCGGTCAGGCGACAGCGGAACGCGATTTTCAAACGGAGGTTCACGCGGTCGCGGACGAGGATCACTCCGATATCTTCGAGCCGATCTTCGACCGCTACGTCATGGACGAGGCCAGCGCAAAAGCCGCCCTCGATGCCACTCGTGACGGGTTGTTGATCGACCGGGCTTTGCGCGGCGCGCTGGCCGACGCGATGCTGGAGGTCGAATAGCCGGAGGCGGAGTTCTCAAACGGCGGAAACGCGCCAAATTCAACGGTAGCTTTGAAAGATCAAAGAGTATATTCACACCAGTAAGGAGGACACGGATATGGCCAAACCCGCAGTAACCAATGAAGAAGAAATCAAGGAAAGAATTGGATACAAATCTCCCTACGAGCAATGGAAGGACTCCGAAGGGCTTCCCACTTATCGAGGGTTGTACATCAAAAACCTGTACGATCTCGAACTCGCGCCGTGGCGTTCCAGCGGCACCGGTTCGGCCGCATTCATTAATCTCGACGGAACCGGCGGGTTCAATGACGCCTACGTGGCGGAAATTCCGTCGGGGAAGTCGCTTAAACCCCACCGGCATCTATTCGAAGAGACAATCTATATCCTCAAGGGCCGGGGAGCTACATCGGTATGGCTCTCGCCGGATAAGAAAGAGACATTTGAATGGCAAGAGGGGAGCTACTATTCGATACCCATGAATGCGTGGCACGAACACTTCAACGCCTCGGGGACCGATCCCGTCCGGTACGTCGCCATGACCAGCGCCCCCCGCGTGATTGACACCTTCAACAACCTCGAATTCGTTTTTGAAAATGATTTCGTTTTTCGGGATCGTTTTAACGGCCAAGAGGGGTACTTCAAACAGGCCGATCCCGCGCAGCAGTGGTCGACGAATTTTGTCGCGGACGTGCGTGGTTGTCAGACTTTTTCGGGCGGATTTAACCGCGGCGGCGGAGCCAAGAGCACGGTTTTTCGCATGGTGAACAACACGGTCAAGTCTCATGTGTCGAGTTGGGAAATCGGATCTTACAAGAAAGCTCACCGCCACGGCCCGGGAATCCACATTGTGATGATTCGCGGAACCGGCTATTCGCTGATGTGGCAGGAGGGAAAGACTGTGGAGCGCATCGATTGGGGGCCGGGAAGCATGTTCGTCCCCCCGGAGATGTGGTTTCACCAACATTTCAACGGCGGCGCGGAGCCGGTGTTCTTTCTCGCCATCGGTTGGGGCAGCGACAAACCGAAAGCGGGCGGTAAGGCCTACGTTTATAAGAGCGTGAAAGAAGGCGGCGATCAAATCGAGTACGAAGACGAAGAGTCTCAAATTCACGCGGGCTTTGAAGCGTCGCTGGCGAAAAACGGCGCGCGCTGCAAAATGGGCGGTTATCATCCGTTTTGTACGGCCAGGTAGCCCGGACTGAAACTCCCGGTTGCCTAACGGCGCCGGGGATTAGGGAGGACCTGTAAATGCAGATACGCGCGCTTCCTTGGTCACCGGTCGGATCTCCGGACGAAAAGGCGTCAAATCCTTATATGACGAGCTTTCAGATCTGGAAGAAAAAGGCGTTCCGCTTTTCATTGTATCGCCGGAACAGTCAGAGGAAGTCGCTAAACCAATGCACAAAATCATGAAGGAAATCTTAATCAACTAAACGGTCTCTACAGCCAGCGGTCATTACGGCACCAACGGCGCGGCGCGCGCCGTATCCATTTCATTTAAGGGAGGACGATTTTCATGGCTACAACGGAACGCATCAAGGTTCGAGGGGTTTATCGCTCATGGTCCCATTTGCCGATTTGGACGGTCATGCAAAAGGCCGGCATATGGGACAAAGCGGGCATCGAACTGGAAAGTTTTGACTACTGCGCCTTTCCGCCCGACGCGGAGAAGGCGCTTTTTGCCGGCGATATCGATTTCATCTCCGGCGACCATCTGACACCCTACGCCCTGGTGGTCCAGGGGAAACCCATTGTGAGTTTGGCCTCGCCGGTCAACGCGACTACCGCGACTATCGTTTCACGAGAGCCGATTAGTTCGCTTCAAGATCTGCGGGGCAGGCGGATCGTTGATACCCCGATGGAAGGAAGAGACGGAGGATTCCATCACGGCCGGGGAAACCACATGATGTACCTGATCCGAGCCGGCATCGGTATAGACGAAGTCAATTGGGTGGAGCACGAAGATTCTGATTCTCAGTATCAAGCCCTGAGATCGGGTCAGGCGGATGCGACGTTTACGGGAAGGGGGCAAAAGTACAAAGCGGAAGGCTTCCATCTCTTGCCTTTGGACCCGCTGCCGATGATTAACGGCCCGACACTGACCACGTCGTACACGGTGCTGAATAAGAATAAAGATTTCGGCGAGCGTCTGGTCAAAGCGCTCGTCTTGGGGATCCATTACGCCCACACAAAACGGGCCGAGTCGGAACAAATCTTGGAGAAATTGAGTCAAGACCAGTCCCGCTCCTTTAATTATGGGGCATTGGAAAAAATGCCGAGAAAACCCTACCCGGACGCGCAAGCCGTCATCAACGCCTATGATCTCGGTTGCATCAAGAACCCCGAAGCAAAACAGTTAAGCCCGTTGGCTCTGTGGGACCTCCATTACCTCAGGGAGCTGGATAACTCTGGATTTATCGATCGGCTCTACTCGTAATCCGCGCTAAGAAGAACTATGGATAGGACCAATCGCCGCTTCGGCTTAACGGGGATGATACCGGACTTGTCAGCGTTGTGGTTTAAATTTGGCTTTTTGCATCCATCGAATTGGTTCTCGTCAAGTTTGTAGAACTTTAAAGGGAGGACAGAATTATGAAACGGCTGATCATGTGCGCTTTAATGCTAGTTACATTGGTCGGGCTGCGATCGCCTCTTCAAAGCGCCTCCGATAAACCCAAGCGGGGGGGCACGCTCACGCTTGCGATCAGCAAGGAGATGGGGCTGATGAATCCTCTGGTCAGGACGAGCTCAACCGACGCAAGAATCCGTGAGTTGATGTTCGAACCGCTTCTCGTTCGGGACTTGAAAGGGTCTATCCAGCCAGGGCTTGCCGAATCATGGCAAGTTTCCCAGGGTGGCAAGCTTTACACCTTCAAGATCCGCAAAGGCGTCAAATTTCATAACGGCAAAGAGCTAACCGCGGCGGATCTCAAGTTTGCTATCGACTACACCTTGAATCCAAAGAACGGAGCCTATGGCTTTGACGATTTGAGCGCCGTTCAGCGGGCTGAAGCGGCCGACAAGCACACATTAAGAATTCATCTGAAGCATCACAATCCGCTATTTCTTACCTTGCTTACCGACATTGCCGCTTTTTCCGCGATTCCAAAGGAATCGCTCTCCGAAGGAGTCAGAAAACCTTCAACCTTCCCCGCCGGTACGGGACCGTTTAAGTTTGTCGAGTGGGTCCCTGGACAGCGAATTGTTTTTGAACGCTTCGACGATTACTGGGGACACAAAGCTCATGTAGACAGGGTTGTGATGCGAACCATCGGCGATTCCACCGTCCGTTTTACGGCCCTGCGGGCGGGAGATGTCGATATCATCGAGCGCACCCCCTACGAGTGGGTGGAACAGATCGTTAAGGGAAAAATCAAAGGCATCGGTTTCGCCAAAGCTATTATTGCGGGCGCTCGAAATATTGAGTTCAATGTGTTCGATCCCCCTTTCAATAACAAGAAACTCCGCCTGGCCGTAGCCCACGCTATCAACAAAAAAGAAATCCTGCAGGCTGCGTACTTTGGCTTGGCCGAGGTTAGCGACCAGAGATTCCCTGAGGGACATCACTGGCATTTTGACGTTCCCGCGCCGGACTATAACCCCGCTAAGGCTAAAGCCCTGCTTAAAGAGGCCGGGTACAAAGGAGAAACCATCGAACTTATGGGCAACCGCGGAGAGGCTGCGGAAACCGAAGGAACTGCAATTCAGGCTCAGCTCAAAAAAATCGGCATGAAAGTTGAGCTGAAGATCCTTGAGCGGGCTTCGGCCATGGAGGCCCGGCGGGAAGGAAAAGACATGTTTAAACTCGCCGGCGGCAGCGATTATCCAGACCCGCTTCCCGCTTACCAAGAGTACATGTGCGAACCCGACCCGAGAAAGCGGCGTCTTAATGAAAGCGGTTATTGCGACAAGGCATATGATGCTCTACTGAAGAAAGCCGAATCCGAAATCGACCGGGACAAACGAAGGGCCTTGTTCAAGCAGGCCGTGACGATGCTGGTGAAAGACGTTCCTATTCTCCCGATCGGCTTTACGCCGCGTTTCTTCACCTTCCGCGATCATGTAAAAGGCTTTGTTACGAACCCGTCCGGAGATTTTCAGGTTTGGGGAGGCGGTTTGAGTCATGCATGGATAAGCAAATAGAGGTGGTTTCCTCATGTTCGCTCGCTATATCGCCCAGCGCGTCCTGCAGCTCATCCCTGTCCTGATCCTGGTGAGCGTGGCGGTTTTTCTCATTATTCGCCTTATCCCCGGGGATCCAGTGCTCGTGATGCTGGGAGTCGATCCCGAAGAGCGGGTGCGCATTAGCGACGAGCAATACCGAGCCATACAACAGCAGTTGGGTTTGGATCAATCGATCCATATCCAATATTTTAATTGGATGAAAAGGGTTCTCCAGGGCGATTTGGGATTATCGTTGGGCTCGCGCAGGCCGATTTTTGAAATTGTGCTCGAGCGTTATCCCGCGACGCTCTATCTAGCCCTGACGGCCCTGTTCACCGGTGTGGCGATCGCTATTCCTACCGGAGTCATCGCCGCTGTGCGCCAGAATACAGGCGCGGACTATGCTGCTATGGGATTCGCGCTTTGGGGCATTGCGATGCCAAATTTCTGGCTCGCGCTCATGCTCATCGTGTTCTTTAGCCTGAAGTTGGGGTGGCTTCCTTCCATTGGTTACGCGAGCCCGCTCGACGATCCTTTGCGCTTTCTCCAGCATGTTTTCCTGCCCGCGCTCGTAATGGGAACCGACATGGCGGCTCCGTTGACGCGCTACATCCGTGCGGAGATGCTCGAGCAACTCAAGCAAGATTACGTGCGCACCGCTTGGGCGAAAGGCATGCCCTCCCGGAGGGTTATCATCAAACACGCGCTAAAAAATTCGATGATCGCCGCAGTTACCGTCGTCGGCTTGCAGACCGCGCGTCTACTCGGAGGCTCAACGATCGTCGAGACGGTGTTTTCCTGGCCTGGGGTGGGCCGGCTCTTGATCGAAGGAATCTATGCCCGGGATTATCCCATCGTCCAGGGAGCGGTACTGCTCATCGCCGTCACATACGTGATCATCAATCTTTTTGTCGACATTATCTACAAGTGGTTGGATCCGCGCATCAAGCTGGAATAGGGGCGACATGAGGCAAGAAGCTTTCCCGCACGCGGCTTGGAGTTCAGTCGACACGTTGAAATCCTCTCTTTCCGGGTTCTTCGACGCCTTCCGTGTGATTGCGCGAAACCGCCTGGCTTTGTTGGGCTTGCTCATCGTCGCAACGGGCGTATTAACCGCCATCTTCGCGCCGTACATGGCGACTCATGATCCATACGTCATCAATATCGCGGAGCGTCTGCAAGGCCCGAGCGCGGAACACTGGTTGGGAACAGACTACCTGGGGCGGGATACCTATAGCCGCCTCGTCTATGGAGCGCGCACGGCGTTTCAAGTAGCGATTGGCGCCGTGCTTTTGGGAGCGCTCTTGGGTATCCCAATGGGCGCCGTCTCCGGTTTTAGCGGGCGCTGGGTCGATTCCGGAATCATGCGGGTCATGGACGCGATCATGGCATTTCCGGGGCGCCTCCTGGCTATTGCTCTCGTAGCAGCTTTAGGGGGAGGACTTTTCCCTCTCTATATCGCGCTGGGAATTAACTCCATTCCTTCGTATGCCAGAATCGTCCGTGGTGTCGTGTTGTCTCAAAAAGAGAAAGAATACGTTGAGGCCGCGCGGATGACGGGCGAGTCCGACTTCCGCATCCTCTTTTTTCAGGTTCTCCCGAACTGTGTTTCCCCACTTTGCGTACACACCAGCCTTGACTTCGGTTCTGCTATTTTGGCGGAGTCCTCCCTTAGTTTTCTGGGCCTTGGGCTACCTCCACCGACGGCAAGTTGGGGTTTGATGCTAAAGGAAGTGACGCCTTTTCTGCAGCTTCAACCTATGGCGGCTTTCTTCCCGGGATTAACCATCTCCTTGATCATCCTGGGTTTCAATCTTCTTGGAGACGGTCTGAGAGATGTCTTCGATCCCCGTCAATACGAACGATAGACCCTGATGAACACGCCTCTCTTGGAAGTCAAGAACCTCACGGTTCTTTTTCATCTCAAACGCGCAACGCTTCCGGCCGTACAGGACGTTTCTTTTTCATTGCAAGAGAGTGAAACTCTTGGAATCGTAGGCGAGACGGGTTGCGGTAAGAGCGTAACGTCACTTTCCATATTGCGCCTCATTCCCTCGCCTCCGGGAGAGATCGCCAACGGTGAGATTATTTTTGAGCGCGAGAACCTGTTGAAAAAAAGCGCGCGCGAAATGGAAAGAATCCGCGGGCGCAAAATTTCCATGGTGTTCCAGGAGCCCATGACCTCACTGAATCCTTCGCTCACGGTTGGGGAACAGATTAGTGAATGCTATCGGGTCCATATGGGCCATTCCAAAAGAGTTGCGCGCGACTGCACCGAAAACATTCTGGGCCTAGTCCGTTTGCCTTCGCCCAAAAACCTGGCTGACCGCTATCCCCATGAGTTAAGCGGCGGCATGCGCCAACGCGTGATGATCGCCATGGCTTTGGCGTGCCAGCCCAAGCTTCTCATAGCCGACGAACCGACAACGGCGCTGGACGTGACCATACAAGCTCAGATTTTAGAGCTGCTCAAGGAGCTTCAAGAAAAGCTCAAAATGGCGTTAATTTTTATTTCTCACAATCTCGGCGTAGTTGCGCGGCTCTGTGACAGGATCGGTGTCATGTACGCCGGATCTCTAGTGGAAATGGCAGAAAAAAAGGTCCTGTTCACCCGCCCCCAGCATCCGTACACGATCGCGCTCCTGCAAGCGATACCGAGACCCGACCTGCGCCATGAGCCCTTAAAGGCTATTCCCGGAACCGTCTGCAATCTTTTCGATCCCCCTCCGGGTTGCAAGTTTCACCCGCGCTGCGCCAGAGCAAAGGAGATCTGCAAAACAGAGCCGCCGCGGCTGGAAGAGAAATTCGCTAAGAGCCTGGTTGCCTGTTACTTCCCGGGGGCTTAATGTCTCTGCTTGAAGTCAAAAACCTAACAAAATATTTTGACATGAGCGGCGGGTTTTTGAGCCGCCTGGTAGCCCGCAGCAAGATCCTCAAAGCCGTTGATGCAATCTCTTTTGCGGTCGAGGAAGGCAAAACTTTTGGCCTCGTGGGCGAGAGCGGATGTGGTAAATCGACGACAGCGCGACTCATTACGCGGCTGATCCCGGCGACGGGCGGAGAGGTGAACTTCGACGGACGAGAAATCTTGCGACTTCCCAAGCGGGAAGTGCGCGAGCTGCGCAAACACGTGCAAATGATATTCCAGGATCCCTACGCTTCCCTAAATCCAAGGACGAGGGTTGTCGACATTGTCGGCAGACCCGTGACCATCTTTCACGGCCTCAAGGGGCAGAAAATGGTTAACAGGGTTGTAGAGTTGCTGGAACTCGTGGGACTTCCACCTGAACATCTCTACCGGTTTCCGCACGAATTTAGCGGCGGTCAACGCCAGCGTATCGGGATCGCTCGCGCATTGGCGACGAGTCCCAGACTGATCATTGCTGACGAACCCGTCTCTTCCTTGGATGTTTCAGTTCAGGCACAGGTGCTGAATCTGTTAAGACAGCTGCAGCGAGAACTCAAGTTAACCCTGATTTTTATATCTCATGACCTCAACGTGGTCGGTTATCTCGCGGACACGGTGGCGGTAATGTACGCGGGAAAGATCATGGAGGTTGCTTCCGTACAGAATATTTTTAAGACGCCGTTAAATCCCTATACTCAGGCGCTCTTGGCTTCTAACCCCACCGTGGGAGCGTTTGCAGACGACATCCGGTCACCGCTGGAGGGAGAAGTTTTCTTTCCCGTCAATCCGCCCCCGGGGTGTCGCTTCGAGCCGCGCTGTCCGATCCGGGTTGCAAAGTGTAAATCGATCGAACCGCCGCTTGAAAACAAGCGCCCGAGTCATTTGGCAGCCTGTCATGAGGTTTGACGGAAACCAGATTCGGAATTGGCTCCTCATATTCTAGATGAGTTCAGACCGGAAAAACTGCAGCTCCTGCTGGCGGTCCATTGCCGCCATCTGAGATGCGGTAGAGTAGATAAAATGTGTGATTCTGTATTAAGGAGGAGGCATGGAACTCAAACACAAACTAATTAGCGCAGACTCTCATGCAGGGTTCGACCGCGGTGATTTTACGCGCCGCATGTCCACCGCCAAGTGGGGCGACCGCATCCCCCATGTCGTTGAAGTGGAGGAGAAGGGCCGTCGCATTGATCGTTGGGCTGTTTACGGTACTCCGCGCCGCAACGATGTGGCCAATTGCCCAGCCCTGATGGGCGAACCTTTCCCCACCTATCCCAAGCGATGGGACGAAGTGCCAAAGGCCTCCTACGAACCTCTGGAGCGTCTTAAGGCATTGGACACCGACGGTGTGGACGCGGAAGTGCTCTTCCCGAATCCTCCGGGTGGAACCTACTTTGAGTTCGGTGATATCGACTTCGAGATGGACGTAGTGCGCGCGTATAACGATGCGCTCGGCGAGTGGACCCGCGCCAGCGACCGTTACTTGCCCCTCGCCATCTTTCCCTACCTTAGCGATCCGGCGATTATCAAACGCGAGATCGAACGCGCCGCTACATGCGGCCACCGCGGTGTCAACCTCCTGGGTCAGATGCCCGAGTCGCTACCGCATATCACGGATCCGTATTGGTATCCGATCTGGGACACCTGCCAGGATCTGCGTCTCCCTATCCACTTTCACGGTTCGGCCGGGCTCAGCGCGGGCGCTTCGGTGCGAAAATGGAGCGGCTATACGCCTCGGCAGGCCCACTCGGCGCAAACCGCTACTTCCGCGGTAACGCCGGCGCAGATCATTCCCCAATTGATATTCTCCGGAATTACGGAACGCTTTCCGGGCCTCAAGTGCGTGTTCCCTGAGGCCGGTGTCGGCGGTCTCAACTACGTGATAGCGGCTTGCGACCACGAGTGGGAGTGTCGCCATCTCTGGACAGAGGGTATCAAGACACGTCCCAGCGAAACCGTGCGCCGTCAGATGTATGTAAACTTCTGGTTCGAAGCGGAAGGCATCAAGCTGCGGCACGATATCGGTATCGACAACATCATGTGGGAGTCTGACTTTCCGCACGTGGCCTCCTACTACCCCCGTTCTTGGCAAGAGATAGAACGTGTGCTTGAGGGCGTACCGGCGGACGATCGTCGTAAAATGTTGTACGAAAACGCGCTGCGCGTTTATCAGATCGAGGCCGCCGTGCCGGCTGAAAATACTTAAATCAGGAGAAACCGTTAATGCGTTTGAAATATGGCTTGATCAGCGTCGACGACCACATCCAGGAAGTGCCAAAACTTTGGACGGAACGGCTCTCTAAAAAGCGGTGGGGCAACCGCATTCCGCACATCGAACGTACAAACGAGGGAACGGAACAGTGGCTGGTCGATGGGCAGGTGCTTCTCGACGGCGGGGTCGCCCGATCGGGCGCCTTGATGGCGGATCGCAACGAGGAGCCGAGACGTTGGGATGATGTTCCTTCCCCGGCTTATGTGCCGGCCGAACGGCTCAAGGCCATGGATGCGGCGGGTATAGACTATTCGGTGCTTTACCCCACTGTGGCCGGTTTAGCCGGAGAGGCATTCGGGCGGCTGCGAGACCCGGAGCTTGAGCTTGCATGCGCTCAGGCCTATAACGACTGGCTGATCGAGGAGTGGGCCGCCGCCAGTGAGCGCTTCATCCCGCAGTGTATCGTCCCGATCTGGCCTGCTGAAGCGACCGTCGGTGAAATCAAGCGCGCCATCGCAAAGGGACATCGAGGAGTGGTCTTCCCGTCTCTGCCCATGCACCTCCGTGATGTACCGCATGTCAGCGGGCCGGAGTATGATCCAGTCTGGTCAATTTGCGAGGAACTGAACGTTCCCATCTGTCTGCATGCCGGAGCATCGCCCGACTTGCAATATCCCCCATCGCCGCGGTTAGCCCCGGCACTGGCCAACGCCCTGGATGCCGCAATAAAGCCCGTTGCCAGCGTCTTTGTTATATCACTGCTTTCATTTTCGCGGGTACTCTTAAGACATCCCAATCTTCGCCTGGTCCTGGCCGAGAGCGCGCTGAGTTGGGGAATGCTCTACCTGGAATGGGCGGACCATCAGTTTGAACACGACGGGCTCGCCCGCGAGGGCTATGACTTGAAACCTTCCGAGATGTTTCACCGTCAGTGTTTCTTTACTTCGTGGTTCGACAAAGTTGCGCCGTTCGTCAATTACATTGGCGCAGATCATATTCTTTGGGCCGCTAATTTCCCGCTGGCGACCTCGACATGGCCAAGGACGCCGGAAACCATCGATCGTTGCTTGCGGGGGGTCTCCGCCGAGGCGCGCGACCAGGTGCTATGGCGAAACGCCGCCAGTCTCTACAGAGTTTAAGAAACGAAGACAAAGCCCGGCTACACTGCCAGCTTTTTTTTCGCCGGCTTTGTCGTAAGGGCAGCCAGCTCATCGAGCACGCGCTTCATGTTTGCTTCGTACAATTTTTGATGCTCCGCGGAAAGCGGCTTTGTCGGCCATCGAGGATATTCCTTCACCGCCAACCCTCTAAGACGCAAGCCTTCGAGAGTAATGCGCCTGCCGTACTGCCGGATCGGCGCCATTCGCTCGCCGTGCTCCAATAGCAGGACTTGAAGTTTCTGGGCCCGGTCGTAGTCTTTGGCCCAGATCGCTTCGATCAACTGCACGCCGATGTCCGGCACGGTTACAGGCGATCCCGCGGCGATACTGCCGGCTACTCCGATGAGCATGCCGGGAAGCATCTGCGTGATCGGAATAAAAATCACAAACTCGCGTGACAAAACGCGCAAATAGTTCACAGCCTGGTCTATGTTGCCCATGGCCAGCTTCGCGGCAAAGACGTTCGGCACCGCCTCCCGAAGTTTGGCCATCATGGTCGGCGGGATCGGGTAGCCTGAGTATTCGGGGTTGTTGTAGAGCAACATCGGCATATCGACAGCCTTGTCCACCATCTTATATTGCTCGATCAACTCCCACTCGTTCCGGTCGCTGTAGTAATAGGGACCGACAACACCGACCGCATCCGCCCCGATCTGTTTGGCGTGTAGGCCGAGTTCAATGCTGGTATACGGATCTACCGCGCCGACCTGAACGATCGTCGGCACTCGCTTGTTCACACGACGTACCACCGTCTCGGCGATTGCCTTTCGTTGGTCAATGCGGCACGCCGGGCCCTGGCCCTGGGAGCCGAGGATAAAGAACCCATGGACGCCGCTCTCCAGGTACCAGTCGGTGAGCTTTTCCATCATCGGAAGGTCCGCTTCGCCTTTGCCGTCAAAAACCGCCGGAATCGGCATGACCAAACCTTTCACCGTTTTTCGTAATTCATTTACTCCAGCCATCGCATTCCTCCTCTGTTTTAAGCGGGTTCAAGCCCTGTTCAACCGTTACGTTCCCTTCATCCTTGTCTCCTGATCTCCCTCCTTCTCTCTGTCTTTCCCTCTCCCTTTCTCTGCCTCTGTCTCTGTCTCTGTTACGCCTTTTCCTCGCCGTAGAGACCCAGGCTCTCCAACACAGGCTGATCGGTAACGGAAAAAATAATTGCCGGTTCTTTGTTGGACTGGTTCTTCAGGTGATGCCATTGCCATGAAGGAACAAAGAAGCAGTCTTTGGATCCCCACTTTAACTCATCTCCGGCGCCCTTTTTCTCGCCTACCGTGGTTACTCCCTCGCCCTGGACCACATGAAAGATCGTGCTGCTGGTGTGCCGGTGCGGCTTGGTAGTTTCGCCGGGCCGTAGCCACTGCACCCAGCATCCGATCGTAGGCATCGTGGGACCTCCGGTGATCGGGTTGGTGTACTCCAGCAGCATTCCGTCGTGCGGATCCATCTGCCCCGTGGACGCCATTTCCTCTAACGCTCGCAGTGTATCGCGCCATTTGTAAACGTAAGGCAGAGCACGGTTTCCCGAGCTCGCCGTCCGAGGTCGCACCGGCCCCAAGCTCTGCTGGCAGTATCCATTCGGCTTAATCACGGGCTGGGAGGGACCTTCGCCATAGTTTTCGTGAAAGTTTGCATCGAGATGGGTCGCCAAATGAACATCCAGCACGTCCAGCCAAACGATTTGATTTTTGCCGGGATTGAGATGGTCATGCCACGTCCAAGAGGGCGTCAATACCAGATCCCCGGGCTCCATCAACATCTCTTCACCTTCGACATTCGTGTAAGCCGTTCCGTCGCCTTCGACAACGAAGCGCAACGCCGCCGCCGTATGGCGGTGACATTCCGCCCTTTCTCCCGCCTTCACTAACTGTATCGACATTTGCAGCGTGCGGGTCGTGGCTTTCTGAGCGGTCAGCGCGGGATTGACGAGTTGAACCGTTCGCCGCTTGGCCGCATCATCGATATGGCCTAATTTCACAACCTCCCCGGACTCCATCAAACACGAATAAATGACGGACCACGGCCACAGAAAAGGTCTTAAGGGCGCGACCCGCATGCGAGTTTGCCAGTGTCCACCGAGCGAGTTCTCCGCCATGCGCCTGTGCAAAGCCTCCAGCCGCGGGTCCTCCGAAACAACGTGACCTTCGCTCATTTTTTCTCTCCCTTCTTTTTAACGGGCAGCAGAGTGCTGCACTATCTGCTTCATCCCTCTTGCGAATCAACCCTGTTCTTCCCGCCCCAGCTGCCAGTAGTCACTGAGGCCCATCTCAGCGAATTTTTTATGTAGGTCGTCACGCTGTTTCTTATAATCGAGCGTTGGACTGGTCATGGTTTGTTCTCCTTCATTCTCGGCTGCGGACCGGGACAGACGTGAAAAACCGCGCCATGCTCATCTGTGCTTTTATCAAATTGCCGAACACACGTGCAACAGATTAGCGGCAAGCAGCCTGTTAGTAGTTGACCTGTCGAGCAGCCTAGTGGTAAGGGGCTAGTCACAAACTTCTAAAGGGGGTGTTATGGTAACAGCGAAGGATGTCCAAGGGGTCATGGCGATGATGCCGGCTTTTTCAACGCAAGATGCCGGCGACCTGAATGCAACGTCAACAATCGACGTGGACAATCTCAGAGCGGGCGTCGACCGAATGATCAGTGACGGAGTCGATATTATTACAGCTACTGGTAGTTTCGGCGAATGCTACAACCTATTTTGGGAGGAGTACAAAACTTTAGCCGTTGCGACGGTTGAAGCCGTCAGAAAACGCGTCCCCTGTTTTGTCGGCGCGACGAGTCCTAATCCGCGCGAAGTGGTGCAGCGCCTGAAATTGGTCCAGGAGATCGGCGCTGACGGAACGCTGCTCGGACTCCCCTACTATGATGCCCAGTCGCCGGACTACATGGCGGACTTTTATTGTCAGATCGCCGAGATGTTTCCGAAACTCGGCATACTCATTTACCACAATCCAGTTAATCACAAGGTCAAGATTCCAGTGTCGGTTTTCCACAGGCTGGTCAAAATGCCCAACATCATCGGCATGAAAGACAGCCATCGAGACACCCGCGAATTTGTCCGCCTGCAGGAGATCATACAGGGAAAGATCAGCGTGCTGACGAATCAGGCGCAATTGTTTCCTTACTACAAAATGGGGGCTGCCGGCTGCTGGTCTATTGATGCCTGGATGGGACCATGGCCGGTGCTGCGTCTGAGAGATCTGGTGCGTGAGGGAAAGGATCAGGAAGCGCTGCAGGTCATCGCCGACCTTCTCGCAGCGGGCGGCGGAGAGCGGCCGAGCGCCGGCGAAATGGCAGCGGCGAAGCTGCCGATTGAACTCGCCGGTTATTGCAATCCAGGCCCGACGCGGACGCCTATTTCCCAGTTTCCCGCAACGGCGATCGAACGGGCAAAGAAAAAAGCCGAAAGCTGGAAAGCCTTATGCGCAAAATATCGTCCGCTGGTAGAAGGACAAGCGGCAAGATCCAGAGCCGTATCCTAAGCAAATTGCTTGGGTTTAGAGCGCGGATTTCAGAATGAACCTGATACGATCTAAAAGGTCCCGGATGCAAGGCGCGCGAATCTGTCGCTACGGGGCTAAGCGCATGGGAGAAAGCAGGGAGCCGGAGGCGGTGAAGATCCAATTGCGAATTGCGGATTGCAAATCGCGGATTGTTTCCTGATCTCTGACTTCTGACTTCTGATCTCTGACGTCTGCTCTATGCTCTTTGCTCCTTGCGCTTTGCCACTTAGTGCTCGAATCTTGGCCGCAGGAGCCGTTGTATCATAGAAAGTAAAAGCTCGAAGGTAACGGGCTTCTGAATAAACTCCGCCATTCCGTTCAACAGCGCCTCCGCTGATTTCCTGGAAAGGTGCCCTGTCAGAAATATCACCGGAGTCTGCGGCGACGTTGAGTGAACCTCCTCGACGACCTTGAGGCCATCCATACGCGGCATGACGAAATCGGAAATCACAAGATCGAAGCGCCGATTCTTAAGCAGCCCGAGCGCTTGAGCCCCGTCGCTGGCCTCCTCCACTTCGTAACCCTCTGTTCTCAGCACCTCGCGGATGCTTTCTCGAATTATAATGTCGTCTTCGACCACGAGGATTTTTTCTGCCATGAAGCTCTACAGGAGTGTTTTGTGCTCAGATGATGCCCGCGTCCCGCAGCTCTTTCAGCCGCTTCTTTGAGAGGCCCAGCTCGCCGCAGTAGATTTCCTCGTTGTGCTCTCCCATATTCGGTCCGAGGAAATCCACGGAGCCGGGGGTTTGCGAAAACTTTGGCACCACGTTCTGCACGATCGCTTCGCCGAGATCAGGGTCCGGCACCCGCACCATGGCCTCACGGGCCCGGTATTGAACGTCGCGGAAGACGTCCTCCATGTCAAACACTGACGAGTACGCCACCTCGTACTCATCGAATCTCTTGATGACTTCTTCGCGTGTATGCCGCTCGATCCAGTCGCCGACGATGCCGTTGATCTCCGCGGAATTTTCCACTCGCGCGGGATTATCGACAAATTTGGGATTGGTGGTGAGATCTTTCCGATCGATCGCATTGGCCAAACGCATCCAGACGTTCTGTGTGCTCGCAGCCAAGGTCAGATATTTTCCATCCTTCGTTTTGAACATCGAGCTTGGCGCTACATAGGCGACCCGATTGCCCGTGCGCATGTGAACCGTTTTCATCTGGTCGTATTGAATCGGATCGAAGTCGAGAAAGCGAAAAACCGCTTCGTACAACGCGAGATCGATGACCTGGCCTTCCCCGCCGCGGAGGTCGCGATGGTAAAGCGCGATCATCACGGACAATGAGCCGAAAATCCCCGCGATCAAATCGCCTAGGGGATAACCCGGCGACATTGGCGGGCCATCGGGCTCGCCGATAAGATTAGTCAGACCGCTCATCGCTTCGGCGACGCGCCCGAAGCCGGCGCGGTTCCTGTACGGTCCGGTCTGGCCAAATCCCGAGATGCGCAAGAGGATGATTCGCGGATCGATCGCCTGAATCACATCGTAGCCGATCCCCCATCTTTCGAAAGTTCCGGGGCGATAGTTCTCCACTATGATGTCTTTATTCTTGATTAGTTTCTTGAAAATCTCCGCTCCTTCCGGCTTGCCCAGATCGAGCGTTATGCAGCGCTTGTTGCGCGATACCGATTTCCACCAGAGAGGAATTCCGCCTTTGATCGGCTCGAGCTTCCGTTGGCCGTCGCCATACTTGGGATGCTCGATCTTTATAACTTCGGCGCCGAAGTCCGCCAGCAGGACCGTGGCAAACGGCGCCGCCACCATGTTCCCCGCGTCGATTACACGGACCCCTGCGAGCGGCTTGTGTTGGCTCTTTTGGGCCAGCGGGAAATCGTAATGCTCTTTGATGTAATCAGCCATAGAGGTAGTCTGTCCTCACTCTCATCTCTCCTAAACGAAGATCTGCTGCAGGCCGCGGTTCTATCTAGCTACCGCACCGGCGCGCGGCCGACCCCCAGCTTCGAATTCAGCGCTTCCCTCTGAACGTCTTTGTAAGCCTATAACAGCCGAACCCGAAGCGTTCAAGAGAACCCAGTAGCCCAGGCATGAACGGTCCCCCAAAACAACCCCCGGGGCCTGCCCCTACATAGCCGCCGCGGCTAACTTTTGGCGGCCGACTACGTCTAATTTAACGAGGCCCTTGGTTTGCGCCCGATGATTTTATACGATCACACACAGTGAAAGGACTCTCCCACATTTCGATCGAACTCAAGAAGCGCTTCGCGGCCCTGGGACAAGTCATGGCTATCGCTTTACTCACCGGATCATGTCTCGTTGCTTTTCCGGTATTTGCGTCTCGCCATTACACCGAGAAACAGATCGACGCCCTGGCCACCCGCGTGGGAAAAATCTACTGGGTCGTTCCCGTGGATGGAAAGCTTCCTGCCTTTTTTTCTGCGCCGGCGGCTCAAGCACGCTCCTTCCGTCCTCAGAAAAACGAATTTTTCGAGATTACCGAGCTGGTCGGTCGTCAGGCGAAGAATCCCTATTACAAGATCAAATTCGAATCAGGTAAGGATGGTTATCTCCGCGCCGAGACGTTCCTTGAGGAGTTCAACTCGACAATCGTCAGTGTAGATCCGTTGGCGGATGAGAAAAAGAAAGCCGCCGAACAGGAGGCGGAAGAACGAAAGCGCCTCGAGTGGATAGAGAACCAGCCCTGGTCAAAAGAGGTCAAACAAGCTGCCATTAAGCACCAAGCCGTCACGGGTATGACCAGCGCTGAGGTTAGGAAAATATTGGGTCAACCCATCCGGACTGATAAAGTCAAGCGGCCGCAGTCCCGTATTGAGGAACACTGGCTATATCAGGACGGTTCCGTGCTGGTGTTTCACCAGGGAATACTGAGTCACATTAAACCGAAATCCGCACGGAAATAAAATTTTCGGGAGACCGACATGAAGGTAACCGTGAAAAGATTAGCGCTCGCTGTGACCCTAACCCTGCTCACAAGTTCACCCTCATTGGCGGATGAAGTTTATCAATGGACCGACGTCAACGGGGTCGTCCACTTTACCGACAGCCTGGATTCGGTTCCGAAGTCGGCACGGAAGTCGTCAAGCTTCGTGGCGCGCAAATTTATGAATTACCAAACTACGGCGCCGAACATAACCGAAGTCGTGCAAAGCTCGCCGGCCGGCCGGGACACCGAACAAACTCTAGAACCCTTGCCCGCACAACCCGAGCCGGTACCGGTCGTGTATGCTCCTCAAGAGGTCATGATTGTGGTGGTGAACTCCGGCAATCGCCAGCCCAAGAGACATTCCGGTAAGGCCGACGCGCACCGCAAGCCGGCCTTCCGCCCGGACTTCAATAACCGCCAATACATTCACCCAAGCGTGTTTAACGGCGGCTCGCGCCAGTACATTCATCCGCGATAAGAGAGCATGTTGCCAATGAGGTGCAGCCAACCGCCGTGAAGAAACATCGTCGCGCGGCGGGATCACGTTTCGGCAACTCAGGAATTCAGAACTCAGGAGTCGGAATCCAGAATCCCCTCACCTTTACGTCTACCGACTTCTGACTGCTGGATTCTCCGCGGCTGACTTATAAATTCCGAATTCTGACTTCTTATCTACGACTTCTGATTTTCATGGCCTGAGCTTCCTGAGCTTCTCGCGCCGCTTTCGTTCCGTCCTGGACAACTGTCGGGGATTTCCCTTCTTGAGCCCTCGATCTTTCGGTAGATCCGCTTCATCGTCATTGAAAGGGGTATCTAGACTGCGCATGATAGCGCCAAACTCTCCGGAGTAAATTGCGGTGGCGCCAAATCTCTCAACCGCACTTCGAACTTCGCGGTCCGAGGTTACGACGACACAGCCGCTGCCCTTCTGCCGAGCGATCCGTACGATCACACTATCCGCTTTTTCTCCCTGCCGGGAATAGACAACCGTAATCCCGTCCTTTTTCTCCCCGACTTCGTCCATTGAGCCGGATCGCCAGCCATCAAATACCAGGATGACACCAAAACCCTTCGTTCGCTGATAGAGCGATAATCGTTGGATAAGCCAGCCTCTTTTATGCTCGAGATCACCGTGCAGTCCTCCGTCGCTACCGATCAAATTGTAACCGTCAACGATAATTTCCATCGCTCTTGCCCCGGATTCTTTAAAATAGGTATTTTTATTGGACAGTTGTCAAAGTCGTAAAAAACATGTACAAACAGTGCGATTTTAGCACGGAGGTTGCTTAGCGTTGTCCATCAACATCAAGAAATCCCGAAGAATCAATGACTTACCCCCTTACCTATTCGCCGAGATCGACCGGAGGAAACGTCAGGTCTTGGCCCGAGGGGTCGATCTCATCGACCTTGGGATCGGCGATCCCGACATTCCCACTCCCGCGAATATAGTAGAAAAACTGATCGAATGCGCCAGCAAACCGGCTAATCACCGCTATCCGAGCAGCCCCGGGCTTGCGGAGTTTCGTCAGGCGGTAGCGGACTGGTATCTGCGCCGCTTCAATGTAAAGCTCGACCCCGCGACCGAGGTCGTTTCTCTGATCGGCTCGAAGGAAGGCATCGGCAACATGGCAGTCGCCTTCGTCGATCCTGCAGATGTAGTATTGGTCGCAAGCCCCTGCTATCCAGTTTACCATATCGGCACCGCATTCAATGGCGGGAAGAACTACTTTCTACCATTGACCAAAGAAAATCACTTTCTCCCCGACCTGGATTCCATTCCAACAGACATCGCCAAACAGGCAAAACTGCTTTGGATCAATTACCCCAACAATCCCACGGCAGCTGTGGCGGACACGGATTTTTACCGGCGGGTGATCGAGTTTGCTAATCGCTATAACGTCATTGTCTGCCACGACGCGGCCTACAGCGAGATGGGTTACGACGGCTATCGCCCGTTGAGTTTTCTAGAACTCGAAGGCGCCAAAGAGGTCGGCATCGAATTCCATTCGTTATCGAAGACGTTCAATATGACTGGCTGGCGGATTGGCATGGCGGTGGGCAATCCGGAGTTGGTCGGCGGCCTCGGGCAGGCGAAATCCAATCTTGATTCGGGGATCTTTCAGGCCATCCAGGAAGCCGGCGTTGAGGCGTTGAAATTGGCCGATCGGGTCATCGAGCCTTCTCGAAAGATCTATCAAGAGCGCCGCGATATCTTGGTCGATGGCCTACGCGCTGTCGGTCTCGAGTGTGAAAAGCCACGAGCGACTTTCTATGTTTGGGTTTCCGTTCCCAGGGGCCTCACTTCGGCCGAGTTTACTACCAAACTACTGGACGAAGCCGGCGTGGTTACGACCCCGGGTAACGGATTCGGAGAAGCCGGAGAAGGGTACGTTAGATTTACGGTCTGCGTCGATAAAGAACGACTAAAGGAGGTTGCGGAAAGAATCCGCCGGGTCAAGCTTTAAGGGGGTCCTTTCCCGTACAACAGCGCGATGGCAAGCGCGGTAACCCATCAAGTTTATATCGGGGTCGGTTCCAATGTAGGGAACAAGAAAGAGAATTTCTTGGAGGCTCTAAGCCGACTGGCCAAACTCCCTGACACCAGGATCATCAAGGAATCTTCGTTCTATGACAGTGAACCCTTGGGCGATTCGAAGGACTGGTACGTCAACGGCGCAATCGAAATCGAAACCAAGTTCAAACCCGACATGCTCCTCAAGAAATTCAAGAACATCGAGCGGGCGATGGGTCGCAAGAAGGTTAAGAAGCGCTGGGGCGCCCGGATCATCGACCTGGACATCCTCCTGTACGACGCCTTGGTGGTGAAAAAAAAGAACCTGCGGATACCCCATCCGGAGATGCCCAACCGAAAGTTCGTTTTGGTGCCGCTCAGCGAAATTGCGCCGCAGGTTGTCCATCCAGAGCTAGGTATCACGATCTCCGAATTGCTCGTGAACGTCAAAGACCACAAACGGGTTACTCTTCACCATTCCTGATATATTTGCGATCGCCTGTAGGTACAGGAACGTATTCGTGCTGATCCGGCTGGTTCTCTTTTTAGGTATAATCTGCGCATTGATTCTCGTCTTGAGGGCTTTCTTTGCCAGCCGCCGTCAGCGCTCGAAACAGTTCAACCACGCCGCGCGGCGGGATGCAGAGGACATGGTGCTTGATCCGCAATGCGGCGCTTATCTGCCCAAAGGAGAAGCGATTTTGCAGGAGGGCCGGTACTTCTGCAGTCGTGAATGCGCAAACCTTTATCTATCGCGATAACCGACTACTTACATTAGCAAAGCGCTAAGAGCTAGCCAAAGATATTTGAAATATCGCGATGAAGAACAGATCGGAAAGACTGTATCTCGCGCAAAGACGCAAAGCACGCCAAGTTGGGAGAAATAAGAAGATATTCTTCTTTGGATCTTTGCGCCTTGGCGTCTTGGCGCGATAAATTCTTGAAGTGGTTTTGTTCAACATTTGAAACGTTAGATTTCTAAGCGCAAAGCGTTCTGTCGTTTGCTCCATGCTCCTTGCCTTTGCTGTCTGCTTTGCTAATCGCGTGCTGACAAAGCGTGCAAGATTTTTTCCTGAACTCCGTCAAAGCCGCCGTTGGACATCACCAGCACAAGATCGCCGGGGCGTGCTTCGCTCACAAGCAGAGGCGGGATTTCAGTGGCGCTTTCCACGTAGCGGGCGCAGGCGCCGCATGACCGGTTAATCTCCTCGACTACCTCCGCCGGCTTCAGTCGCTCCTGTTCAGGAATTTTTTCCGGCCTATAGAGCCCCGCCACGATCACTCGGTCGGCGCTGGCGAGTGCCTGAGCAAACTCGCGAGCAAAAATCCTCCTTCTGCTGGTGTTGCTCCGCGGTTCGAATACCGCCCAAAGTCGCCGTCCCGGATAGGCTGCTCTTACCGCGTCGATCGTCTCCCTGACCGCCGTCGGATGATGGGCAAAGTCGTCGATGACCAGGACCCCTCCCTTTTCTCCTTTAATCTCTTGGCGTCGCTTCACTCCTGAGAAGCTCGCGAATGCTCCCAGCAGATCCCCGCGAGCCAGGCCTATCTCCCGACCAATGGCGTACACTGCCAAAGCGTTCTTGACATTGTGCCGGCCGATCAGGGCCAGCTCGATCTCACCGTCCGATTTCCCTTTGTGGCAGGGCTCAAAAAACGTTTTCCCCTGCTGTGCAAGCACGTTTTTGGCGCTCCACTCGAAAGCGCTATCGTCGCCGTACGAAATCACACGGCAGCAACTCGCGCTCGCAACTTCGCTCACAGCCGGGTCATCATAGCATGCGACTAGCATACCGTCCCGTGGAATCAGTCGCACGAATTGCCGAAACGCGTCTTTGAGGTGATGCAGATCCCGGTAAATGTCCGCATGATCGAATTCCAAGCTCGTCAGGATCGCTCGGTAAGGCCGGTAATGGAGAAACTTCGGTCCTTTATCGAAAAACGCGCTGTCATATTCATCACCCTCCAAAACGACGTGGCTCCCGGTTCCAGGATTCCAGCCGCTGCCAAAATTAATCGGCACACCACCGACAAAGAAGCCAGGATCCAGCGCGGCGCTCGCCAGAACCCAAGCGGCAAGCGCGGTCGTGGTCGTTTTGCCGTGCGTCCCCGCAATGACCAGGGCTTGACGAGATCCGATAAGGAATTTTCCTAACGCATCCGGGAATGAGATATACGGAATATCGTCCTCGAGAACCGCCTGAACTTCAGGATTGCTCCTTGTCACGACGTTACCGACGATCACCAGATCGGGTCGAACCGCGATGTGCTCCCGCTTGTATCCCGTAAGGATGGGGATACCGATCCCCTGAAGATATGCGCTCATGGGCGGATAGACATTCTCGTCCGAGCCGGTCACCCGGTACCCTCGTGACTGAAGCAAGCCCGCTAAAGAAGCCATCCCGACTCCACAAATGGCAATAAGGTGGATATGGTTATGTTTTGGCGGCAGATCGTTCATGAGGGTATCGTCTTCATGATCAGGTCATGGATATGTGGACGGAAGTCTTTAATCTTTTCGTTCTTGCGCGTCGGATGGACGCGATTGTTGAGTAGGATAATGTGGCAACTCTTTTCCAGATCCCACCACACCGACGGGCCGGTAAAGCCGAGATGTCCGACAGAACGGGGAGAAAAACAATTCCCGCTGGCTGATTTGTGAGATGACGGGGTATCCCAGCCGAGCGCCCGGCTGGAATTTCTTACCGCTTCGTCTCGAGTCAAAAACTCCTGAACCAGAGATTGAGAAAAAAAGTCATCCTTGCCGCGAAAACAGAGACTCAATCGAGCTACCAGAGAGTGGATGTCCCGTGCTGATGAAAAGAGGCCCGCGTGGCCGGCAACGCCGCCGATGGCGTAAGCATTGTCGTCATGAACTTCGCCGCAAAGAATCTTTTTGCGCCAAGGACAGTTCTCTGTCGGCGCGATCATTGCCTCAACCGGTTGAATACGTCGCGTTTTAAGTTGTGTGAGGTCAACGAAAGAAGTCGACCCAAGCCCTAGAGGTTTGAAGATTTTCTCGTAACAGAAACGGTCTAAGCTGCACCCGCTGACGAGTTCGATGACTTCACCCAAAACCATGAATCCCAAATCGCTGTAGAGACTCTGAGTCCCAGGCAGGCCCAACAGTTTTTCGCGGTGGATTTGCTCTAAAACGTGGCTCCTGGCCGCCCGGCTGGCGACAAAGTTGATTCTACCCGATTTCTCGCCTTTAACGATCTCTTCGTGGAATGGCTTCCATGCCGGAAGCCCGGAAGTGTGATTCAGGAGATGGCGAAAGGTTACAGGGCTCTTGCCGAAAACACCAAAAGTAGGAACGAAACGGGTAATGCGATCGTCGAGACGAATCTTCTTTGCCTTAACCAGCGCCATCATCGCCATCGTCGTCGCCAGAGGTTTGGTGAGAGAAGCTAGATCAAAGATCGTGCTCGCATGCATGGCAGTCTTTGCAGGCAATAACGAACGTGAGCCGAACGCTCCCTCGTACAGGATCTGTTCCTCCCGACCGACCAGCACGACGGCGCCGGGGAAAACACCTTGCGCTACAGCCTCCTCAAATGCCTGCTCAACGGAAAGAAAATCCACGGCGAGAAACCACGAAGCTACGTATTGAGCTCTAGAGGACAGTCTAACATAGAGAGTGTCCCTGCGTCCCCATCCAGCATCATTTTGACGCCAAACGGGAGGGTAAGGTTTTCTTCTCCGTGCCCTGCCGCTAATCCCATCACCACCGGGTAGGGGGCGCTGCCGAGAAATTCGGCGACAATCTGACGAATGTCTCGCGGTCCCTCGCCCGCACAGCCGGTGAAATCTCCAAACACCAGTCCAGCCAGTTTGTCCAGCTTCCCTGCCATTTTGAGGTGGGTCAACATCCGTTCGATTCGATAAGGCTTCTCGTCAATATCCTCCAAGAACAAGAGCTTTCCGGCCGTATCAATCTCGTAAGGCGTTCCCAAGGTCGTAACTAGCAAGGAAAGGCACCCCCCCATCAAATCGGCTTGTACTTTCCCGGCGCGTATCACTTCCCCCAAACCCACTTGCCACCCCTGCATTTTTCCGGTCAGGGTTCCCCAAAAGTGATCTTTGCTGCGTCCACTGAGTCCGCGAGCGAGGTCCATTGCCACCATGGGAGCGTGAAACGTCACCATTCCGCAAGCTTGCAAAAGCCAGTTCAAAAGAACGGTAATGTCGCTATAACCGGCAAAAATCTTTGCCTTGGACCAGGTGTCCGGATGCAGGTGCGGCAGCAGTTGGATGGAACCGAAACCGCCCCGCGCGCAAAAAATGGCATCGATATCCGGCCGGCAAAAGAAGTCCTCGAGGTATCTTGCCCTACTCCGCTCATTACCCGCCAAATAACCCTTACGCTCGCTCACATTCCGGGACAGTTCCACCACAAACCCCTCTTCACGGATCGCTTCGATACCGAGCGCCAATGCCTCGTCCTCAACACAGCCTGCCGGAGCCACGACTCCTATTTTGGCGCCGGGCTTCAAAGGCGCCGGTTTACAAACAGACATCAAGGTTCTCCACAACCGTCGTGATGCGAACAGCGCCGAACAAAACTGAACCTGTGGATAAGCCACTAGAGAAATGTTGGACCATTCCGATTATATCGATCGAAGGGCTGTATTTTCCCAAAAAAGTGCCTGTAGCACAAGGCCATTTTTCGCGCCAGTCGCCCCCGTTATTCCCTCCGTTCGCCACTCGCATGATTGACTTGCTCAGCCAGGCCAGATAGAAAATTAAGAGAGTTAACAGCCTTAATCCGACAACTCACTGGCTCTGCGCAGCTTATCCACAGGGTTTTCCACAGCCCATGAAGGTCAAACAAGAACAGCTGGAACGGCTGGCAAACCAGCTCTTGACCCGATACCGGGCCAAGGAGCTGATCGTTCCTCGGTCGAGCGACGGCGAACTAAAGGCCAGAATTATGGCTGTCGTCGCGCAGAATTTCTCGGAGGAGGAGGCGATCGAGGAAGAGGCCCGAAAGATGCTTGCTCACGTCCCGGCAACCAGGGATATGGATCCTTATAAAATGTTCTTAATCGCCAAACAAAAGCTCGCGGTCAAGAAAGGATTTATCTTGTGACTCGGATTTCAGAAAGCCGCATTTCACATCTGGCTCACCTCGTCGTGGACACCTTACGGAAAGGGGGGCTCGCGGATTTGCCCTCTGAAGGACGTGTGCTTACCGAGACCAAGCAGGTGCTGAGCGAATTCTTTCAAGGAGAAGATCACATCGACGAGAGGGTGCGCCAGAAGATCCAATCGCTGTCCCGTCATGTTCCGCCCGGCAGCCGGGAGTGGGATATCTTGTACCGCAAGTATTTCGAGGAGGAGATGAGAAAGCAGAGAAGATAGCTTCAAACTCGCGAGCTCCCGCCTCATTTTTTCGAATTACAGAGTGCCAGAACTTGACAGACCTCAATTGATGCTTAGATTTATGTCGCTTCTGCCAGTCCACCGTAGTGTACGCGGAGAGTTTGTTTCAATTTCATTACTAAATTCAGTTGGTTACTGCATATTCGTGAATACTCGAAAGGAGGAAGGAAGTGAAGATCAGGCCATTACAGGACCGAGTGATCGTCAAGCGGATCGCTGAAGAGGAGAAAAGCAAGGGTGGTATCATCATTCCCGATACGGCCAAAGAGAAGCCCCAGGAAGGGAAGGTCGTGGCCGTCGGCAAAGGCAAGATGAACGAAGACGGCAAGATCATACCGCTCGATGTCAAAGCAAATGATCGCGTGCTGTTCGGGAAGTATTCCGGCACCGAAATCAACATTGAGGGCGAAGAGCATTTGATTATGCGCGAGGATGATATCCTCGGCGTTTTGGAGAAGTAAAGCTTTAAAGAACTGAGGAGGATAAAGATGGCAGCAAAAATGGTAAAATTTAATCGCGATGCAAGGGACGCCATTTTGAAAGGCGTCAATATTCTTACGGATGCGGTGACGGTTACTTTGGGTCCCAAAGGAAGAAATGTCGTGCTCGACAAGTCTTTCGGCGCTCCGAACGTCACCAAGGACGGTGTCACCGTCGCCAAGGAAGTGGAACTGGAAGATAAATTTGAAAACATGGGCGCTCAGATGGTCAAGGAAGTCGCCAGTAAGACCTCTGATGTTGCCGGCGATGGGACCACGACCGCCACGGTTCTGGCCCGGCAGATCTTTGCCGAAGGCGTGAAACTGGTCGCCGCCGGCCATGACCCGATGACCCTTAAACGGGGCATCGATAGGGCGGTTGAGACGATTGTCGGTGAGCTCAAAAACCTTTCCAAGCCCACCAAAGATCCAAAAGAAATCGCCCAGGTCGGAACTATTGCCGCCAACAATGATTCGACCATAGGGGACGTCATTGCCGAGGCTATGAATAAGGTCGGCAAAGAGGGGGTCATCACCGTCGAAGAGGCCAAGGGACTGGAAACCACTCTGGACGTAGTCGAAGGGATGCAATTTGACCGTGGTTATCTTTCCCCGTATTTTGTAACCGACCCGGAGAGAATGGAATGCGTTCTCCAGGACGCCTACCTGCTTATCCATGAGAAGAAAATCAGCAGCATGAAAGACCTGTTGCCGATCCTCGAGCAGATCGCCAAATCCAGTAAGCCCTTCATCATTATCGCCGAGGACATCGAAGGCGAGGCGCTTGCCACGTTGGTCGTTAACAAGATCCGCGGCACGCTTCACTGTGTCGCCGTTAAGGCGCCGGGCTTCGGCGACCGCCGCAAAGCGATGCTCGAAGACATCGCCATTCTCACCGGCGGCAAGCTGATCGCCGAAGAATTGGGCATTAAGCTCGACAACATCACACTGCAGGATCTTGGCCGGGCCAAGAGACTCGTCGTTGACAAGGACAATACCACCATCGTCGACGGCGCAGGCAAGAAATCCGATCTCGAAGGCCGGATCAAACAGATTCGCGCTCAGATCGACGAAACCACTTCCGATTATGATCGCGAAAAGCTCCAAGAGCGGCTTGCCAAACTGATCGGCGGCGTCGCGGTCATCAACGTCGGCGCGGCCACCGAAATGGAGATGAAAGAAAAGAAAGCCCGTGTTGAGGATGCCCTCCACGCGACCAGAGCGGCTGTGGAAGAAGGGGTCGTTCCCGGCGGAGGGGTCGCACTGCTTCGCAGCGCTTCGGCGCTTGAGAGGATCAGGGTTTCCGGCGAGGAAAAATGGGGCGTCAATATCATCAAGCGGGCGGTCGAGGAGCCCCTCCGGCGCATCGCCACCAATGCCGGGGTCGAAGGCGCCATCGTGCTCCAGAAAGTCAAAGATGGAAAAGGCGCGTTCGGCTTTAATGCCGCGACTGAGGAGTACGAAGATCTTATGAAAGCCGGTATCATCGACCCGACCAAAGTCGTTCGTACCGCGCTTCAAAACGCGGCGTCCGTCGCCAGCATGCTTCTCACCACCGAAGCGATGGTGGCCGAAAAGCCTGAAGACAAACCGGCTATGCCTCCGATGCCCCCGGGAGGAGGAATGGGCGGTATGGGTGGAATGGGCGGCATGATGTAAGCTGCCTAGATTTTGCGAAAGAGGCCCGTTACACCTGCACGCAGGGGGTATAACGGGCCTTTTTTATTTCTCCCGTTGCTTGACTTCACGGCTACTTTCGTATTACTGTCTTATATCGATTTCTCCTGATAATATAAGACCTTACACCAGTGCGACATGTTTGAATCCTTAACCGACAAACTGGAGCTGACCTTTAAGCGGCTGAGGGGCCAAGGAAAAATAACCGAGAAGAACATTGACGATGCCCTGCGGGATGTCCGGCTCGCCCTTTTGGAAGCTGACGTGCATATCAAAGTCGTCAGAAACTTCCTCGAAGCCGTAAAATCCAAATCTCTGGGCCAAGAAGTTCTTCAGAGCCTCACGCCGGAACAGCAGTTCATCAAGATTGTTAACGATGAGATGGTCGGTCTTTTGGGAGGCGAGCACCGGGAATTGGATCTAAAAACCGCGCCTCCGGTCGTGATCATGCTCGTCGGCCTTCAGGGATCAGGCAAGACCACCACCGTGGCTAAACTGGCCCGGCATTTAAAAAAGGACAAAAAACGAAGCCCGTATCTAGTCCCTGCCGACATTTATCGGCCGGCCGCCATAGACCAGTTGAGGATCCTCGGTAAAGAACTCGATTTGCCGGTCCATGATTCCAATCCCGAAACATCCGCTGTAAACATTTGCCGGCAATCTTTAGAAGAAGCCAAGAAGCGTTTCTGCGACACCGTGCTGATCGATACGGCCGGGCGGCTACACATCGATGACGAGTTGATGCAAGAGCTGTCGGCCATAAAGGATGCCGTCCGACCGTATCAAATTCTCTTTGTAGCCGATTCCATGACCGGTCAAGATGCTGTAAATCAGGCCATTGGATTCGATAGCAAGCTTGATCTGACGGGTATCATTCTAACCAAGCTCGACGGCGACGCACGCGGCGGCGCGGCGCTCTCTATTCGTCAAATGGTCGGAAAACCGATCCTGTTCTCGGGCGTCGGGGAGAAATTGGATACGCTGGAGCTTTTCTATCCGGACCGGCTTGCTTCGCGAATTCTCGGCATGGGAGACGTCCTGTCGCTCATTGACAAGGTCCAGCAAACCTACGAACAGAAGGAAGCGGTTCGCCTGCAAAAGGCGATTCAAAAACAGCAGTTCACGTTGGAAGAGTTTCAAGCACAGCTCCAACAAATCAAGAAGATCGGCTCCGTTGGCAGCCTGCTCGAGCTGATCCCGGGCGGCAAAAAGCTTGCCTCGCAGGTCGATGCCGAAAAAGCCGAGAAAGAGATGAAGCGAGTCGAGGCGATCATCAATTCGATGACCTTTCAGGAACGGCGTAATCCAGCCCTGTTAAACGGCAGCCGGCGTCGCCGAATCGCCGCGGGAAGCGGGACGACGGTTACGGACGTGAATCGGCTGATGAAGCAATTCATGGAAATGAAAAAAATGATGCAAAGGGTGGGCAAGCTCGGAATGCGGTCACTGTTCAATAGAATGCCCAACCCTTTCCAGTAACAGGCTGCTGAAAAAGACTCATATGCTTCGTTGCGCTCGATCGCCTCGCTCCTTATGCAGGTTGAGGTTCAGATTAAGGTTTAGTTCGATCTAAGCCTTAGCCTCAGCCTTCCGAAGCTCGCGCGCCTCGCCTCTGAGATCTTTTTGAGCAGCCTTTTGGGGAAAAGAAAAGGAGTAAAGAAAAGAATATGAGCGTAAGAATTCGCCTGAGCCGACATGGGGCCAAAAAGAAGCCCTTTTACCGGGTAGTCGTTGCCGACGGCAGGTATCCACGTGATGGTCGATACATCGAGCAACTTGGAACCTATGATCCTAACCTCGCCACCACCGCGGCAATCAAGCTCAACCAGGAAAAAGTGGAGAACTGGATGAAGCGCGGGGCCAAGCCGACCCAAACCGTTTCCGAGCTGATTGCCAGGCACAAAAAAACGACCTAAATCCACGGACAGGAGGTGCCCTCCTTCATGAAGGAGCTTGTCCAGTATCTGGCAAAATCCCTGGTCAATAATCCCGATGCTGTCCAGGTCAAAGAAGCCGAAGGAGACGGCGCCTTGGTTTTAGAGCTGAGAGTCGCAAAAGAAGACTTGGGACGGATCATCGGCAAACAAGGCCGAACCGCGAAGTCGATTCGGACGATTCTTAACGCTGCAGCTTCGAGAACAAACCGCAAGGTTCTTCTGGAAATTGTTGAAGAAAAATAACTCTCTTTGCCAATAGTTCGGTGTCCGAACAGCTCGTCCCCTTAGGGAAAATCGTCACTACTCATGGACTTGAGGGATGGTTAAAACTCAATCCTTATAATCCTCAAACCCCGGTTCTGTCACCAAACCGAGAAATCTTTTTAGAAAAGAACGGACTTCGCTCGGCTCATCGGATCGAGTCGACTCGCCCTCACAAGGGCCGGTTGTTAATCAAGCTGCTCGGAGTTGATCTTATCGATGACGCCGAGCGATGGATCGGCTCTACACTCTCTGTGGCGGAAGAAGAGCTTCAATCTTTAGAGGCCGGCGAGTACTATCATTACCAAGTCATTGGCTTGGAGGTTTTTGACGTTCGTGGCAAACGAATCGGAACTGTCTTCCGCACATGGTCGACGCCGGCGGGAATAATCTATGTCGTGGCCGGGGAATCGAAGGAGCATCTTATACCCGCAGTTAAGGAGATCGTCGAGAAAGTCGATCTAAACGCTGGCAGGATAGTCATCAATCCGCCCGCAGGGCTATTGGATCTCTAGCCCGGATTATTCACGAGGCCGGGAACACTATCAACGAACTGTCGTGTTCTCTTTCATTGCAAATTTCAAATTGTAAAGTGCAAAAGTCAAAATGAATAAAACCTTAACAGGTCGAAAACGAGG
>JBOHVS010000025.1:0-3490 GCA_050735975.1 Binatia bacterium | reverse complement strand
TGAAGATTGGCCGCGGTCGAAGACGCATTCTTCGATGACCGAAACTTTAAAATTATATGAGAAGGCGTCGATAACGCTCGCGCGCACGCAACCACTCGTGGTCGTGCCCGTCACCAGCACGCTATCGGCATGAACTTCGTTGAGCATGCTGATGAGCGGGGTGCCGAAGAAAGCGCTCGGCTTTTGCTTGCGGACCACGATGTCGCCGGGCTGGGGCGCGATTTCCTCGACGATCTGGTTCCCCTTGTCCCACTCTTCGGTCATGTCTTCGCTCGAGCGGCTGTTCTTCGCCTGCCACCGTCCAAAGGCTACGCTGTTGGCTCGATCGTCGTGGCCGGTGGTGTAGAAGGTCGGGAGATGCTTCTTGCGCGCCTCCGCGAGAAGCTCCCGAGTGCAAGAGACCCCTTCCCAGCCCTCCTCGCCGCAGCTGTTGCGGAAGCGTTTCACGGAATCCAGGATCGGCTCGGGCTTATCGCCGACGAAATTGTAGTTCACATCGATGACCAAAAGCGCCGGTCTCTGACCGAAGCCTGCTCGTTTCCCGTAGCCGGACAGAGCAAAAACTTCTTTATCACGTTCCGTCAGAACATCGTCCCAAATAGCCATGCATGCATTCTCCTTATATGTCAGCTCGTGCTAGAGCCAAAGCACATAACAAACGGGCAGTTTTGTCAAGAAGCGATTAAAAAGCGTGTCATTGACTGTCATGTCGTAAATACCCTATAAGCAGTTCGGAGAAAACTTTGAGTTTTGAAAGAGAAGAATGAGAGAAGCTGCGTGTTGGCTTGCATTCACTGTGATGCTGACCGTCGTAAACGCCTGCTCATCTGTTGCGGTTTGGACCGATGGCGAAGTTCCGTTCGTTCCGACGCCGCCAGAGGTTATCGACCGCATGCTCGAAATTGCCCGTGTTAAAAGCGGCGATGTCATTTACGATCTAGGAAGCGGCGACGGCCGCATCATTATCCAGGCGGCAAAGAGGTACGGAGTGAGAGGCGTCGGAATCGAAATCGACCCGGATCTGGTTAAAAAGGCCCAGAGCAACGCGATCAGAGAAAAAGTCGATCACCTGGTCGAGTTTCGCGCCCAAGACGCCTTGACGGCCGATGTCTCACCGGCAACTGTTGTGACGTTGTACATGCTGCCGGAATTCAACGCGAAGCTGAGACCGATTCTCGAGCGACAGTTAAAGCTGGGATCTAGAGTGGTCTCCCACGACTTTCCTATTCAAGACTGGATGCCGGAGAAAGTGGAGGTCATAAAGGGCGGTTTGTTGCACGATCATGCGATCCTTCTGTTTGAGATTTCCCGATGAGCGGTTGAGCGACAACCGGTTAGATCCGAGACGTAAAGCTGCCAAGGCGATTTGTCCGCTGAGTCGGCTCTTGAGCTGTTTCTAAACACCGGGCAAGCCGTACAGGCGCGTGGGATTGGCGCTTAGCATTGCCGCTTTCGCGGATTCGCTCACGTCTCTTCGCTTCGCGAGTTCGCGTCCGGCGAAACGCTCTCGGTCGCCATGCGGCATATCAGTGCCGAAGACCATCTGCTTTTCGCCGACAAGTTCAATCACCTGCGGTAGTAAGAGATCCTCCACTTCAGCGCTGAAATAGAGATTGCCCCGGCGCAAATACTCCATCGGCGAAAGTTTGGCTTTGGGAACCGTCTCAGTCAGGATACTTGAGAGATACCCTTTCGAATGTTTGAAGCGGTGCTCGAGCCGTTCGGTCATGAAATGGATCCATTGGCAGCCCGCTTCGAGGAAGGCGACGCGCATCGTCGGAAATAGATCAAGAATACCCCCACTGATCATCGCGGAGTAACCCATCAGAACCGGGAGCAGAAATGCATTCACTGAGGAGGGATAGATATGAGTGAAGAGGTTGCTGAGCGATGGGCAGGCCCAGCCGACGTGGACTGCCAGCGCGATGTCCTGCGCCGCAACGGCTTCGTAAAACGGTAGTAACCTTGGATCGTCCAGCATCTGATCACCGGCAGTGCCGAGCACCATGATTGCGCACGCACCGAGCCTCTTCGCCTGCTGCACTTCCTTTGCCGCCGTTGGGATGTCGTCCAGGTTAACCACGGCGGCCCATTTGATGCGCTCCTGTTTTCCCAGGCGATCGCCCAAAAAGCGGTTGTAGGAGGCGCACAGTGCGTTCATCAATCCAATATCGCTCGTCAGCGGATAGGCCAGAAACAGGGTTGGATAAATGACTTGCAGCGAAATCTCTTCTTCATCCATAAGTCGCAGCCGTTCACCGAGATCGCTCAGCTCCATACTCGGTATCGTGTCGACTTTTTTCTTCGCGTGCGGTGACGGTTGGCCGTTAAAGCTGGCCGGGGTACCGAGATTGTGGCAACCCTTGCCAAGCCGCCGTGGGAAGAATTGCTCTTCGAGGACCCAGTAGATCATTCCGTCTATATTGACCACTTTAGGGCGCTGCAAACGGTAAGCAGGGTCGAGGTATTCGTCGCTAAACGTCGCGGGACTCTCCTCAAGATGGCCGTCGGCATCGATCAGGCGCATGGCAATACCTCCATAAATAGCAGTTCACTCCCGCTTATAACAATGCAACGGTTTGCTGACAAACGGAGGCGCTCGGCAACCCGCTGATTCCTTTGCCAGCTAGGCAAAATCAGACACTCGGTTGTTGGCGCGCTTCAAATGTTCCGGCAAGAATAGAGGCCCGGCAGGACGGCCTGTTGATTTTGGGGGCGGTGACTGCGGAACCGCCTCAGTGTGAATGGATCGGATTTTAGACCGGTTAGTGAGGAATAATCTCGGTTACCTTCGGCTGCCCGCTTTTCTCGGTGAACTTGATGGTGACTTTGGCCCCCTCTTTGGCGTTCGCAAGACCTTTGCTGTTGCTATCGAAGAGCAAGGTCTCCTCTCCCCTTTCGGTCCTCACCACCAGTTGGTTCTCTGCTTTATTAACTTTCAGAATTGTCCCCGCCGTTTTGACATCGGCAAAGATGGGCCAAGCCGAGAGCGCTATAGCGAACAACACAGCGATAGACTGCTTGATATGCATCTGTCTCATTCTAGGTGAGATATGGTTTAATATGGTTTATAACTTAACGTCATGAGTTTTCGGCTGTCTGCCTCGGCGGAAGCCTACAGCCACAAACAACTGGACTTTCAACTCCAAAAGATCTTGTCATCGCCGATGCTATCCATACTCTCGCTAACGACCTCTTCGCCGTCGAGGATTTCTATTTCGAAAGGAAATGCGTAGTCGGTGATACCGTTGTCCCATTCCACTCGAATGAGGTGACGCCCGCAGTTATCGATGTCATACTGAATAGTTCCTTCAGTAAACCTTCCAGTTATTGTTTGGTGGCTTCTGATCTCTTTGGTAGCACGACATCGAGCGCCGGCCAGAGTTGTGTCGATCATAAAGACCTCCTTTGCTGACGGTTTTTAAGCAACGATCATGCCAAAGGAAGCCTGAATCAAACTAAGTGAGATAAATTTTGCACAATCTCGAGA
>JBOHVS010000024.1:0-17045 GCA_050735975.1 Binatia bacterium | reverse complement strand
TTGAAGCCCTCTGTTTTTTGGGGTTACGTTGCTGTCTTGCAACTCTTCGTATACCTCATTTCAGAGGGCTTTTCCCGTTTTAATTCTATTTTCGCATTTCAATTGTTCGCCAAGCGCTTATTTCAGGTCTAGTTCGCGCTGCTTACGTAAACAGCATCATCCAGGCGAATATACCCGGGCGGCTTACCGTGCCTGGACCTCACCTCAAGCCAGCTGCCAACGGCCTTTACAACCGTGAGCTTCGTACCCCTACCGAGTTGAGCGATCACCCGCGATGACACCGACGGATTTTCGTGAACGGTCGTGGTTCTTATCGTTTCATAGGTCCCGGGCTCGGCCGGGCGCCTGGCCGGCGCGGGAGGCGCAGGTTCAACGGGCGCTTGTGTGGAAACACGACTCGGCTGCGAGCGGCTCGCCTCCGCCCGATTGAGCTCGCGAATCGCGATGTTTAGCCGCTGCTGGCTGGTCGCGAGATCTCTTTGAGTCTCGTCCAACTTCGCCTTAAGTGCCGCTCGTTGCCTGGAGTTTTCATCGAGCTCGCGGGTTACGACGTTTAATCTCTGCTGGCTCGTAGATAACTCTTTTTGATTCTTTTCCAGTTTTGCGTTGAGCGCCCCCAGCTGATTGGGACTTTCACTTGCCCGTTGGCGAACCTGGGCGAGTTGAGCTTCCAGCGATTGAATCTTTTGATCCTTCTCTTGCAGCTCCTTGAGTTTTGCCTCTTCCAGCTCCTTCATTTTTATTTTGAGCATGGATTGTGATTCACTCCCTTGCTTGCGCCCGATAAAAGTCTCGCCAAGCAAAAACAATCCAAGCGCGCAAAGCGCTACACCCGCCGCGAGGACGACCTTCGATACTGCAGACGTTCTGGACTTCCGCTGGCCCAGTCGAGCTTCGAACGAATCTTCTTCCCGCTCGGGCCACTCGCCCTCCAACGAAACGACTCTATCCGGCTCGGGCCACTCCGGGACCTCAAATGACTGACTGCGCCCTTCCTCCGCTTTCGCCTTTTGTCCTGCGTCGGCGACTTCGGCTTTGCAATAGGGGCATTTGAGCGCGTCTTCCGCAATGCTGTTGGCGCAGTGCGGACACAGCCGCGTGCGGGACTCGGTCTTGGTTATCAGCGACCTTCCGTCTTTGGTACAAAAGTTGATGCTATCGTTGTACTCAGTGGAGCACTGCGGACACCGTTTCATGGGGGCATTTTGAAATGAATGAGCGACTCCGTCAAGAGGAGGCGGCTTCCATAGTTATCGGGCCTCAATTCCTCTATGAAACGCCTTGCCCGTATGTCCCTCTTGCGTTATACAACCTTGGGAGGGCAACGGGACGATGGCTTTACTGATCAGCGAACCGCAGACCAGGAAACTAATCGACATGCCTCAGGCTCTTAGAGCCGTTGAGCGGATGTTTCGGGATCGCGCGGCAGGGAAACTGCGCAGTGTGCCGCGAAGACGCCTAAAGGGCAGCCAAAAGCAGCTTAACATGATGGCCGCGTGGCACGAAGACTCGGACCTGATTTGCCTCCGGTCCTATGCGGCCGCGGCCAACACGATCACGCTTTACAACGGCCGCACGGGCCAAATTCAAGCCATCATCAACATGGGCTATCTGAGCAGCCTCAGGACCGGTGCTGCCAGTGGGGTTGCGGCGCGGTATCTTGGGCCCGAAAATACCAGAACCCTGGGCCTCATCGGCCCCGGATGGCAAGCGACCTTTCAAGTGGAAGCCATCGCCCGTTCTTGCCCGATTCGCGAGGTCGTGGTCTATGGCCGCAGCCCGGGTAAGAGAAAGAAATTCATTCGGGAGATGTCGAAACGAGTCCAGGCTGAATGGAAGGAGGCAGCTTCCGTCGAAGAAGCGGAAACCGAATCCGATATTCTGATCGTATCGACGGATTCCTCGACACCCGTGGCCGGCGGAGTCAATCTCAAAGACGAGGTGCTGGTCGCCTCCATAGGGGCGAACGCTACCGTCAAGCATGAGGTCTCAGGCGAACTCATCCGTCGAATGGACTTGATCGTGACGGACGATCTTGCCACGGCGAAAGGCGACAGCGGGGATCTGATCGCCGCGTGCGAATCGGGAATTGCCCGTTGGGAAAACATCATTCCTCTGGAAAAAATCGTCGCGGGCGAAGCTCCAAAGCCGCCACCGAAGAAGATTCTCTTTCAGTCCAACGGCATCGCCGACGAAGATTTGGCCGTCGGTCGCTACGTCCTGGAACAAGCGAAAAAGAAAAAACTCAAATTACGAACCGTCACTGAGATTTAGTGCCGGCCTTTCAGTATTTGGACTGATTAGACGGATATGTCGTCATTCCGGCCAAGCCAGCCTCTGGCTGAGGCGAGCCGGAATCCGGGAAAACAAAATATCTTGTGGATACCCCCTCCGTCCGAAGGACGGATCCGTCCGAAGCCTGTGGCGGATTCGCGGGTATGATAATTCGTGCCGCATCGACTTCTTCTGCGGTCTTCTGTGCCGGTACACGAAGTCGACAAAAAACCCTTAGGAGAACACAATGCCGATCTTCAACGGCGAGCTGGGTCTTCAGTTCGTAACTCATCTGGCCAATCACTACACGGTGCCGGATCTCGTACGATTGGCGCGGCTGGCCGCCGACAAAGGATTCGAGCAAGTTTGGTTCAACGACAACATCCGTTACCGCAGCCAGATGGTGGCTCTCACCGCTGTAGCATCGAATGTGCCGATACGTTTGGGCACCGCGATCATGGTGCCGTACTTTCATAATCCCCTGGACGCGGCGGATTCTTTCGCCTCCCTCTCGGAGCTTTGCGAAGGCAAAGAGATCAGCGTCGGCATCGCCCGTGGGGATCTCGGGCAGTCACCGCAGCACCTTCAATCGCCCAAACCCATTGCGATGGTCAGCGAGACCGTGCGTTTTCTTCGCAGAGCGTTGGCCGGCGAAGAAGCCTCCTATGCCGAGTTTCCGTTCCTTCAGGACTTTTACCGCCTCAATCACAACGGCAAATTTCGCCTGGCTTTCAAGCCGCAGTCTAATTTCAAGTTCTACGGCGGCGGCAACGGTCCGCAAGCTCTGCGCATGTGCGGGCGCGTGATGGACGGCCTGATCAGTTCGGGCACCTACATTCCGATGCTGAAAGCCGGGAGATTACCGGGAATGCTGGCGACGGCCGATCAAGCGGCCGGAGAAGTTAACTCGACCAAGCGATTACGGAAAGTCTGCGAGCTCAACGTTTCTATATCGCTCGAGCATGACAAGGCAATTGAGTTTCCGAAACGCCAGGTGGCCCATTCCATTCTTCAATGGGAAGCGCTCGGCTTTACGCCTGAGGAATACAGCAAGATGGGAGTAAAACGAGAGCAAGTGCTGAAGCTAAAGCAGGCGTTCGATTCGGGAGCAACGGTGGAGCAGGCATCGTCGCTGGTTACCGAACACATGGTTCGGACCTATTACGCTGCGGGGAAACCCGAAGCGGTTCGAGACCAGATTATAGAGCTTGCGAGCGCGGCCGCCCGGCTTGGCTACGACCACATCGCGTTCGCCAAACTCGGGCCGGACTACGAAGAAGCGATCAATCTTTTAGCCAAACAAATCGTTCCGGCGCTCAGGTAGGAACGCCGGGAGTTCAAACCGTTTCAACCGTTCAAGCGGTTTACCTTCGATCTTTAACGGTTTGAACTGCTGGAACTGTTTGAACTGACGTTCACGGCTTCTCGAACGCCAGCACGAAGCGGTCGCTTCTGCCCCGATCTTTGGTAACGCTAAAATCCCGTGTGTCATCTGGACGGCGGAGCATCTGCCCTTCTTTCGCCAGTTTGAAGCCGGCTCCCGTGACTTCCTTGATTACGAGGGCCTTGTCGATGCGATGCAGAGTCTTCGCGGCATCATTGCCGGTCCCGTCTTTGGCCGAGTGATCGACCACGCCAAAAACCCCGCCGCGCTTCAGCGCGCCTAAAATTCTTTTGTTCATCGCGATCCGTGCTTCCGGCGCCAAGTCATGGTAGTTGAGGTGAATAATCACAAAATCGAGCGAACTGTCCCGCGGTAACGCCAGCTTGTCTAACGGTCCGTCGATCGGTCTGACATTGGCAAAATTCGGTTTCCGCCAGCGTTCAGTCACCTCCGGCCGCGGCTTCGGGTTGGCCGAGTAAACAAATCCCTGCGGGCCTACCACGGCGGAGAGAATCGCGGTGTAGTAGCCGCGGCCGGCCCAGATGTCGGCCACTTTGTCGCCTCTTTTAACCCCGTAAAATGCCAATACTTCGTTAGGCTTGCGCACGGCGTCGAGCGCCCGTTCTTCCTTGGGCCGGTCCGGATCGGCGAGTATCGGCCCGTAATCTTGCGTTGTCGCGCACGCCGCGATGAAAAACATCACACCCGCCAGCAGGATGATTTTCGAGAGCTCGTTCGTCATAAGTCCTCCGGAGAGTTGCAGATTATGATAGCGTACGGGCCGATACCGTTAGCTCAGCGCCGAAGCGGTCGGCACGGCACGGGACGTTACCAGTTTAGAGTTAATAAATGCCACCGCCCGATTCCTGAAACTTTGACAAGAAGTTCGCCAGCCATCTTGGATGTCACGCTCGTCTCCAAATAAATTTGCCGATAAAACATCGCCTCTCTCGCGATTTCATGGCGCTGCGTTGTTCGACGCAAATACCAGAGCGGTCGCATCTTCGTAAACAAGTTTGAAGCGGGAATCCCGGCGAAGCAGAGAAGCTAACGGCCGAGTCTGTGAGGCAATCACGAGCTTCGCTTGCGCAAGCTCGGGATCGGACTCCCAACCGGCATGACCCGACCATGTAGCAATAGAGCGCGCTAAGCGCTGATCGCCGTGCAGATTTGTTCGCCCGTCCATCGACACAGGTAGTCCGGGCAAACCCCAGATGAGGTAACCTCCCCAATCCAGACTATTGTAGATTGGGCCCGGATAGCGACCCGCTTTGACGAAACTTACAGCCTTAACGGGAAACTTTTTCTCAACCGCCATCTCCAGATCGTGTTGCGAGAGTTGCCGGTGTTGTCCGATAAGATAGAGGGCTAGAGTAATAGTCACGGCCACAGCGACAGACTGCATCTTGGCGATCCTGAAAGGATCGCTCAACAGCGGCACTGAGCGGTATTGACTCAAGATAGTGGCAGACGCCAGCGCCAAAATCCAGGCATCCCGCCGCGCTCTAAATCCAAGGAAGGAGCCCATTATCAGCAGAAGGGTTGGAAAAACAAGCAGACCTCTTTGCCAACCTAGGGTGTACGCCGCTCCGAGCACAAGGGCCAAAACGAACCAATCGGCCGGAGAGCGAAAAAAGAGCGGGTGCAGCTCCTGAATGTTTTGAAACGCGCCCGTATTAACGCTGTACTCCCAAATCGGTGACAGAAGATGGTAATGATAAGGATTGACCAACGTCGCACAGACACACGCCATCGCAATCATGAACACACGGCCAACGGGAAGATCTGAGGAACCAAGCTCGGCTTGCTTTCGCAATCTCCAATCGACAACGGCCTCGAAAAAGAACAACCCGAGGGCGGCAAGACCATAAACAAACTGGATGTGCAGATTTGCCCACAGGACAAACAGTGGCGGCAGAATCAATAGCCCGGCAACTCTGCCGGTTCGCCTTGCTTCGAACAGGACGAGTAGTTCGGCCGCAAAAAACAGGATTGAGAACAACCAAGGTCGCGGGCTGATCATAGGCTTCATACTGGCGAGCGCAAGAGCTAAGACCGTCATCTCAGGCAAAAACGGCAACTCACCTCTTCGAATGAGGAGATGCACCACGAGCGCGATCAAGAGCGACATGAGCACGGCGAGCAGCAGCAGCGCCATGAGACCCCATTGGTCATACAAAGCATAGACCAAAACTTCGAAGAGCCAGCTATATGCAATCCACGGCTTGCCGCTTCCGTACGCGGAAAAGGGATCTTCAGTCGGCACAGAGCCTTGTTGAAGGATCCATTGACCGGCGCGGAGATGCCACCAAATATCCGGATCGTCGACCGGCAGCATGGCTTGAAAGGAAGGGATTAAATAGACGAGCGTTAAAATCGCGAGTCGCCTAATGCTCTTCTCGCTGCTTAATAGGTTAGCCATGGATATTCACAACGGTGAGGCCGCAAACCCATTGTAGTCGCCGATCTGAGCAACTTAATTTGTTCGGGGATTAGTGCGGAGTAATCATCCGGCTAGCGGCGCGCCGTCTTTCCTTGCTCCAGCGGCCGCGACGGCTGGTCTGCGCGCATCGTCTTGTCCACCTCGGAACGCAGCAGATCCCAGATCTTATCGACACAACGGACGAAGTCAGGATCGGACATGCTTCTGATGGTGCGGGGGCGGGGAACATCAACCGGAAAAACACATTTCACGACTCCCGGCGAGGCGCTCATTACGGCAATCCGGTCGCACAGCATGACCGCCTCCTCGATATTATGGGTCACCAGGATCACGGTTTTCTTGTCTCGCTCCCAGATCCTTAACAGTTCCTCGCGCAAGATAAGACGCGTCTGAGCGTCGAGACTCGCAAAAGGCTCATCCATTAAAATCACTTCGGGATCGTTGGCGAGCGCGCGGGCGAGCGCCACCTTCTGCTTCATGCCGCCCGAAAGTTCGTGAGGTTTCGCCGAGCTGAAGTCCAGCAAACGAACGACTTCCAGAAAAAACCGGGCCGTTTTCTTATACACCGGTTCCGGCTGTTTGCGAAACTCCGGCCCGAGAGGAACATTCGCCTCCACGTTCCGCCACGGCATCAAAGCCGAATCCTGAAAGACCATAGAGACGATAGACTGAGTTCTCTTTTCACCGACGAACTCCACGGAGCCGGTGGTCGCTTTCTGGAGCCCGGCAATGATGTGAAGGAGGGTGGTCTTGCCGCAGCCCGTCGGTCCCACGATACCGAAAAATTCGCGGTCTCTGACTTCAAGATTGATTCCGGCAAGCGCCCGGAAGCTGCTCTCCCCTCTCTCGAATTCTTTGGTGAGACCTTGAATGTCTACGCGCACAAAATCCTCGTCCGCTAAAAGCCGATGGCGTTGATCGGCGACCCCTGATCTTATCTCCCGCCGAACACTTCGTGGAAGATTTTCGCGTACCGCTCGAACTCCTCGAGGAGGACTTCTTTTGGAGCAAAGGCGGGCTTGATTCCCTCGATCAGGCGCGGCTGGTCCGGCGGGGTATCGATGCGATCCGGAATCCGATTCATGCCGCGCACCAGCTCCTGGCCTCTCTTTGAGAGCGCGAAGTCGATAAAGAGTTTACCGGCGTTAGAATGGGGCGCCTCTGTCCCTATCTCTGTCTTTACTCTGTCTTTACTTTGTCTTTGCTCTGTCTCTGTCTGTATCCCTGTCTCTGTCTTCTTAAGGCATTTCCGCCAGCAAACGCCCATACCCTGTGACCGGCTCGTTCAGGCGCAGAATCTTCTTCGTCGCCCAGACCTGCGCCGGAATGCTCGAAACCACAGTCGTCTGCAAATCATTTTCAAGCATCTCGATCACGGGCAAGTTGTGCCAGCCGGCGCCCAGCATGTAGATACCGTCCACGGGTTCATGTTCGATAAAGACTTTTTTGGCGAACCCGTAGATCGCTTCCGGAGAAAGCTTACCGGCATCTTTGAACGGCACCTCGATTCCTTTCATGGCGCGCACCTGGAATCCGTCATCTTCGAGGAACTTCGCGAATTTTCGGTTAAGATCCTCTTGGAAGTAGGTGATACCCACAAGCCTTTTGAGACCTAGCGCGCGGAAAGCATCGACTTGCGCCATGGTCGCGACCAGGACCGGAATGCGATATTTTTTTGACAGCTGATCAGAAATCTGTCGGTCGGCTCCATGACCTCGCACCATGGCTGGAGGCGCGCCCATGATCATCACCACGTCAGCGCCCAATTCCGCGAGCCGCGCCACCTTTTTTTCCGCCATCGACAGCGCCTCTTGAAACTCCTGCTCGTTGCCGGCACGGATGCCGGCATGAAAAGGAATAAAGCCCACGCCTTCCGGCATGAGCTTGATGAAACTTTCCATCGAGCCCGGACGATAAGTGGGCTTTACCAGACCAACGATACCTCGCGCGCCGTAATACATCGTCTTTTCTCCCGACTGATTGCACCGTTGACTAGATTTTTCGCTACCCCCGACTGTGTGAAAAACGCCCCATCGTGCTTCGACCTACTCAGCACGAACGATCGATGCTTGTCATTTCCAATAATTGGCGGATCACCCTGAGCAGCGTCGAAGGGCGGTCGGCTGCTTTGATTCGGCGCTCAGGACGAACGGGATTACACTGCGAGAGCGATGGTAATTTCCGTTCATCTCGGTCTCTATCTGCGGTTGCTTATGCGGCCGCCTGCATCACAGCTCCGTTCCCGCTCCCCAGCACCTTGCCTGGAAGCGCGCCGGTTTGGGCGCCGTTAGCAACGAGCACCTCGCCGTTGACGAGGGTCATTTCGATACCCCTCGCCTCCTGAATTAACCGCTTCTCGCCGCCCGGCAGATCGCTTACCATCTCAGGCTCGCATTCGCGGATCGTGGCGGGATCAAAAAGCACCAGATCCGCGGCCATGCCAGGACGGAGCAAACCGCGATCGTTCAGCCCGAAGATCGAAGCCACCATAAAGGTAAGCTTGCGCACCCCCTCCTCCAGAGTCATCACATTGCGCTCGCGCACCCAGTAGCCGAGCAAACGCGTGGCGTAGCCGTAGCCCGCGTCATAGATCAAATGCGCGCCGGCATCGGATTGGCCCACCAAGGTGACCGGACTTCTGAGAATCTCCGCAACCGCCTGCTCGTCGCCGTTCGTGCTCGATGTCTGGAACTCCGTATCCAGGCCCTCTTCCAGTGAGAGGTCGAGAAACGCGTCGATGACGTCCTGTCCGCGCAACCGCGCGATTTCCGCTACGCTCTTCTTTTCCAGATGTTTGTTGGCGGGCGTCGCGGCTTTGATCATGTAGACCAGATCCCAGCGGCGGGAAAAGCGCGACGGGCTCTTTTGCTCGACCGCCTCATATCGCAGCTTGCGCCTGACCTCCGGGTCACGGAAGACCTTTGCCCGCTCTTCAATCGGCAAGAAAAGAACGTGCTTCCAAGTGGGCAGATCGTCAAAGACCTGAGCGTTTTTGAGGGTAAGCCGATTATTGAACAACCGCGCGTTGCACAGCGGATAGGATTGAGCGCCTTTGGCGAGAGACTGCTCCGCTAGATCCAATAGCTCGCGCCACATATTGGGTTGATCCCAACGATGGGCGATGCTCTGCCAAATCACGGGTCGACCGGACTTTGTGGCGATCTCATCAAAAAGTTTGACCGATTCTAACATCGGAACCGAGACCCCCAAAGAACCCCGGGAAATCTGCACTGCCCCTTTATTGATATCCCCGAGGGCGCATGCCAAATCGACAATCTCTTCGTTCGTCGCCAGACGGCTCGGAATCGGCCGGCCGTCCGCGTACATATGCACGGGATTCTGGTTAGTAGAAAAACCGATAGCTCCGGCTCGCATCCCTTGTTTGATAATTTCTTTCATCTCCTGAATCTCGGCTGGGGTCGCCTGCCGTTCGGCCGCGGCTTCGCCCATGACGAATTGACGAATCGCGCAGTGTCCCATCAGAGCGCCCACGTTGACGCCGAGGCGACCGCGCAGCCGATCTAGATACTCGGGGAATGTCGTCCACGCCCAATCCACGCCCGCCCGCAACGCCGGTAACGAAATTGCCTCGACGCGCTCGAAGCTGCCGAGAATGGCCTCCCTGTCTTTCTCACGACACGGCGCCAGGGCCAGGGCGCAGTTCCCGGGAATGACTGTGGTTACCCCATGAAAACAGGACGAGCTCGCAAGCGGATCCCAGAGTAATTGCGCATCGAGATGAGTGTGAAAGTCGATGAATCCCGGCGAGACCGCAAGACCGTCCGCCTTGATAATACGCCGCGCGTCGCCGGTAACGCGACCCGTCTCGACAATTCGCCCGCCCTGGATCCCGACGTCGCCCAGATACGACGGCAAGCCGCTGCCGTCATAGATTCGCCCGCCTTTGATCACTACATCATAGGCCATAGTTCATTCCTCCTCTCGGTGTTTCCCGATCTTAGTCGAGCGTTGCGTAGAGTGTCAACCAATCGAAGCTTCGTTTGGAAGCCAGATCGGCAACCCAAGCCGGCGGGCAGCGTCAACAATTTGACGAGCGAGATAGTGACAGAGATAACCTGGAAACTTTTTAAGAAAAACGATGCGGGAATCGGACGGACAAACGCTAAACGCTCGATGGCGCGCCCGGTACGTTCGGGCGCGCCATCGAGCCTTACAAAGCCTCAGCGGATTAGCGATCTCGCGCCATGGCGCCTTTTTCTTTCCCAGCCCCGCGGACCTGCCTCTGCTGGTCCCAGAGCCCGCGCTCCAAAGCCTGTTCTCCCTTTCCCCAGTCGGCTCTGCGGTCGCGATAACACGGATGACCGGCCTGCCCGGTTCGAGCAGAAAAAACTTAGCCTAGAGCGGCGGACTGCTACGGCGCCCGGTCACCAAACTGATCAAGAAAAGGACTAGAAAGACAACGAATAAGATCCACGCGATTTGTGTGGCGGCACCGGCGAGACCACTCAGTCCCAGCAGGCCAGCGATCAACCCGATCACGAGAAAAGTTATCGACCAACTCAGCATGGGTTATCCTCCTTTCCGAAGAAATTCCCCCTTTATGAAGGCGGAGCAACAGACATGCCACGCACGAAATCACAGTGTTTTTGTACAACATAGAAGACAACCGGGTTGGTGGGAGATTATGAACGTTTCAGATTTGAGAATAAGATCCGCGCTGCTGTAGCAGCGCTGCGACACTACCCTGCCGGCAGGTAATCAGCGGAGCGGTTGTAAAAGGGGACGAGGACAGATATACGTTCAGAAAATCTCCTCAAGCGCACGCTTTTTGCGTCTTTTTCGTTCGAAGGCGATTGGCACGTTTATTGGTAGTGTTATGAATCGAATTAAGGAGGTCTCAATGAATACGGAATTCGACCAAACCGGAAAGGAAGAAACCCGCGATTTCTCGTCGCGTGTGTCTGAAACCGCCGGCGCGGCCAGAACCAAAGCCGAGCAAATGGCAACGGCGACGGCTGCGAGGGCCCGGGAGATGACCAACACAGTCGGTCATAAGGTAAGAGAACTTGCCGGCAGACTGCGGGAGAAGTCGCCCCATGAAGGTGTCCGGAATACAACCGATAAGTTTGCCGAAAGGCTAGACCGCGCGGGAACGTATCTGGAAGAAAAAAGCCTGGAGGGAATGGCCGATGATTTGGCCGGCGTTATTCGCCGCTACCCGCTGCAATCGGTTCTGGTCGGTATCGGGATTGGATTGTTACTATCGCGCAGAAGGAACAGCTACTAATGATCTCCGAAGCGCAAAGAAATTCGAAACAGAGTATTGGGTCGCTGCTTAGCGGGATAATCAGTGATACCAGGGATCTGTTTGTTCAAGAGCTGAAACTCGCCAAGAAGGAACTCGGCGAAGATGTCAAAAGGACAAGAACCGCTCTAACCGCGCTGGGGATCGGACTGGTCATTCTGGCGATGAGCCTCGGTCTGCTGCTGCTCATGCTGGTTCATTTGATCAGCGCCACCACGCCCATTCCGTTGTGGGGATGTTACGGAATTGTCGGAGTCGTCGCGGCAATACTCGGTGCAGCATTTTTAGTTTTAGGAAAGAATAGAGCGAAAGACGTTGACTTTACACCTCAAGAGACGGCTAATGCCGTGAAGGAGGACGTAGGATGGATCAGGGCACGGGTGACGTCCAGCAGGAGCGCGAAAGAACGAGGTCCGCTATCACTGAGAAGATAGAGCTACTCGAAGAGCGTGTTCGCGACACAGTGGAAGGAGCGAGGACCAGGGTGAAGCAAAGTTTCGATATCCGCTATCATATCGACCGGCGACCCTGGCAAATGCTCGGCCTATCGATCTTGGCGGGCTACTTAATCGGCCGCATGATCACAGATAGCACTTCCAATGGGAACGGGCGCGACTACGGGCAGAAACGCTGGCGCCAGCAACCGTACGCATCGCAAGAGACAAGATTCGATGAAGAGCCGGTGGCAGCGGCTTCCGCCGAGGGAGCCTATTCCGCTTCCCTGCCGCCACCCCAGAAGGCGTGGGGAATATTCGATCAGTTCCGTGACGAATTAGACACTCTTAAAGGCGCGGCGATCGCGGCGGTAGTCTCGGTTGTGCGGGATCTCCTTAAATCAGCAGCCTCGTCAGTAAAGGATTCATCCAAGTCGATCACCAACGAGCGTCGCTCTTCCACTGAACCAGGGCAAACAGGTCGACACTGAGAGCGACTTGGGCGCGCTTCCGCATAACAATAAAGCTATACCTGCAACCGACACTGGGTCGCTAAATTATTCCAACTTCTCAAGCTAGCCGGAGCGGCTTTCCTCGACATAATCCAATATCAGGAGGAGCTTATTGCGCAACTCGTCCAGATAGGGATCAGGAAGCGCGCCGAGCCTTTTGCGCAGTCGCCGAACATCAATCGCCTTGACCTGATCCACCAAAATGTCCGAAGGGAGCCCCAATCCTGAAAGACCCTTCGGAAGAGCCACGCGCAGCGGATTCTCAAAACCAGCGGTCTTCGTCGTAAGCGGGCAGATAATCGTTGATGAATGAGAGCGGTTCAAAGCGTCGCTCTGCACCACCAGGACCGGCCGTATCTTTCCTGGTTCAGTGCCAAAACGGGGGTTTAAATCGGCCACGTAGAGGTGCCCGTACTGAGGCGTCATAAATCCTCAGGCAGGTCTTCGAGAAGCTCGGTCTCTTTAAGGTATTCGAGGTGGGCTGCGCCCAAGCGCCGAGACGCCTTACTGTACTCTCTCTCTAATAGTTTCCTGGCGTACAGGGAATTATAGTGGCTAACCGCTTTGCGGATGTAAGTATTTCTCGGCAGCTTCAGGCGTTTGCGAATCTTTTCTGCTTTCGAATAGGTCGATTCATCCAGTTTCAGCGACAGGGCTTTAGCCATAAGATACGCCTCCTGGGTAATACCAAAAGTATATCCCGGCCAACAGGAAGTCAAGAATCTCTACTTGCACCGGAAGTTTGCGATCAGGCCGGCGGATAAACAATACCGGAGCCGGGCCCCAATGGGATTCCGAGAAGAAGCCATATGGCGAGCAGCAGGGCCCAGCCGATCGCAAACGCCACTGAATAGGGCAACATCAACGTCAACAACGTGCCAAGCCCCACTCGCGGCTCATACTTCTGGGCAAATGCGATAACAAGAGGCATATAGGGCATGAGAGGAGTGATGATGTTGGTGAAGGAATCGCCGATGCGGTAGGCTACCTGCGTAAGCTCCGGCGAGTAGCCCACGATCATGAGCATGGGCACGAAGACAGGTCCGACGACCGCCCACTTGGCCGACGCGCTCGCTACGAACAGATCGATTGCGGCGCAGACAAAAACAAACAACAGGATGAGCGGAATTCCGGACAGCCCCGATGCCTGCAGCAAGCCGGCGCCGGTTATGGCAAAAATCAGGCCCAGGTTTGACCAGGCGAAGTAAGCGACAAACTGGCTCGCCGCGAAAGCGAGAGCGATGTAGCTCCCCATGGTTCCAAGGGTTTCCTCAATCATCCGGCCCACGTCTCTGTTGCTTCTGATCGTGCCCGCGGCGAGCCCGTAGGCTACGCCGGGAAGGAGGAAGCCGGCCGACATTAAAACGACCATTCCCTGAAAAAACGGCTCCAGGCCTCCCTTCGCATCTCGCAGCACCGCATTCTGCGGAAGGGTCAAGAACAGCAAGAAAACAACCCCCAAGCTCACCGTGAATGCCGCAGCCAAGAGGCCGCGGCGCTCTGCCGGGAGTAGAGGATCAGCTCCTGTCTCACGCTGCGCCTGGTAAGCTCCGAGCCTCGGTTCGACAATCCAGTCGGTCACCGCCGCCCCAACGAAACTCAGCAAGAAGGTTGAGCCGATCATAAAATAATAGTTGGCGGTCGCGGGGACACTGTAGTTCGGATCGTACAGCCGCGCAGCTTCCTGGGTGAGACCCGCCAGTAATGGATCCACGGGAGTGAGAAAAAGATTGGCGCTGAACCCTCCTGACACTCCCGCAAACGCCGCCGCCAATCCGGCAATCGGGTGGCGGCCGACTTGCAAGAAAAGAACGGCCCCGAGGGGAATGAGGATCACATATCCCGCATCGACCGTCAGGCTCGCGTTGACGCCGGCAAAGACTAGCGCGAACGTAATCAACCATGGCGGCACGCTTCGCACGAACCCTCTAAGCGCTGCTGAAAAAAGACCGCTACCTTCAGCCACTCCCACTCCGATCATCGCCACCAGTACCGTCCCAAGAGGAGCAAATCCGGTGAAGTTGCCGACAGCCTTAGTGACGATATTTTGAACACCTTGGCGGTCGAGGAGATTGACCGCGGTCAGCTGTTTCCCGGTTACCGGATGTGTGACGGATATTCCCAGGGAATGAGCGATCCAGGAAAACAGAAGAACAGCGAAAGAGAGGAGAAGAAACAGATTGAACGGGTGCGGAAGTTTGTTGCCCCATCGCTCGACCCGGTCGAGCACACGAGAAAAAAAGCCTTTTCCGCCCCGGAGTGTCATTGCATCTCAACCGAAGTATTATCTCAGCCGGCAACTGTCAAGCAAAAACACCAAAAAACCATGCTTCGTATCGTCCATTTACGAGCGAAACGTGATTGAAGCCCCTGATGTTTGATGATACACGAAATACCTTATGGTGAAGTACCGCGTGACCGTAGATACGGGAGGCACTTTTTCAGACTTTGTTTTCTTCAACGAAGACTCCGGCGCGATTACCATCACCAAGGTTCCGTCCACTCCGAAAGAACCGTTCCAAGCCGTTCTCAACGGCGTTAAAGAGCTGATCGATCAGGGCGTCCCCGCGAAGCATATCTCGTTCTTTTGTCACGGCACCACCGTCGGCACCAACACGCTTCTGGAAGAAAAAGGCGCGCGCACGGGCCTGCTGGTCACGCACGGTTTTCGCGGCATCTATGAGGTCATGGAACAGACACGGGGTTATGGCCCGGCAACCTATGATCTTTTTTTTGAGAAGCCGAAGTTGTTGGCGCCGCCTTATTACACCGAAGAGATCCCGGAGCGGGTCGATTTCCGCGGCCATGCGCTGAAGCCTATCGACGTCGAAGCATCGCTGCAGGCGGTAAGAAGTCTGAAGAAAAAAGGCGTCCAGTCGGTCGCGGTTTGCTTTCTCTTTTCGTTCCTGAATCCCGCCCACGAGCTCAAAATCAAGGAGCTCTTCGCCAAAGAATTTCCCGAAGCCACTCTGTCGCTCTCCTACGAGGTCCTACCGCAAATTCGCGAGTTTTACCGCATGAGCACGACTGTGATCAACGCCTACATCGCGCCGGTGATGGCGAGCTATTTGAGCCGCCTCGAAGGCAGGCTCAACGAGATCGGGGTCGACACTCCTAAACTTTACATCATGCAATCCAACGGCGGGGTTTCGACCTTCGACGGCTCGGCTAGAAAGCCGGTGGCCACGGTCCTCTCCGGTCCAGCCGGCGGCGTTATCGCGTCGATGGGCACATGCGAGAGAATCGGGATTCAGAACATCATCACGTTCGATATGGGAGGGACCAGCTGCGACGTCGCCTTGATCCACCAGGGTAACCCCGTCATCACCACACAAGGGCGAATCAGCCAGCGGCCGATCAGCTTGCCGATGCTCGACATCCACACAGTGAGCGCGGGGGGCGGCACGATCGCGCGGGTCGACGCCGTCGGCGGGCTTCATGTCGGTCCCGATAGCGCCGGAGCCGATCCCGGACCGGTTTGCTATAATCGTGGTGGCCAGGAGATCACCGTAACCGACGCCAATTTGGTCACCGGAGTTCTCGATCCGAATTATTTCCTTGGCGGAAGGATGAAATTAGATAAAGCCAAAGCAGAGAGATCTCTCGAAGAGAGGATCGCCAAACCCTTGGGGTTGAGTCTGCTCGAGGCGGCGGACGGCGTGCTGGATATCATAAACGTCAAAATGGAAGAAGCCATCAAAGCCGTGTCGTCCCAGCGGGGCTATGACATCCGCGATTTCACCCTCGTGGCTTTCGGCGGCGGCGGCCCGATGCATGCAGGCCGGATAGCCCTTGACCTGGGTATCCCCTCAGTCTTGATCCCGCTGACTCCCGGCGTTCATTCGGCGCTTGGGCTGTTGATGTCCGACGTAAAACACGACTACGTCCGCTCAAAGCTGGCCGGTCTCGACGAACTGAATTTGAACGAAGTCAACAGCCTTTTCGACCAGCTTATTGAACAGGCGAAAGGCGATTTACGCGCCGAGGGTTTTAAGGACGATGAAATGAAGATCGAGCCGTTTCTCGATCTTCGCTATGCCGGCCAGGGCTACGAACTAACGGTGCCCTGCACCATGCCGCCGCTCAAAAAGCCGGATCTCAATCTCATGCGGCAGAGGTTCGACACCCAGCATGAGCAAGCTTCCGGCCACAAGGCCGAGACGGAACCCGTCGAACTGGTAAGCTTGCGGCTGATTTCCTATGGACTCGTACCACAGGCAAAGCTCTCTCCGGCAAAGGTGACGGGCAGAAAGGTCGGTGCGGCGAAGACCGGCGAGAGAAAGGTCTATTTCGGCAAGCGGCACGGAAGCTTGAATTGCCAAATCTATACGCGGGACCTCTTTGAGCCCGGGCATAGACTCGCGGGGCCGGCCATCATCGAGCAGCTGGACACCACGACCGTAATTCAACCCGGGCAGGAAGCCACCGTGGACGAATATGCTAATCTGATCGTGCAAGCAAAGAAGTAAAAATGTTTCAGGTCTGCGTCTCGGGTCCTGAGTTGAAAAGCACCCATTCGAAGGTGAGCGTTCGCCCCGGAATTTCAAACGCGAGACTCGAAGCCCGAAACTCGCGACTGTTTTTATGACTGTCGATCCGATCACTCTACAAGTCATTCAGGCACGCCTCGCCGGCATCGTCCAGGAGATGCAGAACTCACTCTTCCGTACCGGCTTCTCTACGATCATCCGCGAGTCGCAGGACGCAAGTTGTGCGATTCTCAATGCGCAAG
>JBOHVS010000023.1:0-18462 GCA_050735975.1 Binatia bacterium | reverse complement strand
CCTCAGGGGCGTCTGTGGGCCTTTCCGGCGCGGTGATCGCCCGCGGTCCGGCCAGCGCTCCGCTCAGCCACGCCTGATACTGTTTAGGCTCCAAGACAACGATCTGGCCGATCATGCCCGAATGTTGCGTGCCGCAGTATTCGGCGCAGAACAAATGGAATTTTCCCGGTTTCGTGGCCTCAAACCAAACCGTCGTGTAGCGGCCGGGAACGACATCGTACTTCACCCGAAAAGCCGGGATAAAGAAACTGTGAATCACGTCTTCACTTGCCAGCGTCAGCTTCACCGGCCGCCCCAGGGGAACATGCAACTGATTGATCTCGCGCTGTCCATCCGGGTGCTGAAACTTCCACATCCATTGCCGGCCAACGACGAAAACTTCCAGCGCATCTTGAGGCGGGCGCGCCATCGCATAGTAGACATTCGCTCCCCAGAAAAATGCGATCAATGCCAGGACCAAGGGGATGACGATCCAGGTGACTTCAAGCGCGAGAATTTCGGGTATCTCCGGGGGCGGCGGCTCGTCTTCGGAGCGGCGGCGGTACTTGATCGCGAAATAAATGACGAGAGTGAAAATAAGCAGGCTAAAAAACGCGCCTATTCCAATCAGATAAAAGTACAGCGCATCGACCCGCGGGGCCATGGTGGAAGCCTGTTCGGGGAACAACTGGAAGATCGAGCCCATTATCGCGTTCTCTCATTTCGCGCGGGCCGAATTCCCCCGTTATTGCGCTCGCGTCGAAGCATGAACATTAGGAAGCCTGCCAGGACAAGAACGGTCACCGTGGCGGAGAAGCGCAGCAGGTTAAGAATAGAAAGCGTGTATTTCCCTTGCGCGGGGTCGTATTTGTAGCAGAGGAGCAGCAGTTGATCGACCGCAGAACCAATGCGGTTACCGGACGCTTCGACCAGAGCAAGGCGAAGATCCCGAGGTGGATAATCAAAGCCGTAAAAATAGCGAGAGGTTTTCCCCTCCGGAGTTAAGGCGATAGTCCCGATGGCGTGCACGTAACGGTCCTCTTTTTCCTTTCCGTTCTCGACGTAACGAAACCCGACCGTTTGCGCCAGGGTATCGATGGAAAGCTGATTGCCGGTTAAAAAATGCCAACCCGCCGCCGCTTCTGGGCGCGAGCGCCCCATCAGGACGCGCTTTTTGGTTCCGGCGAGCTCGGGAGTTTCCCGGGGATCGATGCTGACGGCGATAACGCGATAATCGCCGCCAGGCTTCAAATCCAAAGGACGCAGGCTTCGGGCTAAACCGTCGAGAACCAGCGGGCAAAGCTGCGGGCAATCGTAGTAAACAAGCGCGAGCAACACCGGCTTGCCGTCGAAGTATCGATCCAGAGCGACCTCGCGGCCGGTCTCATCCGTGAAGACGAGATTGAGCGGAATTTGCGCATTCAAGCGCTGTTCGATTGTGATGTTGTTGGCAACGATAGCCGCGTTACGGGACTGAGGCGATTCCTGTTCGTCGTGAGCGAACACGGGCGACGCTAGCGCGACCATCAATAATAACGAAAACACTTTCTTGCTCATGTGATAATCAGCTTTTACCTCCTCTCCCTTTTCTTTCCCTGTTTTTCCTTCCCCTTGGTCAGCTCTTGCTTTCTCGCCGGGAGCCCTCGTTCCGCTAGCAGTTCAATCGCTCTATCGATCGGAATTCTGACGATCTTTTTATCTTGGTCCACCCAGCCATAGGTTTGCAGTTCCTTTTCTTCCGCAGCTCGCATCTTGTCCAGATCGGCTCGGGGCGAAACCTGTAGGTTGGGAGGCGAAGGGATCTGCTCTTCGACAATTAACGCGCTCACAGCCGGCGCGCTCCGGGCCGATCGTTTTTCCTGGTAATCCAGCAGCCAGTAAAGACCGATCTGAACCGCCCCGATAGTGATGATCAGGCCGATGCCGAAGCCCAGAATCCAGCGGATATTGACGTCGCTCTGCTCGTGACTGACGTCCGGATTGTCCCGCGGCGGGGTGGAATTATGCTTGCCCACGTTTCAATACCTCTCGCACATACGGATCATGGAGCGGAAGCAACGGCATTCGACGCAGCTGCCATAGAAACGTGGCAAGCCATACGCCGCCGAGGCCCACAGGCGCGACAATATCCATCCAATGAATTTGAAAATAACCGGGGTGAAAGGCCGGGACCGTGTACCAGAAAATATCCACGAGCCGCATCACGATAATCGCGCCCGCCACCGCGGAAAGCGTCTGCGCGCGCCGCTTGGTAATGCGGGAAAGCAACAGAAGAAACGGCAGGAAGAAATGGAAGACGATAAGGGACCGCGTGATCCATTCCCATCCGCCGCTGTTTCTATGCGCGTACCATGTGATTTCCTCCGGCAGATTTCCCGCCCAGATGATGATCCACTGGGAAAACGCAAAATACGCCCAGAGCATGACGAAGGCGAGAAGAAGATTACCGAGATCAAGGAAATGAGACGCCGCGACGACGCCAGACAGAGGGGCTCGCCGCGCCAAGATGCCCGCGAGTAGTATCGCGAAGGCAAAGGCCGTGAGAGCATGGCCGCCGAGAAAGTGCACGCCATAGATCGTAGAGTACCAGTGAGCTTCGAGGGACATAACCCAGTCGATAGAAGCGAACGTGATCGTAAGACCATACATCACGAGGCCTGGCCCGCTCAGCATTCGCAGCCGGGCGATCAATCGCGGATCACCGGTGTCGTCATGTTGTTCAGACCATCGGGTCAGTAAGAACGCTGCTCCGATCCAGAGCGCGAAATAGAGTACGGCTCGAGCCTGGAAAAAGGGGACATTCAAATAAACCGCCTTGTGGCGCAGCAGCGCATCTTGGGCGACGGCGCCCGGACGTGCCCATTCATACAGGCTCTCAAGTCCGAAGAGGAGCGGCAGGAATAGCAATGCCATTAGCGGCAGCGTCTTTATGCCGGATTCCAGAAGCCGGCGGATCACCACCCCCCAGGCGCCTCCGGAGAGGTTGTGCAGCATCGTGATGCCGAGACAGCCGAGCGCGAGCCCGAGCCAGAATAGGTAGGCGAAAAGATAGGATTGAAAAAACTGCTGGCGGCTAAAAAATGCGCCAAGCCCACAGAGCGCGAGGCCGGCGACTCCGACAATCAGGCTGCCGCGTTGGAAGCGCTCCCATCCTTGCAGCGCGTGGCTCTCCAGTGCCATCACTGTTGGCCTCCCGGCAATTGGTCGCGCTTCTCCGGCGGCACATCATTGACTGTCGCGTTGCGGCTGAGCTGCAGGGCGCGAATATACGCAGTGATCGCCCAGCGATCGTGGGGCGGAATTTGATTCCGATAATCCGGCATCGCCCCAAGCCCTTGAGTGATGACGCGGAAAATATGACCCGGCGGAACATCTCTCATGCGCTGAATATGAAAGGAAGGCGGCCGGGTGAATCCGCGGCGTACAATCATGCCGTCGGCATCCCCGGTTCGGCTATGACAGGGCGCGCAGTAGATGTTGTACCGTTCCTGCCCGCGCTTAAGCGCTTCACGCGTAATAGGAAACGGAAAGACCTTAGCGGGAGCGCCTCCGCTAGTGCCGTTGTAAAAATGGGCATCGTCCCGAAGCTCACCTCGGGCAACCGTGCCGGGCGCAAGCGGCCGCGCCGACTGCCCGTCCTCAAAAAAAGCGCTCGCTTCCAGAGGGTCGTATCGGGGTTGTTCGGCCATCTGCTGCCGGCAGCCGGTCAGCAGAAGCAGAACGACAAAGATACACGGAACATGAATCCAGAATCCAGGAGCCAAAATGGTAAACGACAGAACATGGAAGCGAGAATCGATTAGGAGCAATCGATCATGCTTGTGACTTCTGACTTCTGACTTCTGAATCATTCTCTCTATCTCTGTCTCTCTCTGTTTCTATCTTCCCCTACCATTCAACTTCGCTCACCACGCGCGGCGTCATTCGATCGAGAAAGCGCCTCGTATCCTCCCGATCGAACTTCGGATCGCTCGACTCGATACACAAGAAGAACCGATCGCGGGTCGCCAGGGCAAAGCGCGGCACATTAAAAACCGGGTGATATGGCATCGGCAGGCCGTTTAATGCCAGCATCCCGAGCACGGCGGCCAGTCCGGCGACAAGCACGGTCATCTCGAAGGTTACCGGGATGAAAGCCGGCCAACTGTGCAGTGGCCGGCCGCCGATGTTCAGAGGATAATCGATGGCTGAAATATAGTACTGCATGAAGTAACCCCCAACGGCGCCAATCAAGCCGCCGATCAGCACGATGAAGGGAACCCAGGTTCGGCCGAGTCCCAGCGCCTCGTTCAGCTCCTCGATCGGAAACGGCGTGTACGCGTCCATCTTACGGTATCCCGCTTCGCGCGCCTGGCGCGCTGCCGTAACCAGATCGCTCGGATTTTCAAATTCCGCCATCAAACCGTAGATGGTTTCGGGTTTCGAGTTTTGAGTTTCGGGTTCCATAGATTGTTGATAGTTCAAATCGTTCAAGTCGTTCAAAATCTTCAAGCCCCCACCTCTTTCCTCCCCCGCGTCGCGGGGGAGGATCAAAGAGGGGGATTTGACTTTGAACGGAGCGTTAGCGATTGAACGGCTATTTTTCCTCTTTCACTTCCGCCTCCGCCAGCATGCCGCTCATTTCGGAAATCGAGATCATTGGGAGAAAGCGGATGAACAGAAATAATAAAGCCAGGAAGAGACCTATCGTCCCCAAAAAAGTCGCCCAATCCCATATCGTCGGCAGATACATGCCCCACGAGGAGGGGAGGAAGTCGCGATGAAGGCTCGTGATGACAATCACGAAGCGCTCCAACCACATCCCGATATTCACGACTAGCGCGATGATGAAGAGAGCCGTAGTGTGAGACCGGACGCGTTCAAACCAGAGCGCCTGGGGGACCAGTACATTGCACAGCATCAAACCCCAGAACGTGGGCGCGTATGGCCCGGATAGACGGTTGAGCATCATATAGCTTTCGAACTGATTGCCGCTGTACCATGCGACGAACGCCTCCATCATATAACCGTAGGCAACGATCAAACCGGTGACGAGCATGACTTTGGCCATGTTCTGCAGGTGGCGCATGGTGATGAAGTCTTCGAGCCCGTAGGCGGCGCGGAGTGGAATTGCAAGGGTTAGAACCATGGCGAAGCCGGAATAGATAGCGCCTGCGACGAAGTAGGGGGGGAAAATCGTCGAGTGCCATCCTGGGAGAATGGCGATAGCAAAGTCGAGACTCACGACCGAGTGGACCGAGACGACAAGCGGGGTCGCTAAACCTGCGAGCAGGAGGTAGGCAATCTCATAGCGATGCCAGTGAACCGCCGAGCCGCGCCAGCCCATGGCGAGCATCCCGTAGATGACGCGTCCCGCTCGGCTCTGAGAGCGATCGCGTAGAGTGGCGAGATCCGGAATCAAACCGACAAACCAAAAGATCAGTGAGATCGTGAAGTAGGTCAAAACGGCGAACACGTCCCACACGAGGGGGCTACGAAACTGCGGTTGGACCCCTAAAGTATTTGGGTAAGGAAACAGCCAGTAAAAAAACCCGGGGCGCCCGAGGTGAAGGAGGGGGAATAGACCGGCACAGGCAACCGCAAACAGAGTCATGGCCTCGGCGAATCTATTAATAGACGTGCGCCACTGCTGATGAAGGAGCAATAGGATGGCGGAGATCAGCGTTCCGGCATGGCCGATTCCTATCCACCAGACAAAATTAACGATGGCAAATCCCCAGGCGATCGGTATATTGATGCCCCAAATACCAACACCGGCCAGGAGAAGATAGCCGATCGAGAGCATCAATATCATGACCAGCAAAAACGCTGCGGCGAATCCGACGATCCAACCGAACCCTGTAGGCCGCGTCAGCACGATGGAACTGATTTTTTCGGTAATCGACGCGAAAGTGTGTCCCGGCGCGACGAGAGGCGCGGCCGGCTCAGAATTTCTTGATGTTTCGTTCTGCATGGTGAAGCGTTTAAATCTTCAATCGGTTCCTATTTCTCCGTCTTCGTTTTTGTTTGCTCTGTTGCTCCATCGCTGTCTCTGTCTTGTTCCAGTTCCGGGTTCGGATTGCGCACTGCGGCCAGGTACGTGGTACGCGGCCGGGTGTTGAGTTCTTCCAGCAAGCTATAATTGCGCGGATCGGCTTTCATCTTGGAAACCGCGCTTTCGGGGTCGTTGATGTCGCCGAAAACGATGGCTTGCGCCGGGCAGGCCTGCTGGCAGGCGGTTGTGATCTCACCATCGCGGACGCGACGACCTTCGATTTCGGCTTCAATCTTTGCGTGGTTGATGCGCTGTACGCAGTAGGTACATTTCTCCATGACGCCGCGGCTGCGCACGGTCACGTCCGGATTTCTCATGGGCTTGAGGCTTTCGGTTTCCCAATCGGAGTATTGGAAAAAGTTAAACCGCCTGACCTTGTAGGGGCAGTTGTTGGAACAGTAGCGAGTGCCGACGCAACGGTTGTAAACCATATCATTTAGCCCCTCAGCGCTGTGCGCGGTCGCCGTAACAGGGCAGACTACCTCGCAGGGGGCTTTCTCGCAGTGCATGCACGGCACCGGCTGGTAGTAAGTTTCAGGATTTTCCGGCGGTCCTTTGAAGTAGCTGTCAACCCGCAGCCAGTGCATCTCGCGGCCGCGCAGCACCTCGGTTTTTCCCACCACTGGAATGTTATTCTCCGCCTGGCAGGCGACGACGCAGGCGTTACAGCCGACGCAGAGTGTCAGATCGATAGCCATGCCCCACGCGTAGCCGGGATATTTGTATTCGGGGTAGAGAGACGGATTCGGTTCGATGCCTTGCGTCATCTCGTGCGCAAAATCCGGGTTCTTTCGATATTGATCGAAGGTGCCGGCCCGCACCAAATCCCGTCCGAGGATGTTGTGATGCAGTTGTGTCGAGGCGAGTGGATAACGTTCTCCGGTTCTCCGGATTTCGAGGCCCGAACCGAACCAGAGCGCATCGGAGGTTCGGAGCCCGTAGGCGTCAAATCCGAGGCCGGTGCCGACTTTACCCGCTCGGATGCGACCATAGCCAAGAGATACCGTGATCGTATCGTCTGCCTGGCCTGGAAGAATCCAGACCGGCGCGCGCACTCTCCGTCCCCGGAAATGAAGTTCGATCACGTCGGTATGAACTGCGCCCCCTTTCCAGCCGGTTTCATGCCCGACCCCCAGACGGGCGGCAGTGGCGGGGCTGAGGAGCGCCGCATTGTCCCAGGTGAGTTTGGTGAGCGGTTTCGGCAATTCCTGGAGCCAAGCATTATTGGCGAAGCTGCCGTCAAAGACCGACGGATCCGGCCGAAACACGATCTCTAACGATTTTTGAGTTTCGATTTCAGCTTTTGGATTAGGCTCGCCGAGTTGGGAAGCGGCCATGATTCGAGCTAAATTCAATGAGACCGTCTTGATTGGCAAGGCGCTACCTTCAACCAAACCGTCGTGCAGAGATTTGCGCCAGAATCGCTCAAAATCTTCTTCCGGCTTACCGATCCGGCGTTTCCAGTAATCGCGCACGATCTCATAACTCGAGCGCTCCGGCCGGTCGCTAAACGCCGCGAGGAACTCATGGGCTGTTTTACCGCCGTAGAGCGGCGCGATCAGCGGCTGAACGATAGTCACAGTGCCGTCGTAAGCGCGGCTGTCGCTCCACGATTCGAGGTAGTGAGCCGCCGGAACATGCCAGTGGCACAACGCTGACGTTTCGTCATGATAGAGACTCAGATGGATGCGCAGTGGCACTTTTTGCAGCTTTTCTCCGAAGTTTAAATCCGTGGGAGCGGTGTACACGGGGTTCTCTTCGCCGATCAGCAACGTGTTGACCTCTCCGGCTTCCATCTCTTCCGTGAGATCCCGCAGCGACGCGATCTCATTGACCGGGCTCGCTTCAACGGGATCGGTGTAAACAACCGTGCGTCCGACGTTGCCTAGCGCGTGATTCATTGCGTGCGCCAGCGCGTGCACGATCGGCGCTTGCCGCTCGCCGGCAATGACCAGGCATGCTCCGCGATGCTTCTGGAGGTCGCGCGCGAGCGCGTCCATCCATTTGTCCTGAGCTTCAGGGAGGGTCATTTCGGGTCTTGCCGGATTAAGGCCCAGTCTTGCGGCGAGAGCATGTGCAAAGTTCACGATGCTGCTCATCGGCAGCGCCAACCGGTGATCCGCCATTGCACCGGTGCTGGACGGGGTGCTTTCGATCGCGTAAAGCCTGTTCATCCCTCGGCGACCGCGTCCGACCCTCCGCCTCTCGGCGAAATCGTGCGCGTAACGGACGTTTCCCAGATTGCCTGTGATAGGGTCGGCGTCGAAAGCGAGGACCACATCCGCTTGGTCCACTCGATATTGCGTCTCGACGTAGTTGCCGAACGCGAGAAGGGCGCCGGCTCGGGTGTGGTGCTGTCCCGCCGGCTCGTATTGATGCCATTTGGCCGAAGGAAACTGTTTTAACACCTCGCGTACCTGGTTTGCGAGCGTCGGCGACGTGACAGTGCCGGTGAGAATCCGCAAACCCGCGCCTTTGGATTGCTTTTCCCGGTCAAGTGCTTCTCGCACGGCGATCAAAAACTGACTCCAGGGCCTGATTCTTCCCAGGTAGGTTAAAGCCGGGGAACGATCGGGATCATAGAGCGTCAAGACAGAAGCTTGGGCGAACGCGTCGGTGGCGCCGAGGCTGGCCGGGTGAAGCGGATTCCCCTCGACTTTCGTCGGCCGTCCCATGTGGCTCTCCACGAGAAGACCTGTCGCTAAGCCGTTAAGTGACATGGCAGTGGCGAAAAAGAGCGGTTTGCCGGGCACGATCTCTTCGGGTTGGCGAACGTAGGGCACGATCGTTTCCCTCGGGGGGCCGGCACATGCGCCTAGACCGCCTAACGCCAGCGAGGCGGCCATGAGCCGCAAGAATTGGCGCCTGCTTAGCGGATCGACAATGGCCTCCACCTGGCTCGGATACTCTCGTTGCACGAACTCGCGAAACTCTTGAGTCTCCGCGTACTCTTCAAGGCTGCGCCAGTAGTCTGAGTGCTGAGTCCTGAGTCCTGAGGACAGAGTGCTCAGGGATTCGGCTTGGGGGCTGCTGCCGGACGCTTTGTTTTCGTTATTCATAATTCCGCAACGCTCAGCACTTTCCACTTAACACTGAATTTATCTGTGACAGGTGGAACAACTAGTCAGCAGTTCTGGGCTTTCAATCTCGTACTCGTTCATCAGCTTCTGTTCCAGAGCGATCTCTTCACCTTGTGGTGGCTGCCAGTCCATACTGAAAACAAACTCTTTGGGTCTGAGAAAAGGCGCCGGATCACGATGGCAGGCGAGGCACCACTCCATTTGAAGACTCTCGGCTTGCCGCATCAGCGGCATCCGGTCCACCTGCCCGTGACAGGTCGCGCAGCCGACGCCCTTTCGAACATGGATGCTGTGATTGAAATAGACGAAATCAGGTAGATTGTGCACACGGGTCCAGCGAATCGGTGCGCCGGTTTTGAAACTTTCGCGGACGGGCTTGAGCATGTCGCTGGCAGCCCAAATTTGCGAGTGGCAGCTCATACAGATCTCTGTCGCGGGAATACCGGCAAAAGACGATTGCTCCACCGACGCATGACAGTACCGGCAGTCGATACCGAGCCCGCCGACGTGATGCTGATGGCTGAACGGGACTGGCTGCTCCCTGACTACGCCTGCTTCGGTTACGTAAGAGGAGCGGTTAATAGCTGCGAGAATCCATAGAAGCCCTATCAAAAGAAAAAAGAGGCCAAAGATGCTTAGCCTTGAGATTGTATTTGTGCTTGGGTGAAAAATCTGCGCCATCCGGTTGCTCCATGGGTTCTAGCGCGAGCGATGTGCCAGACACGAGCACCGGCCACAAAACCGCATCGTCCCACAATCGACGCAAAAGATCGGCTTAAGGTTTATTGCCACTTTATTGGCAAGCTTAGTGCCAAACAACCGCTAACAAAAAGATGGGAGTACAGTTAGTTTCTGTGCCGGAATTGAAACAGACCGGTCGGATTTGTTTCAGACTTGAGACAAAGGAACGACTTAAGCAAAGCGTGTTCTGCCACGCGGGTATAGCTTTAGCCTCACTGCGGTGACAGCCAGCGGCTTCTGGAGCAGCAAAACTGCCGCGGGTGGGTAGTAGCCGCTGGCCGTACTACTCACCCGCTCGATTAAGCCTGCTTACAGTCGAACTATCGCGGCGCTACTCGGGCCTCCCCGTTCTCTCGCCGCAGACGCTCATTTTCTCTGCGGAGCCTGTCGATTTCAGCCTCTCTGTCGTCAACACGAGCCTGCGCCATTCTGTCCTCCTGCGACAGCCGGTCTCCGATGTAGTACCCGGCCACCGCCCCGAGAGGCATACCGAAGAGGCCTCCGGTGACGGCGCCGCCGATGAAGCTGCCGATGATCGCTCCTCCCGCCCCTCCAGCAAGCGCACCTACGGCTGTTGTCTGTTCGCGCGGCGTAACGGGCCGTGATAAAGGCGCGCAGCTCACCGAGCCTGTGGCAAGGACAAGCCCCAAAACCAGGGCTCCTTTTAAGTGGTTCATGCGTTGCCTCCTTCGTTGGATTTCCCTGATGCAAACGCAACTGCTGTGCCACGGTTTGCAAGAAGAAGAATCTGAACTCATAGAGCAGCCCTCAAGGGAAGCGGTTCAAATAACTTAGCTTTGTAGCAATCAAGCACGAGGTCAAATCTAGGGCGTGTCTTAGATTTCGGACGGATGTCGAGATTTTGAGACGAAATGCCGGCAAGTCTGCTCAAAACTATTCGAGCAGCCTGCAATCAGAGTTTTTCAGCAACCTGCCAGAACCGCAAAATTCTCTTGGGAAGCAGAAAAGATGAAGGAGGTTTGTCAACTAAGCCGACATGTAGATTGAATCATGTCCCGCGTTTACGGGCTGCCCGTCACAGCTTACTTAGATACGCGAAATCGGTTTCTGATTGATCGTAGTGCATTTTTCGGAAGCCTTTTTTCGTTTTTTCACGGTTGTCCCGGGTCCCGGCTGCGCCGGGGAGCCGCCGCCTTTTTTCCGACTCGCGGATTTCTTGGGTCTCATACGTTTCAGCTCACCGGGCAAATGACTTGAGGCCATCCGATTCTAGTCAGGGAACCCGGCGCGTTGCCCGGATCGGCTCAAGAACCTATTTGAGTCGCCTTAAGATTCCGACTAATCGTCCGTCCGACGTGGTCACCAAGAGTGACGCAAGCCTTTTGTCGCGCATGTACGCGGCCATTTCGTCGAGCGCTATGTGGGGACGAAACGTCGTTGGGCCGGCGTCTATTGCCTCTTCTACCGGGATTTCGGCACCCAAGTCCCATAATTTCTTACGCAGCAGGCCTAGAACAACGCGATCCTTATCGACGACGACGCAAGTTTGCTCGTGAGCCTGCCGTAGGCGGTTCTGGACATCCCCTACGCTCTCGGTTATGTAACAGGTCTGAACGTCCCGGTTGGCTGCTTGGCCGATCGTAGGGACGTCGGCGCTCTTACCCTCGATCGGTAGCCCGAATGCGAGCCAGTCTTGCTTACCGGCTACGTAATCAAGAACCTCTTCGAAACCGAGACTCTCGAGCCGCGACGCGGCTCGTGGACTCAAGTCTCACTGGAAGTCATTACAGTAAACCACCACGGGTCGGGTCTTACTGAGTTCCGCCGTTGTTGCCCGGTCGAGCTCCCACAGCGGGATGTTAATCGCCCCGGGGAGGTGTGCCTCCTCGAATTGCTTCGAGCCCAGGACTTCCACGAGCTGTGCTCCATTGTGCACTAACGTTTGCACCTCATCCCGGTTGACATTTTCAGCCATTTTGCATCACCCCGTCCTTCATATTCTTTCTTAGGCAGCTTCTGAGCGTTGCCTGATGTTTTAGCGCGGCTACGCCGCAACCAAAAAAGTAAGAATTTTGAGCACACGAAGAGCACGAAGGAAGAAAACATTTTTTTTCAGATTCGATGCCCTCTCCGTTATCCGGTCTTCGTGTCCTTCGAGATCTTCGTGGTGAGATAGTCTTTCGTCGAATGGCATCCGTGATAATCGACCGCCTGAAAATTTGCGAAGCTGCGAAAACTTTGAAGGATATGCGAACGTCATTCGGCTGGCGTACGCGCCAGTAAACTGTCAAATCGCCGCATGTCGGGAATCAGAACACCAGACTGCCGAGTAGACCCAAAATAGACATGCCAAGTCCGAATACGGCAATTACGATTGCGGCGATACTCAGCATACCACCGCTCACCCGCGGGGAGGCGGCCATGAAGAACCCGACGGCCCCAAGGAACGCAGCTATCAATTCCACCAGCAAACCCCATCCGGGGTTACCGATGAAGATCAAGACGATGCCGGCGATTGCAGCGATGATCGCCAGGCCGGCTGCAGTTCCCGTCTTTTGGTCGATGTCCATAGCTCCTGCTCATTACGGGGAATCCGCGGTCGGCTGCTTTAGGAACCACGAGTTGTAAAAATAGCGCGATCAACGTGGCAAAGGCAGAACGCGGGGTCGCTGCAATACAGCTGATGCTCACGGAGATCCTCTTTACTGCGGAATAGACTGCCGCAGGCGGGGCATATTGACTGATCGACCTTTGCGATGTGCGCGTCTGTTCCCTGATGTTCTAAGCGCTGCTGTGTCATTCGTCACCTCCGTTGAGAGAAAGCTCGCTATAAACTGGCGGGCGCCTCCTGAATTTACAAAAGGCGTGCCAACGAAAAACTCACAGCATGGCCCGGACTTTGACGGCTGCTGTTGCGGAAGTGAGACGGGGAATACTTATCTGGATTCAGAGTTGGGACATCGTAGCCCGGATAATTGATCGAAGCATGGAAAGGATCGTCGTTAGATTTTCATCTAACCTTGCCGTCTTTTTAGTATAGTGAGGTAGCAATGGCCAGGCAGCGCTTTAATTCTACTTACGCGTATCACCCGTGGCTTGCGCCGGCTGCGGCCGGTATTCGCCAAGGGTTGCGCGAACTTGTTGCTCTCGCTTATCCCGAACAACGGTGAGCTGCGCCTCTGTTCCGGGGCGGGTAGTCGCCACCTGATTTCTAAGGCTGTTTCCATCCACGACCGGTTCGCCGTTGAAGGCAACTATAACATCGCCCCGCCGGATGCCCGCGCGCGCTGCGGCGCTGTTCGGAGTGACCGAATTGACGATAACTCCGCGCGCCTCCGAAAGTCCTAAAGTGGACGCAATCTCAGGAGTTACCGGTTGAATACTAATTCCGAGATGGCCGCGCTCTACTTTCCCGGTCTTGATCAACTGCTCCATAACGTTCCGCGCCATGTTCACGGGAATCGCGAAGCCAATACCGATATTGCCGCCCGTCGGGCTCAGGATCATTGAATTGATACCGACTAGAAGGCCCGCCGTGTTCACAAGCGCGCCGCCCGAATTGCCCTGATTGATCGGCGCATCAGTTTGGAGGAAGTCTTCGAAGCTGCCATCGCTGAGACCGGTCGAACGGCTTTTGGCGCTGATGATCCCCGCGGTGACCGTCTGGCCGATGCCAAGCGGGTTACCGACGGCGAGAACCACGTCCCCTACGCGCGCCTGATCGGAATTCCCCAAACTAAGCGTTGGCAGATCGTTGGCCTCGATCTTCAGTACAGCGAGATCGCTGGGCGGATCGGTGCCGATTACTTTGGCATCGAAGATCCGATGGTTGCGTAGCTCGATCTTGATCTCTTGCGCCCCGTCGACCACGTGATGGTTCGTCAATATATACCCGTCTGACCGCACTATTACGCCGGATCCCAATCCTCGCTGCACCGATTCGCCTCTGGGCACGGCGCCACCAAAGAGCCCGCCAAAAAAGTCGCGGAACAGCGGATCATTGAAAAAAGGATGCTGCCGCGGAGCACGGACGCGCCGCTCCGAGCGGATCGTAACCACCCCGGGCGCGACGCGGTCAACCACTTCGGCGTAGGAACCGCGGGGTGAAACCGTGCCGCCGTTTTCGCGTTCCGTTGTCCGCGCGGGTGGAGCAGCCGGTTGGCCGGCATCCCGTTTGGTTTCCGCAGTGTCTTGTTTCTGGCAGGCAACGATGGCGAAAAAGACGAGTGCGAGCGTGAACGTGCGCATATTCTTAATCACTCGGGCGGGCCGACCCACAGCCCGGCTCCTCCCACACAACTGCAATACAGTTCAGCAACTTTCGTACCAGCGACTAGAACGAGAGTTGTAGCTGTTTTTTCGATAAAAAGATTTTGCAAGGATGAAGACAGATGTTTCAAAGTCAGGAACCGGTGTTCCGCAGCGCGCGGGCCCGATAGCAAAGGCATTGCCAGCGAGTGGATCGCGATGCTTTCCCCTGCCGTGCCATGCTCGTGCCGGTCAGACGCTTGCAGCCCGGGGCGCTGCCCAGCAGTAGTGAAATGGATGCCGCCTATCGCGATGCGGCCGCGGGCGCGGTCGCGCCGGTCAGAACGCTTGCCAACTTGCCGGACCGAACACCATGCATTCATATGTTAACAGTTGGTTGCGTGGCCCACGGCCTCGGCGTCCGCCGTAATAACGCTCACTTTCGGAACTCCAAAGCGGCTGTTTGTCACCCGGCCATGGCAACGGTTGCCACGCCGGCGCGAGATTAAAATAGACGTGGGCGGTGTTGTCATTTTGCTGCGCTTCTTCACCCCGCACCAATTCAAGGACGGTATCCGGCTGCTGCCCGGCCAGGAGCCGAGCCTTACGATGCGAAAAGTCTCGCAGGGCGGGCCAGGCGCGCCGAGCGCGGAGCAAATCTTGATACAACCGCCGGAGTCCGGTTTTATGAGGCTCCTCTCGCCATGACCAGGTGAGCCTCGAGTTCTTGAAGGTTGTTTCTGATTGAGGGTCTGGAATATCCTTCCCGAACTGCTGAAATGCTTCAAATTCTCTCCGCCGTCCGGTCCGCACGCTCTCTATAAGGCCGGCATCGCTGAACGAGCAGAAAAACTGAAACGGATGTTCCTCGCCGTACTCTTCTCCCATAAAGATGAGCGGCAGATGCGGCGCCAATAACAAGAAGCTTGCCGCCAGGCGTTGGGCAGGCGCGGTAATCAGAGTGCCTAGCCGCTCGCCGGCAGCGCGGTTTCCGACCTGGTCATGGTTTTGAATGCAGACGACAAACCGATCTCCTGAGAGATCGCCTACCGGCGCTCCATGAGAACGGGCCCGATGGCGACTATGACAACCGTCCATGACGAATGTTTTTTCGAGCAACTTAGGGAAAAGCTGCGGTCCGCCATAATCCTGATAGTAACCATCGGTTTCCCCGGTCAGATACGCATGTACGACGTGGTGAAAATCGTCACTCCACTGGGCATCGATCCCATGCCCGCCGGCCTCGGGGGGCCGGAGGAGCCGTACGTCGTTAAGATCGCTCTCGGCGATTATGTATATAGGACGCTTCTGCCGGCGCGCGGAGGTGAGAGCTTCGTCCTTGATATCACGAAGGATATGGCGGGCTCCGAAGTCGTATATCGCGTGGACCGCATCCAAACGCAGACCATCGAAATGGTAGTTCTCGATCCACATCCTGACATTGTCAAGCACATAATCACGCACGGCGTCGCTGCCGCGGTCGTCGTAATTGATCGCCTTTCCCCAGGCTGTGCGATAGCGGTCCGTGTAATAGGGCCCGAACTCATGCGTGTAGCTGCCTTCGGGGCCTGTATGGTTGTAGATAACATCCAAAAAAATAGCCAAGCCGTGTAGGTGGCATGCATCCACCAGCCGCTGCAAGCCATGGGGGCCGCCGTAACTATTTTGCGGTGCATAAGGATAGACACCGTCATAGCCCCAGTTTCGAGTTCCGGAAAACTGCCCAACGGGCATGATTTCGATAGCCGTTGCGCCAAGGTCGCGGAGTGCCGGCAGTCTGGGAATGACAGCATCGAATGTTCCCTCCGGCGTGAAAGTTCCGACGTGTAGTTCATAGAACACGAGCTCTTCTTGCGCGATGCTCGCCCACGCGCTATCAGACCATACAAACTCTTCAGTCTTGAGCACGGCCGAGGGTTGATGAACGCCCTCGGGCTGCCAGCGCGATGCCGGGTCAGGCCGTTCCGGACCGCCATCCAGCCGGTAGGCATAACGCTGGCCTCCGGCGATGCCGGATTCAGTATGAGTAAAGTAACCGCGCTCCTCAGGCGTCATCGGGTACGCCCGGCGTTTGTCTCCGTTGAACAATACCAGTTCCATTTGCTTGGCCAGCGGTGCCCAAACGCGCCAGCATACGGATCCGTCCGCCAAGAATAAGGCACCGCAGCGGGGTTTATCCACTAGCTGCATGAATCAGCTTTTCTGTCGATATTGAAATCGGCACGAGCAAGCGCCGGGACTTTGCGGTGCGATGCGGTGCTTAGCGACATAGACGACATCGGTTGCCATGACTCCGAACGCGCTCGTCATGGCCGGCAGCCGTGCTTCGGGAGTGACACTATGCCGCCTCGCGGAGAGCGCCAGCGGACCGCCGTTCGCACCGACCGGCACATCAATGAGGCTGGAAGGCGTTCACGCGTTTCGTAATCGTGGATTTGGTCCGGTCCAACTCCTGTTCGGCCAGACCAACGTACGCGCGATAATCGGCCATCTCGCCTCGCGCGAGACTAATGAGGGAAGCTTCGTAATAGACATGCTCGATGTCCATGGACTCTTTGACTTCCCGGCCGGTTTGGTTATCGATCATGCCCTTGGCAACCAAAAAATAGATCGCTTTCTTCACCGCGTTTCTTTTGGTTTCATACTTTACCACCAGCGGCATCTCCTGGTTGATTTGTTCCCGATCAGCGGGCTTCGACGGCACGGAACAGCCTGCAATCGCGAAAGCTAAGAGCACAAGCCAAATCTTCATGCATCCTCCTATGATCGACGACAGATCGTATGCGGTTCTCGTTTCCAGTTTCTACTTCTGCTTTGTGCTCGCCTGCGTGTTGTTCCCGCATCTAACCGGAGACCCATCCTTAGGATGGCGCTTTTTCCGTTGGTGGCGCTTCTTCCGTCGGAATCTTCAATGCGACAAAGGATGTGTTCTGGCCGCGTTGCACTAGAAACAGGGTCGACTCTCCTTTCTTCAGACCGGCGATCGCATTACGGTACTCAGAAAGGTTGCGAACGGGCTTACGATCGATCTGCAAGATAACGTCGCCGCGACGCAGTCCAGCGTCATCTGCCGGAGTCCCGCGTTCTACAGCGGTTATAATGACGCCTTGTGGTCGCTCAAGTCGTAGACCTTGCGCCATTTCAGGTGTCACGTTCTGAACTGTTAAACCGAAGTCGCCTTGCTTCTCCGGAGCAGAAGCGACCACTTCTTCATCCTTGAGCTCTGCGATGGTTACATCTAAGGAGATCTCTTTTTTGTCGCGCAACACCTTGAGGCCCGCTTTTGCCCCCACATCGGTGCGCGCCACCAGTATGGGTAGGTCAGTGGAGTCTTTGATGGGCTTTCCCGCGTACTCGGTAATCACGTCCCCTACCTTGATGCCCGCGCGTTCTGCGGGACTGCCGGAAGCCACGTGGGCCACCAGCGCTCCTTTGCTATTCGCCATCCCGAGAGACTCGGCGATTTCCGGCGTGACCCTTTGAATCGTTACGCCTAACCACCCGCGGGTCACTTTGCCTTTTGTTTTAAGTTCCGGCAGCAGCTCTTTTGCGACATTGATCGGAATGGCAAATCCGATACCGATGTTTCCTCCTGTCCTGCTGAATATCGCCGTATTGATGCCAACTACTTCTCCTTGCATGTTGATCAATGGCCCGCCCGAATTGCCTGGATTGATCGAAGCGTCGGTCTGTATGAAATCATCATATGGGCCGGCGCCGATTTGCCTGCTCTTGGCGCTTACAATTCCAGCCGTGATAGTGTTCTGAAGACCGAATGGGCTTCCCATCGCCGCGATCCACTCACCAACCTGAAGTCGATCGGAATCACCCAGCGGCGCCACCGGAAGACCATCCTTGGCGTCGATTTTAATGACCGCCAGATCGGTTTTCGGATCTCTACCGATGACCGTAGCCGTAAACTGGCGGTCATTGTTCTGCAGGGTGACGACTATTTTCTGCGCGTTTTCGATTACGTGATTGTTGGTGAGAATCGTGCCATCGCGATCGATAATGAACCCGGAACCCAGACCTTGCTGGCGAAACGGACCCGGCGGATAAGGTTGGCCGAAAAATCTCTTCCAGAAATCGCTGAATGGATCCTCTCCCTCAAAGGGGCCTTCGCGCGGAGTCTCTCTTCCATATGGAGCCGGAGCCTCCTTCGTCACTTGAGTGGTCGAGATATTGACCACTACCGGCCCCAACTTTTGGGCCAATCTGACAAAGTCCGGCAAGGCAGTCTGCCTTGCGGAAGGAGCAGCTACAGGACTTCCGCCGGTTTGAGTAAGGCCGCGGCCCGCAAAAGCCAATAGTAACAAAACGCAGACTACCACCGTTTTATTCGCCTTTATGGAAATCATGGCGTGCTTCTCCTTGTTTCAAAGCGGCTTGCTTCGTTTCCTAGTTCTGGCTGCTGAAAAA
>JBOHVS010000022.1:0-3682 GCA_050735975.1 Binatia bacterium | reverse complement strand
AACAAGGCGCTGCAGTTGACGTCCGGTAACGGCGTCGAATCGAAATCTGGTAGAGTCTGGCGTCAAGAGGCTTGCGTTTTGGTGCGGTCGGTCAGCGTCACCGGTCGCAACTGAGCTTGTACGTTAGCGAGAGCTGCAATCCCGTGCTATTGTGACCGGCTAGGAGAATCATATGGCGCATTCTTTACCTGAGATTGAGAAGGACGCGTTGCGGTTGTCGCCCGAGGATCGTGCACGGCTTGCGGTGCGCCTCCTGTCGAGTCTGGAAGGAGCTACGGAGTCGCCCGAGGAGATCGAAAAACTCTGGATCAAAGAGGCGGAGCGGCGGTTTCAAGAGCTGCGCGACGGCGTTGTGCAAGGGATACCGGCGCGTGAGGTCTTTTCGGAGTTGCGAAACAAGCGGTCGTGAAGGAGATCATCTTCCACCCGGAAGCTCGGGCGGAGATGCGCGAAGCAGTCGAGTTTTATGAGGCTCGGCTCGATGGGCTCGGTCTCCGATTTTTGTCGGCCATCGAGCCGACGGTGGAACGGATTTCTGACCATCCAGAGGCAGGCGCCCCACTTGGTGCCGAATTCCGCAAGCGGATCGTTTCTGGTTTCCCCTACAACATCATCTATCGTGTCTGGGAAGATTACATCTACCTCGTGGCCGTGGCTCATCAACACCGACGTCCAGGCTATTGGCGGGACCGAACTGACCGTCGCTAACCATCGGCTTAAGAACGACGCGCACAGGGCGCACGCGTCTTAGCCTGAGCGTTAGATGGCTATCATTACGATCCTTTTCAAGTGTTGCGGAAAGGCGTAAGATTTATTGGATATGAAGTTCCGAGTGGAAATTGAACAAGAAGGAGACGGCCGCTGGATCGCCGAAGTCGTTGGTCTCCCTGGGGTTCTCGCTTATGGGAACACCTCGGAAGAGGCCCAGGCAAAGGTTCAAGCTCTTGCGCTTCGTGTCGTAGCAGACCGTCTTGAACACGGTGAAGCTGGCCCCTGAACTTGTCAGTATCTCTTTTGCGGCCGCATGAACCAGTGGTCGAGCACGCGTGCCCGACGTGTCTTGGCCGCACTCCTTCGCATCGGCTGGATCGTTAAGCGACAATCCGGTTCTCACCGAACACTTTCCCGCCCCAGTTGGCCAGATTTTGTGTTTGCCTTTCATGACAATGAGGAACTTAGTCCTCGGATGCTTGCCCGAATTGCAAAGGGGACCGGGCTTACTCCAGAAGATTTGTAGCTCATATCCCCAGACGGACACCATCTAACCCGCCGTGACCTACCACACCCGCCGCTTGAGCCGATTGCGCGATCACAGATGATTGAGATATTTTCTGATAACGGCTCAGCGGCATAACGTTAGGCAACCAGGCGGAGTAGCATGACCGAGGTTCACGTGAGCGCAAAACACCTCAGCGAAGTGTTGATAGGTGTTCCGGCGGAAAGCGAGGCGTCATGGCAGGTGAAAATCTATCGCATGCGAAAACGATGATGAATCTGTTCATGAGCTACATACCCACACGTGTGATATACGTGGCGGCTAAACTCAAACTCGCTGATCATATCGGTGATGACGGAGCAAGTGCACAAGATCTCGCGCAAACACTCAACGTTCATGCAGCTGCTTTGTATCGCGTGCTGCGAACCCTCGCTGGCCTTGGTGTGCTGCATCAAGATGAGAACGACCGTTTTTTCGTGACGCCATTCGGCGAAACGCTGCGGAAGGACTCTCCTCAGTCGGTACGTGACTATGCAATCTACAGTCACGAGTTTGTCTACGATAGATTTAGCAGGATCATGGATAGCGTTCGCACCGGGAAACCAGTGATCGAGGATTTTTTCGAGAATCTGCGAGCCAACCCGGAGCAAGAAGCGATCTTTCTCGCGGGTAGCGGCAATAAGTCCCGTATCGAAACGGCGGCAATTATCGAAGCGTACGATTTTTCTAAATGCGGAACAGTTGTGGACGTGGGCGGCGGAAACGGTGCGTTCCTATCAGGAATTTTGGCCTCTTACGAACAAGTCTCGGGAGTGCTGTTCGATCAGAAATCGGCAATTGAAGCCGCAAAAGCGGGACGTGGCGGTTCGCTGCCCCGATGTGAGTTTGTCGCTGGAGATTTCTTCGAGGCCGTCCCACCGGGTGGTGACACTTATGTTCTAAAGCGAATACTTGACGACTGGTCCGACGAAAAAGTGGTCCGGATTCTCAAGAATTGCCGGTATGCGATGAAGAGCGAAACACGTCTGCTGATCATAGAGCCGTTGATGGGCCCGCCAAATGAGCTGACTCCCGGGCACTTCGCTGACATGAACTTTCTCGTAACGTTCAGTGGAGGACGGATTCGGACGGAAAAAGAACATTCCAACCTCCTGTGTCAGACGGGCTTTCGGCTCCAAAAAAATGTGCCGACAGAAGGGGAGGTCTCCGTGCTGGAAGCTTTTCTAGCTTAGCCCCTGGAAGAAATAACTTCCGAGGATTGACAAGGTTTGCCAAACTACCGGCTGGAGCCCGGCGCTCAAAGACTCGCGCGGCTCAGCGGAGCGTTAGGCCAAAAGGAAAGTATTGCGCTCAGTAAACCTCACGTGCCCGTCCTCGATGACATAGCCGAAGGCATTCTAAAACTCCTCTTTCATTTTCTCATTGAGATTGTCTTCTTTTACACCGGCGAATGCGTCTTGTATGTTGTTACCTTTGGAAGAAAAGAAACCTCGGTGGGATTACTACGCAAATGAGAAGCCTCTAAGGTTTGGCATTCGTACCGAAATCACTTGGTGGATCGGATTTTTCTTTCGGGTTGTCCTAATCGGCTGGATAGTGAGGACGTTGACTAACGGATGGGTTGACTCGCTACGTGCCTTACGACGATTGTGAATCGCTCTATGTTCTATGAGATAATGCCGAGGTGGATAAACCGTTTCAGTATCAGTTCCAGTGGGACCCAACCAAGGCTCGGCAAAACAGCAGACAACACCGCGTTACTTTCGAACGTGCAGCTACCGTGTTTTTGGATCCGAACGCCTTGTCACTGTTCGATGAACAACACAGTGAAGATGAGGAAAGATGGATTACTCTCGGTTCGGATCACACAGGCACGTTGCTGGTTTTTTGCCATACTTATCGGGAAGAAACGGAAACAAGTGGGAGAGTACGCCTGATTTCAGCGCGGAAAGCTAAAAAGAACGAAACGAAGCAATATCAGAGGAAATAAATTATGAAACTAGAATACGATTTTTCCAAAGCCGTCCGAGGAAAGTTTTATCGAAAAGGAGCCGATCTGCGACTACCGATTTACCTAGACCCCAAGTTGCAGAGCAAACTTGAGCGCCTCGCTCGGAAGAAAGGCAAGGATATCGGCGAGATGGTTAATCAGCTGCTGAAAAAAGACATCGACTTTCTTGAAGAACTCATGTGAACCAGCTTGAAGCCCTAACCATCCGGCTGGACTTGACCTCCTGGGCAAGTCAGCCTCAACGTTAGGCAAGCGCTGGAACTTTTGCTGAAACGGTGATTCTATGCGGGGTCAATGGATTTCGAACTTATCGGCGAGATTCTGGATATTCAGCCGATTGCGGTTGGGCGAGGCGTGGGCGAGCTAGCCAGACTACGCATACGCTATGGTTGGGGCCGGTGGTGAATATTGAAGGGGATTGACATGGTAAGCATCATAGATGGAACAATTCATAC
>JBOHVS010000021.1:0-8240 GCA_050735975.1 Binatia bacterium | reverse complement strand
CGAACAGGGCAACGTGACTCAAGGCGACACCCCCCCACCGGATTGATCGGCAGAACAATCTCACCTCTGAGTTGATGTTGCCGCTCACCGCTGTTTGTACCGAGAGCGAGATTAGAGGCAATCAGTCCTTTTGTATAGGGATGCAGGGGACTTTGAAAAACCTGCTGGACGGGTCCGACTTCCATGATTTTTCCCGCATACATGACTGCAACCAAATCGGCAATATATTGGATTACGTTTAGATCATGCGAGATAAAAAGCATGGTCAGCTTTAACTCTCTTTGAAGCTTTTTAAATAAGTTGAGTACCTGGGCTTGGACTGAAAGATCAAGCGCTGAGACGGGCTCATCGGCGACAACCAGTTTGGGCCGGGTCGCCAAGGCCCGCGCAATGGCCACCCGTTGCCGTTGACCACCGCTCAGCTCATGAGGAAAGCGGTACAAATGTTCACTTTGCAGACCGACAAGGTCCAAAAGCTTTGCCACTTCTTCGGTCCGCCGTTGCCCTTTAATGCCGTAATAAATCGTTACTGAGTGACCGACGATATCCACCACTTTCACTCTGGGATTTAGCGACGCGAAAGGATCTTGAAACACCATCTGGATATGCCTGCGCATCTGTCTCACTTCGCGTGGAGGAGAGCTCAGGATTTCTCGTCCCTCGAAATAGACTTTTCCCGAAGTCGCTGGAATTAAACGCGTGATAAGTCTGGCTGTCGTCGATTTACCGCAACCACTCTCTCCCACTAAGCCCAATGTTTTCCCCTCTGGAATACCAAAGCTAACGTTATCAACAGCCTTTAGAATCTTTCTCCCATGAATGAGTCGGCCTAAGAGTCCCTCACTTAGTTCAAAATACTTGCAGAGTTCATGAATCTGTATAAGGCTCATGACTCACCCGGGAAAAAACAGGCCGCTTCTTGTCCATGTGCTTTGCTTTCCAGAGCGGGTCGGGATCTCGTACAGAGCTCTTGCCTTCTAGAGCAACGGGGATGGAACTTGCATCCTGGAGGAGGGCTGACGAGATCACAAACTACCCCGGGGATAGCTTTAAGAAACCCGTCGCGGAGTTCCGGCCGAGGAACGGCATGAAACAGCCCGATTGTATAAGGATGGAGCGGATGGGAAACGACGGAAGTCTTATCAGCCAGCTCGACGAACGAGCCCGCATACATCACAGCGATCCGGTCGCAAAGGCGCGCCACAAGCGCAAGATTGTGGGAAATAAAGATCATGGCCAGCTTCAGCTTTTCCCTTAACTCTTCTAAAAGATCGATGATTTGCGCCTGAATGGTCACATCCAAAGCGGTGGTCGGCTCGTCTGCAATCAGTAGCTTGGGTTGGCATGCCAGAGCCATGGCGATCATAACCCGCTGCCTCATCCCACCGCTGAGCTCATGCGGATATAGACTCATGAGAGTCCTCGGCGATGGCACGCGTACGTTATTGAGAATATGCTCTGTCCAGTCACGCGCTACTCGCTTGGAATGACCCAAGTGCGCCTGATAGCATTCCGAAACCTGCTCGCCGATACTGAGTGACGGATTCAAGGAGGTTAATGGCTCCTGAAAAATGATGCCAATCTTACGACCCCGTATCTTGCACATTTGACTTTCGCTCTTTTTTACCAGATCTTGCCCTTCGAAGAGAATACTTCCGCTAACCCTTCCAGGCGGCGTGGGAACGAGACCGAGGATGCTCAGAGCTGCGACGCTCTTCCCGCAACCTGTTTCTCCCACAATGCCCAGAGCCTTTTTTTCCTGAACACAAAAAGACACGTTATCGACCGCAGTCAAAATTCCGCGGCGAAGCAAAAACTCAATCCGAAGATTTTTGACTTCTAGCAGCGGTGTTTCCATTCTTAGCTTTCATACTGTCGGGGGTCGAAAACATCCCGAAGCCCGTCGCCTATTAGATTGAAACCCAGGATCGTTATCGAGATTGCAAGGCCGGGAAAGATCGCGACGTGGGGCGCGATTTCCATGAATCCACGAGCTTCGTTGAGCATCAATCCCCAGCTCGGAGCAGGGGGCGCGAAACCAAGTCCGAGAAAACTGAGGGAAGACTCCAACAAAATCGCGTGCGCGAAATCGAGGGTCACCAAAACGAGGAGGGGAGCCAGACAATTCGGAAGAATTTCGGCGAAAAGGATATACCCGTCAAACTTACCTGCCATCCGCGCCGCCTCTACATACTCTTTTTGTTTTTGCGCCAGAACGGCCGCACGGACCACCCTGGTGTAACCGGGGATCGCATTTATGCCAATCGCAAGACATAGTGTAAAAAAAGTGGTGCCCATGGCGGCGACTAACGCGATCGCCAGAAGCCGGCCGGGAAAGGCAAGCAGCGAATCCATCACTCTCATGATGGCGGTATCGAAATAACCGCCCTTGTATCCCGAAATCGCTCCGAGAGGAGCGCCGATGATGAAACCCACCGAGACCGCAGCGCCGGCGACCCGCATCGCGATGCTGGCGCCCAACATGATGCGAGTAAAAATGTCTCTCCCATAGATGTCCGTTCCTAAAAAGTGACTGCTGGAAGGCCGGGCTAGACGATTGGCGAAGTTCATCTGGAATGCGTCATGTGTCACCAGCCAAGGCGCCAGTAAGGCCACAAGGGAAACGGCTGAAACGATAAGAAAGCCCAACCCGGCCAGGCGATTGCGAAAGATAACCCGCATGCTTTCAACCATGACTTGCATCATGGTTCTTCACGCCTGAGAAATTTGATCATCACCGCCCTGCAGATCATGTCAGGCGAATGCGTGGGTTAAGCCATTGGTATAAGAGATCGACGAGCAGATTAACAACGACGTAGCCTAAGGCCAGAAGAAGAACAGCGCCCTGGAGTACAGGGTAGTCTCGCGCATAAACCGCCTCCAATACCAACCTGGCCAAACCGGGCCAAGCGAAGACGGTTTCGACCACTGTAGATCCGCCAAGTAAACGGCCGACAAATAACCCAATGACCGTAGTGGCGGCGATCAAAGAGTTCCTCAGGACATGCTTGAATAAAACGCGCCGGCGCGGCAGCCCTTTTGCCCGAGCGGCTCGCACGTAGTCCAAGCGCAACTGATCCAGCATCTCAGCGCGGACATATCGCGTTGTTGATGATGCCACATCGGTTCCAAGCACGATCGCCGGGAGAGTCATGTATTGCAGGAACTTTAAAAAATCGGTCCCGGGCGCGACATAGCCAATGGTCGGCAGCCAGCCAAGATAGACCCCGAAAATCAACATAAGAAGAATAGCAAAAAAGAAGTTGGGCACCGATATGCCAAACAAGGCAAAACTCATCGCGGCATAATCGTATGGGGTATTTTGTTTGACGGCCGCTACCATCCCCGCAGGAATGGCGATCAGAACCCCGACCAGTAAGGAACCACACGCAAGATAAACGGTTGGCGGATAGCGCTCCATAACGATATCCCAAACCGGCCTCTTGCTCCGTAGCGATTGCCCAAAATCCCCTTGCAGCACTCGACCCAGCCAGCTCAAATACTGCACATGAATCGGGCGGTCGAGACCCAGCTCTGCCCGCAGGAGTTCGTACATTTCCGGATCCTGCGCATCTTCCCCGAGCATGACAGCCACCGGATCGCCGGGAATAAGCTGAATAATAAAGAAGACGATCAGGGAGACAATCAATAGAACGGGAACGAGCTGCAGGATTCTTTTTATGGCATATACCGCCATTCTCTTCGACCTCTGGCGCGCTCCTACGGCGGAGGCTTCAATCTTCGATCAAGCAGATTCATTGATCGATCCATGTCTTGAGGATCCCGAACCGGGTGGCGTTGATCGAGCCGGTATCATCGGTAACAAACCCTTTGACTTTATCACTATGGGCGTAGAATCGAGGATAAAATCCCAGAGGCACTTCCGAAACGTCCTCCGTGATCTGACGAATCGCTTTGGCATACAACTTCCGTCGCTCCTGGACATCAGTGATCCTGCCGGCTTCAGCGAGTAGAGCATCAACCTCCTTATTGCAATAACCGGCCAAATTCCGTGTCGACCTTTTCAGCTTAGCCTGCTCCGCCTCGTCGCAAATGTATTCGACTCCATAGATGAGATGCGGATCGGGCTGAATTCTCCCGCCAAAAATGATCATCTGCCATGTTCTCTGGCGCTGATTTTCTCTATAGACGCCATACTCCATGAGGTTGATTTTCATCTTGATTCCCGCCGATGCCAGTTGTTGTTGGAGAATCTGCTGTTCCGCTTCGTCTCCTTTCTGACCCAGCAACTCAACCTGGAAGTCGCTTCCGACGCCTGCCTCCTTCAGCAACGCCTTCACCTTGGACACGTCCCGCTTGATCTGTGGCATTTTGACGAACCAGGGATGCCCCGGGGGGTAACGCTGATCGGTCGGGGTGCCAAATCCCCAGAAAGCTCCTTGGAGATACTGCTTTTTGTCAATCGCATGCGCGACCGCCAAGCGTAGACTCCGGTTGTTAAACGGCGGTTCGAGGACATTAAAGATAAGCCGCTTGAATCCGCCGGCTCTGGCTTCGACCGCTTTGATGCCTCGTATCGCGCCGCTTTTGATCTTGCTAGCATAGGAATGCGGAGTCCGCTCGATCATCTGAACGTCTCCCGCTCTTAAAGAGGACAAGCGCACGTTTCCATCGTCAACAGGTTTAAATATGACTTCATCAAGGTAAGGCAGGCCCTTTTGCCAGTAGTTCTTGTTCCGCACGAGAACAGTTTGCACCCGGGTATCCCAATTTTTGAAGGCAAACGGCCCGGTGCCGGGAGGGAAGGCCGGCACAGTTTTTTCACCTCGAGCCACCGAGGATTTCGGCACAACGACAAAACTACGAATAGAGGCCAAAGTGCTGAGAAAAGGGGCGGTAGGCTCTTCTAATTTGAAGGCGATCCGCTGTTTATCAAGAACTTCAATGGACTTGACGGGTTTCAAAAGACTAAATCCAGTGGCGCCATTCTTCGGATCCATCACGTACTCGGCGCTCCATTTTACGTCTTCTGCCGTCATCTCCTGACCATTATGAAACTTGACTCCGGACCGCAACTTAAGAACGTATTCAAGGCCATCCTTCGAAATCGTCCAGGACTCAGCCAGAGCTGGAACGATTTCCCCCTTCAGATTGAAATCGAGCAGCGCCTCATACATGAGACTCCGCATAAGCTGATCCGTCGAAATCATGCGAACAAAGGGATTCATCGTCGAGACGTCGGACTCCAGTGCAAAAATGAGCCGACCTCCTCTTTTTGGCGCTTCCGCGCCCTCAACGGGGTTAAAAATCGTGAACAAAAAAAGACCGAGAACAACCAGACACCTTTTCATGACAACCTCCTTCGATATTATCGGGGACTCGCCATCTCCTACTTTTCCGTGAAGGGCGATCGGGAGCGCAATCTAAGAACAGGTTTCTTTTCCGTTTCTTCTATATAACTGGCAAAGATATACTTGTTATATTTGTAGTCCATATTAGTGTATTGCGTTCGCTCGATCGTCCCGGTCTCTATTTTGGCTACAAGGAAACAAAGCCCTTCTTCCGCAAAGAGTTTGATCTTTTCAGAGAAATCCTCGATTGTTGAGGCTGCAAAACTCTTGTTGATGCCGCAGCCCTTCGCAATCTGAACCAGATCAACTCCGTGCGCGGTCGCGGTCGGCATGCCTCCCGGCGATTCATACGCTTGATTGTCGAACACAATAATTCGCAGGTTAGAAGGTTTGTGATAGGCAGTGTCCGCCAACGAGGCCAGATTCAGCAGGAGATTGCCGTCTCCGTCCAAAGCAATGACCCGCCTCTGAGGCAACGCAAGAGCAAGCCCCAAAGCCACCGGCGTACACTCCCCCAAGTTCATTCCGTACAAGTTGGCCCTCGAAGGCCTGACGGACAGCCATTCATGGGGTGTATTTCCTAGATTTGTAACAACGAGATGATCTTCCTTTGTTACGCCTGCCAGCACTTTCAAACAATCAATTCTTTTCATCGTAATGTCTCCCCCGTAAACAAGATACAAATTGGATTCTGCCAGGCAAATGAAGACGCAACCGCATCCTTGATAGCGCCTTCCACCTTCGATACTTCGCTAACAATTACGTACGGGATCTGGAGGTCGCGCAGAATCGGCTCCGTAGTAAATTTGTAGGTCCTCATGACCGGCTGGGCATCTCCCACATCACCGCGATATGGGATAAGTAACAGAAGTGGTATATTCCAAAGGTTGTGCAAGCTGGCCAAAGGCCAGGTTGCTACCAAGAAACCCGAAGTAGGTATCATCAGAGCGGGACTCTTGCCTCCGAAAAAAGCACCCGCGCAGACCCCCACACCGATACCCTCGTTGCTCACAGGAACATATGTAAAGCTACGATCCTCGGCTATACTCTTCTGAACCCGATCAAATCCATGGTCGGGCAAAATGGCCACCAAGTCCACGCCCGCAGACTTGAGTCCTCGAACAATGGCTTCGCTTGCTTCACCTTTCATAAGATTCGCTCCTTTTTTTCTCCTCTAAGTTCTGCACTAAACCGAAATCTACTGCGTTATCATTTCACATGCTGTCAATGGCCGCCCCTACACAAGCCAACAGCTTTGGCCTGCGAGCGCAGCCAGCGCTGCTTCTGTTTTGATGATGATGATTTTGGCGTCGAAACCCTCGGCTTCGAAAAATTTCCGATCCCGCGCATAATAAGCGACAACGTTCGTAACGCTGATATTACTCGAGCCGACCCGAATCTCCTTCAGCGATTGGGCAACCGCAAAGCGCGGTGAAATGGAAATCCATAAAAGCGCCACGCTCATCAGCAGGATCGTTACGCCCCGGTCAACCGCGCGTTGATCGCGGAGCGTGTGCGTGCTGCGTGCATGGCGGGAGACAGATGGCCCTAATCCGAAGCTTCCGTTTAAAGATCTTCATACCCTCGACTCCTTCTGGCCTTTCGCCTTTTGGGCCTGCAGCGCTCGAAACACTTTTTCAGCCGTGATGGGCAGATCCATGATCCGCACGCCCACGGCGTCGTAAACAGCGTTGGCGATTGCGGGCGCGACCTGGGAAATCGCGCTTTCTCCGACTTCCTTACTTTGGAACGGCGCCGCGCCGGCAGCTCCATGAACGAGCGTCGTTTGCAAGGAACCGATGTCCCTAACGTTTGGTATCTTATATTCGCCGAAGTTCAGCGTCGTGACCTTCCCTTCGTCCATCAACATCTCCTCCATGAGGGCATAACCGACCCCTTGCATGATACCACCGTCGATTTGCCCCTGGTGGCCCACCGGATTGAGAATCGTGGCAACATCATGGACCGAGTCGAGCTTGCGTAAATGCACCTGACCCGTCTCGGTATCAACATAGACCTCGGCCACACAGGCGGTAAAAACTCCTTCCGGGGGAGTTTCGGTCGCTTGATAGTAACTCTCCACCGCCAGGTGCCGGCCCTTGGCTGCCGCAGCCGCGGCAACCTGAGCCAGCGAGAGAGATCGCGAGCCGTCGCCTCCGACCAAGAGCCGGCCTTTTTTGATTATCATTTCGTCCGGAGGCAGGCCGAGCATTTCGGCCCCTTGATCCCGGATCAGCGCCTTCAGCTTATCGGCCGCGTTAAGCACAGCCTGCCCTAAGACAAAAGTCACACGGCTTGCGCCCGTGCCGGATTCGGAGCGGAAGCAATCAGTCGTGCCGACTTCCACTTTCACTTGTTCGAATGGAATATCTAAGACCTCCGCGATCATCTGGCAAAGAATTGTGTGTGCTCCTGTACCGGTGTCAGCATAGGTGATCAACAGCGAAACGATCCCTTCCGGACCGACGCTCAATCGGGCGTTGGCATCGCCGATTCCGACGTTGCGATAAGAGAGCGCAACCCCTCGGCCTACCTGAGGACGTCTTTTCAAGTTCCTCCACTTGGTCACCTCAGCCGCGGACTCGAGGACTTCCCGGCACTTGACGTCGATCATGCCGTTTTTCCCCTCACCCGGTATCGGATCGCCGTCTTGGAGAGCATTTCGAATCCTGATCTCGAGACGGTCGATCTCTAAAGCCTCGGCAATCATATCCATCTGCGACTCTCCGGCAAACACAAGCTGTACTAATCCTGGAGAGCGGAAATGGCCACATGGGACGCTGTTTGTGTAAACCGCGTAGGAGTCGATTTTGACGTTTGGAATCCGGTAAGCGCCGGCTGCTTTAACCGCGCCGGGTAAGTTCACGGAGGGAATCGGCTTCATCGCTCCATAGGCGCCGCCACTCCAAAACGCTTTGATTTGCCTGG
>JBOHVS010000020.1:0-3689 GCA_050735975.1 Binatia bacterium | reverse complement strand
AGCTTCCATTGCCCTTCAATTAAGACCCTTACGTCCGATATATCGACCCTCAATATCTCCCTTATTTTTTCCGTTAGCTTTTTGAGCAGCGGGTCGATATTGAGCCGGATGACATCTTCGTTGAGCTCTTTCACCAGCGTCTGGATCTCTTCTCTTCTCTTGAGATCTTTGTTCGCCTTTTCCAACTCGGCGGCCTGCTTGCTGGTTTGTTCGAAGAGTCGAGCATTCTCAATCGCAACTCCGATCACGTTGCCGATCGCCCGGAGCAGTTCCACTTCGTTTCGAGAAAAACGTCTGGACTGATCGTCGGAGATGCCGAGAACTCCGACTACCTTTAGGCCGGCCTTGATCGGGATCCAGGCAACGGACTGGGTAACGGGCAAAATACCGGCCACCCTTTGCTCGCCGGAATCATTAATCACCAACGGATCTCCCGAGGCGAACACCTGATCACTCGCCGCGTGCGGGACGATACGGCGGAGCGCTTCTATCTCCTCGGCTGTAAAGCCTCGGTAGGCGACGATGTTGCCTTTGCCGGTAAGCGGATCCTTGAGCCTGAAGTTTATCCGTTGCCGTCCGGTTACCTCCACAGTCTTTTCCGCGGCGATTTCAAGAAGCTCCTTAGGATCCAACGACTGGCTCGTAGCCATCGCAATGAGGTTGAGCGCTTCTTGCTCTCTTGCGTGCCGTTCCGCCGCCTCGAGCAAGCGGATTTTTTGCACGGCGATACCGGTCTGCGTGCCGACCGCTTCCAGGAGGCGTATTTGCGCCGGGTCGAATTCTCTCGGTTCCCGGCAGCCGAGATAGACAATACCCAACGCATCCTCATCGGCCCGCAGCGGAACAATCACCAAAGAACGGACGCCCTCGCGCCTGAACGTTCGTATCCCCGCAGTGTTATCGAGGTTCACGACCCGAATCTCCTTTGTCGCCAACACTCGATCGACCACTCCGGCAGTGGATCGTTCCCTAATATGCTCGCCATACCGGCTCAAGTTCTCAGGGTCGCGGAACCCGCGGTGGGCAATCGGTTCGAGCGTTTGTCGCGCGGCCGTGACGAAACAAATCATGCCGATATCGAAACGGCCGATGTCAAACGCTTTGTTGAGAATTCCCTCCATGATGATGTTGAGATCGCGGGAATCTAAAATCGAACGGCCAATCTCCTGAAGCGTATGAAGCTCGCTGTGACGGGGCAGCGCGTTATCCGGCGGGACTGCTGCGTCACTGAATCCAGTTATCAGCGTGTCTGCGTTACTCATCCATGATCCAATCTGCTACGCGAAACAGCGGCGACCGAAAGCGGGCACCGTCTTACCGCCGGGCGCATGCTCCTGGTGGCGCAGCCGCCACACATCGGTAAATCTCCGGGTCGAAGAAAGTTGTCGGGTTCATATCGCGCCACCCCCATCATCTTCTTCAGTTACAGAGTTTTCTCTCCGTTCTACCCACTGTTGTAATTGGCTCTCTCTGATACGCCACTGTCCGCCGACCTTGAATGCCGGAAGCTTTTTGCTTCGAATCATTCGTTGCAGAGTGCGTATCGACACCTGCAGCAACCCAGCCGCCTCAGCCAGGGTGAGCAAGCGAATCTGGTCGAGTTTATTATCCATAGAGACACTCCCCGAGCGGGCATGACGCAACCGGAATGCCAGTGCCAAAAGCGGCTAACTACTGGTTTTTTAAGAACAGATTAGAGCCTGAAGAAAGCGACCGAGTACAAATCTGGACAACTTAGGCCAAACAAGGACGGCTGAAGGCAAAGCCCGACCATACTGGAATGATCGAGCCGATTCTATTCCCTTGACCGCGGTATTTGAAAACTCTATTTACAGGCTGGTCCACGGTAGGTTAAAGGTCAGGTTGAGGTTAGGGCTGAGATCGAGTTAAGGGGGGTTCGAAGTTCGAGTTTCGAAACTCAACTTGCGGTGAATAACCCACTCTAGGAGAAAGGAGTATGCGATGAAATTGCAGAAGGTCTACCACATGGGGATTCCGGTCGATAATCTCGAGCGCGCCCGAGACTTCTATACGAAAGTCCTCGGCATGGAGTACCTGGGCCGCGTTGGTGGCAATCCCGACAACCCCGACGCGCTTCCTATTCACGGCGTCGTTCAAAAAATAGACCGGCTGAGATGCGGCAGCGATGACGTCGTTCTGTTTGAACGCCCGAGACCACTGGGCCGCGATGCGCTCGACCAGGATGGGATCGCTCACCAAGCCTCCGACATGAATTGGGAGGACTATGAGGACGCGTTGAAAACCGCCAAACAAATGGGCAAGTATCACCGCAGCGTCGAGCGGAGCAGCGGGAAGACCCTATATATGTTCGATTCCGAAGGGAACTATCTTGAGCTCCATTTTCCGTCGCCGGCGGGCAGACGCGGCGATAGAGACCGCCTATGAGCAAGACCGTAAAACTCTCCATCGCCGCAACTTCGAAACGGGTCGACATTGCCTGTCCGGTCGCGCTGTCGTTCTTTAACAACGCCGATCTTCCACCTAAATCCCAGTTGAATCTGGCTATCGGTTACCGGGATTCGGTCCTCGGCGGAACCGGCCCCCTGCTCCTCGTGGGTCAGAAAAAATATGATTTCGCGTTCGGTAATCCCGTCGGACTCACCCGCATGGGTTATCTCGGTTGCGGCTTTTACAAGGATAAGATCCCGCTGCGCGCGATTGGTGTCTTTCCGACATGGGATAGGTTAGTCTTCGCCGTACGTGAGGAAGCCGGCATTCGCTCGATTATGGAGATCAAGGAACGCAAGTATCCTCTACGCGTCACGACTCGAAGAAGAGGAAAATTGCAAACAACCCTCTACGTCATCGAAGAAGTGCTCAAGGCCTACGGCTTCAGCCTGAGAGACATCGAGCGCTGGGGTGGGAAAGTCATCGAAGCCGCCTCTCCGAGCAGCGCCGATCGGATGCATCATATTCGCTCCGGCGCGGCCGATGCCGTGTTCGATGAAGGAATCAAAAGCTGGGGGCCGACGGCGCTCCAATCCGGGATGAAATTCTTACCGGTCGACGACATGATTCTGCGCAAAATAGAGAAAATCGGTTTTCCCAGCGCCAGTCTCACGAGAACACACTATCCGGACATGGACCGGGAAATCCGTACCGTCGATTTCAGCGGCTGGACTTATTTCTGCCACGCGGATTTGCCTTCTGCGATCGCCTATAACATGGCAAAAGCGGTTGACCTTTGCTATGGGCAGGTTCCCGTCGACCACTTCGACAAGCGACCGATGACGATGCTTGAATTTTGCCGCGGCGGCGAAGCCGGGCAGCTGAACATCCCGCTCCATCCCGGCGCGAAAAAGTACTTTCGCGAGAGAGGGTACCTGTGACGGGCGAGCGGATCATACTTGGAGCTTGCTTCGAAAAACTTTGAACAGGCGGCTCAAAGAGATCTCGGAGGCGAGGCGCGCGATGCTGTCGCTAAGGGCTAAGGGCATAGCGCATAGAGTAGAAGTCAGAGGTCGGAGGTCAGACGTCAGAGATGGGACCTCGCTGCCTCCGTGCTTTTCGCTCTTTGCACTTTGCGCTTGGCTCGCTGCTCCCTGCCCCGTGCTCTATGCTCCTTGCGCTTTACGAGTTCGTACAACAGCCTGCTAGATTAGAAAGGAGATACATATGGCCACAACCCAACCCCGCGTCACCCTGGGCCTCCCCGATCATCCCCGTTG
>JBOHVS010000019.1:0-78695 GCA_050735975.1 Binatia bacterium | reverse complement strand
AGCTTTCCATGAAGCTTTTCAGCCGTTTGCTGCGGCTGGGATGTCGTAGTTTGCGTAGCGCCTTGGCTTCGATCTGCCGAATACGCTCGCGGGTGACGGTAAATTTCTGCCCCACTTCTTCCAGGGTATGGTCCGATTTTTCGCCGATGCCGAAACGCATCCGCAACACCTGCTCTTCGCGCGGAGTCAGGGTCGCCAACACTTTTCTCGTCTGTTCCTGCAGATTGATGTTCACGACCGCGTCCGAGGGGGTAATGATCCGCTTGTCCTCGATAAAGTCGCCAAGATGGCTGTCCTCTTCCTCGCCTACCGGGGTTTCCAACGAGATCGGCTCCTTGGCGATCTTCAAAACCTTGCGCACCTTGTCCAAAGGGATCTCCATCTTGGTGGCGATCTCTTCCGGGGTCGGTTCCCGCCCGATTTCTTGAACCAGATAGCGCGACGTGCGGATCAGCTTGTTGATCGTCTCGATCATGTGAACCGGGATCCGGATCGTGCGGGCCTGGTCGGCAATCGCGCGCGTTATCGCCTGGCGGATCCACCAGGTAGCGTAGGTGGAGAACTTATAGCCGCGCTGGTACTCGAATTTGTCCACGGCTTTCATCAGCCCGATGTTGCCTTCCTGGATCAGATCCAAGAACTGCAGCCCCCGGTTGGTGTATTTTTTGGCGATGCTGACGACCAGACGCAGATTGGCCTCGATCAACTCCTTCTTAGCCAGGTTCGCCTTGGTCTCTCCTTGGATAATGGACCAAACCCGGCGCTTGATCTCTTCGGCCGGAATTTCCAGATCTCTCTCAATATTGCGAATATCCCGCCGCGCGCCTCGGATGTCTTCGGACATCTGCACAATCGCGTCGTGTCCCATGCGAAGGGAACCCGTGACACGCTGCCAGTGTTTCTTGTGACCGTTGGCGCTCGAGATAAGCTTCAAAATATCGGACGCCGATTTCCCGGTCCTGTGTTCGAAATCCTTGACCCGCCGCTCCAGCCCTTGCATTCGCTCCATTGCCCGCTTGAGACCATCACCGATCGCCTCGGTCTGCCTGCGATTGAGTTGCAGCCCCTTCAATCCGTGAACGATTTTCTCTTGATACTTGGCAAGGCTTTCCTGAAACACCTGGCGCCGCCGCGCCGAAACTCGCTTACCATCCAACTGCCGCTTGATCTTTTCGCACTCATTGGCGAGGCGTCTGATTTTGCCTATCTGTTCCAGCAATCTTTTTTCATGCAGCTCTTCCTCCTCGAGATACTCGGCGTCTTCGTCGCCGTCCTTAATGATCTCGCGCACCCGAATCTCATGCTCCGACAGTCTCGCCCCGAGATCCAGCACATGCCGTAACGCCAAAGGACTCGAAAGCACCTCATCAATGACCTGCTTTTCGCCCTCCTCGATTTTCTTCGCGATTTCGACCTCGCCCTCGCGGCTTAAGAGAGAGACGGTGCCCATCTCGCGGAGGTACATGCGCACCGGATCGCCCGTTTTCCCGACCACGTCGTTGTCGACGTCACCATCGACTTCCTTCTCGTCCTCGTCCTCTTCGGCAAGATCCTCCCCTGCGCCGCTCAGAGAAACGCGTTGATTCGCATCGACGACCTCGATGTCCATCTCGCCGAAAATCGACATGACATCGTCGATCTGGTCGGGAGAGACGACTTCCGCCGGGAGCATATCGTTCACCTCGTCGTAGGTGAGATAGCCCTTTTCCTTGCCGAGGTCGATAAGCTTCTTGACCTCTTTGATATTCTTCTTCTCGACCGATTGCTCGGCGCGTCCGGACACCGATCTTTCGGACGCTAACGAATGGTGTTTTTCGGCTCGGCTTTTCGGCGTTCTAGCTGGCGTTCCTTTCGCACGACGTCTTGCCATTCTAGTATCCTCTCTCTTTTTGCTTTATCGTCTTTTTGCTCTTCCGCAGCACGAATTGCAATCCGGAGATTCCGTTCCAAGCCCCTCAAGTGCCTTCGCCGCAGGTGGGTTAGGCAGTCCGCCGCCATTCTCTCATATTCGGTCTCAGGTATCTTCTCCCCTTCTAAGGCCAGAGCCGTTATTTGCGGCGCCTGGTCGGCCGGCACTTTCTGCGTCAGCCGAAACGCATCCACTTTACCTCGTTCTTGCCATTCGGCAACCATGAGGTCAACCAATTCCTGCCACTTTGTCCCTAGCCAATGCCGGACTTCGCTTTCTGTGGCCACATGCTGGACCACTGAAGGGAAACGCAACATAAGGCTGATCAGTGACCGCTCCGCGACATCTTCCCGACTCTGCGGTCCAGGCTGCGCCGGAGCGGCCGCAGGGATCTTTGCCGCCGTGTTTCGCGGCGGCGCCGCCGGTCGGCGCAAAAGCTCTTCGCGAACGCCCAACCTGTCCGCAGCCCTCCGCACCAGCAAATCGACTTCAAACGGATTCTGAACCTTCGCCAGTAGCCGGCTCACTTCGGTGGCGATACGGCTTTTCGCCTCCAAGCTCTGTCCGTATCGTTCTTCCTGCCAGGAGAAGAAATAGTCGGCCAGCGGCACGGCTTGTTCTAGGATCTTCTCCACCGCCTCTTTGCCTTCACGGTGAACGAAAGTGTCCGGATCGTCTCCTCTGGGCAAAAAAGCTGCCCGACCCAACAGGCCGGCCTCGATGAAAATCTCGCAACTCCGGGCGGCCGCTTTTCTACCGGCGTCGTCGCCGTCGAACACGGCGATGATGTTTTTTGTATAGCGCGCCAATAAACGGACGTGATCGGGAGTGAGCGCGGTTCCAAGGGTTGCCACGGCATAGGAGACGCCGAATTGATGCAAGGCAATGACATCGAGGTAGCCTTCGACGACCACAACTCGATCCGCTTGCCGGATGCCCTCTTTTGCCTGATACAGGCCATATACGGTCGAGCCTTTGCGAAACAGGGGTGTCTCGGGTGAGTTGAGGTACTTGGGGATGCCCTGATCCAGCACGCGACCGCCGAATCCAACGACCTTTCCGCCCGCGTTAACGATCGGAAACATCAGGCGGGCAAAAAACTTCTCATGGAACTGCCGGATTCCCCTCTGGCCGATCAGCCCTAACCGCAAGGCATCCATGGGCGGTATTTTTTCCTTGTCGATCAATTCAAGCAGTCCGGAGCCGGTGTGAGGCGCGAACCCAAGCAGGAACCGTTGAGCGATTGCCTCCTCTACTCCGCGGGATTTTAAATACTCCAGGGCTCTTTTTCCCGCGGATTGGCCGAAAAGGATGCGATGATAATTCGCAGCCGCCTTTTCGTTGATGCGATAGAGCGACTCCTTCTCACCCCCGTCCCCGGGCCTTCGCGTTCCGTCGGTTCTTTCGATGGTGATACCGTAGCGCTTCGCGACCAGTTCGACGGCCTCAGGAAACGAGAGGTGATCGTACTTCATGAGGAAGTGGAAAACGCTCCCTCCCGTTTGACAACCGAAGCAATGGAAGATCCCCTTCTCTTCACTGACGGTAAATGACGGGGTTTTCTCGCCGTGGAACGGGCACAATCCCATGTGATTGCGGCCGGCCTTTTTCAAGGTGACGTAATCGGAAATGACTTCCACAATGGAAGCACGGTCGCGAATCTCAGCGATCTTTTCCTGGCTGATCATCCTGCTACAAAGCGAATCGGAAGTCTGCCTGAGCCTGGTCGCTGCCGTTGGGGAACAACCTCTCCTTGCCCAGTCGAACCATTCCTTCAGCCAGCCGTGACAAAGGAGGGACGAGATACGAATCCTGAATCTGCTCCCTGGCGGGAAGCGGGATCCACGAAGCGGAGGCGAAGAAGAACACGGCCAGGGCCGCGAACGCGGTGCCCTTTCCCAGGCCCACCGCAACGCCGCCTATTCGATTGACCGTGTGCAGAAGAAGAATCCTCTCGGAATGATGAAGCAACCAGCCGACCAAATTGAAAAGGAAGTAGACGACGAAAAACACGGCCACGAAGGCGGCGCCTTTCATAAGGATCGGCGAAATTTTCCAATAGCTCTCGCCGAGGGCGGCCACAGGTTCGTCATACCGAACGGCCATCATGAAACCAGCGACCAGACCTGCAAGAGAGAAAATTTCCCGAAAAAGCCCTTTGAAATAGCCCCTCAGGCCAAAGAGAAAAAGGATCACGAGAAGGATCGGATCAACTACATTCACTGCAAGAGACCACTCACAGCGCCGACTCGCCCTCTAACCACCCAGAATTTCCTTGGCCAATTCGTTAACCCGCTTGCCGTCGCTCCGGCCACTAACTTTGGGCATGACTTGCTTCATAACGCGGCCGAGATCCTGGAGCCCTTTAGCGCCCACCTCGTCTACAGATGCCCGAATCAACGAACGGACCTCCTCTTCGGTCAGCGGCTGAGGCAAAAATCTCCGAAGCACTTTCAGCTCGGCTTCTTCCTTTGAGGCTAGATCGCCCCGCCCGCCTTTTTTGAACAACTGAATGGATTCCGTTCGCTGCTTACAAAGGGTAACAATTGTCCTTTGGACTTCCTCGTCCGCAAGCTCTCTCCGAACTTTGATTTCTTCGTTATGTAGAGCTGATAATAGAAATCGCAGGGAGTCCAAGGTGACCCGATCCCCCTGCTTCATGGCCGACTTCATGGCCTCCTGGATTCCGGCCTTAAGCGCCATCTTTGTTCTGTCTTGTCTAGCTTCTCTCGACTGTTCTTCGACACGTCTTTACTTAGAAGGAATGACGGACCCGTCTCATTGCTCGCTTTTTCGCGGCAATCGCCTTCTTCTTTCGCTTGACGCTGGGCTTCTCGTAGTGTTCACGCTTGCGAAGCTCGGCGAGAATACCGGCCTTCTCGCACAGCTTCTTAAAACGTCGAATGGCGCTTTCTATGGATTCGTTTTCTCTGACTCGAACACCCGTCATAGGCTTGAATCACCCCCAATCCCCTCGAACCCCGTTTTTCAGAATGGGATTTTAACTGATTTCAGTGGCAAGTCAAGGAAACACAAGTAAATCTTGACGAAAAACAGCCAAGTGCGCCGAACCGCCGGCTGCTTGACCCGGTGAGCCGGTCGGTTCAAAGTACGATATTTGAAGTTCGGGATGACGCCCTCTGTCATTCGACCGCCAGACTGTGTGAAAACTAGCCGACCACCCTTCGACCATGCTCAGGGCGATCGGCTAACTATCGCAAATCGCAATTATTGACCGTTCGTGCTGAGCCTAGTCGAAGCACAAATCGGGGGTTTTCACACAGTCTGGCGCAGCGAGAAATCTTTTCTTTCGGTCGGTTTAGGCTGAGGCCCTTACGTTTTTCACCCTCGATAACTCGTTGTGAGCTTAGCGAATTTCTCCGGAAAATCGGAGATAATCCCCTGCACCCCCAAAGAAGCGAAATTTTCCATCTCTTTTAGGTCGTTTACCGTCCAAACGTGAACGTCAAGCCCCGCCTCCCATGCCTTGTCCAAAAACTCCTTGGTGGCGAATTCTTTCTGGACGTGAACCGACGCCGCGCCTATTTGAGTGGCAAAATCCAATGGGTTTTGCTTCACTCCCGGGCCGTAAATCACCCCGGTGCGCGCTTCCGGCGCCAGCTCCCTCACGCGGCCAAGAGCATGGTAGTCGAACGACGCAATAACGGTCCGATCCAGATAATCATAATGACTGAGAATGAATAAGAGTTTGATTTCGATTCCAGTCTGCGAATCAGGGTAGCATTTGATCTCAACGCAAAGATCCGTGTTCCCGGCGACGACCCGAAGCGCCTCTTCGAGAGTTAGAATCCGCTCGCCTCTGAACGAACTCTTCCGCCAAGCGCCGACTTCAAGTTTTTTTAACTGCTCCAGGGTCTTCTCTTGAACCTTGCCCTTCACGCCCGCCGTTCGATTCAACCGTTCGTCGTGGAATACGACAATGTGACCATCGCGGCTGAGCTGGCAGTCCAACTCAATCATATCCGCTCCTGCTTCGATCGCTTTCTCGAAAGCAGTGCGGGTATTTTCGGGGAAGTTACCGGAGGCGCCGCGATGGGCGATTCTGAGGAAGTTTGCCATGGCTCACTCGCAGCCTCAATGATTGTTCCAATCGTTGCAACAGTTCAAGCAGTTAAATCCGTCATTACGCGACGGCGAATCCGATCTAAAACGGTTTGAACGTTTTGAACAATTCGAACGGGTTGAACCATCCTCGATTTGATGTGACTCAGCCGTGACTCAAGGTTAGATGGATAAAAAACTCTTTATTGCCCTTCGGGCCTAGAAGCGGCGACTCGATGACTCCTTCCACGGCCAATCCTAGCCGGACTGCGGCGCCGTTGATTTCTTCGATAACTCGCACGTGCTCATCGTGGGACCGCACGACCCCGCCTTTCCCGACCTTGCCTTTGCCTACTTCAAACTGCGGCTTGATCAGCGCAACGATCTGGCCTGCCGCCGCCAACAATGTTTTTACCTGCGGCAGAACCAGGCGGAGGGAGATAAATGAGACATCGACCGTGGCGAGATCCGCCGGGCAGGGCAAATCCGTGAGTTGAAGATAGCGAATGTTGGTTTTTTCCAGAACCAGCACTCGGGGATCATTTCTAAGTCTCCAGTCGAGCTGGCCGTAGCCCACATCAACCGCAAAGACCTGCCGAGCGCCGTAGGCCAGCAGGCAGTCGGTAAATCCGCCGGTAGAGGCGCCGGCGTCGATAACGATCTTATCGCATACTTCGATGGAGAATTCACGGAGCGCCCGCTCTAACTTCAGCCCGCCACGGCTCACATATGGAAGGCCGCGTTTAACCCTGATCTCGGCGGCTTCATCGACCAAAGCGCCCGCCTTCGTAACGAGTTGCTCGTTGACCAACACCTCGCCGGCGAGAATTCTGCCGCGTCCTTCCTCCCGGCTCCCAACCAACCGGCGCTCGATCAGTAACTTGTCTAAGCGCTCCCTTTTTCCCATCCCTGCCGGCTTCTTTTCCGGTCGCGCCGAACAAACTGGAGAGCCGCCTGCGTGATCGCATCTTTGTCGAATCCGCACAACTTTCTAAGCTCGTCCTGAGTTCCGTGCGGGATGAAGCGGTCCGGGACGCCGAGCCGTTTTACGACCACGTCTTGGATTCCATGATCGGCCAACAGCTCCAAAATCGCGCTGCCGAAACCGCCCGCAATCACATGGTCCTCGACCGTGATGACGCGAGGAATTCGAGTGAATAATTGAAGCAACAATTCCTGATCGAGGGGCTTTACGAAGCGGGCGTTCACCACCGCCGCGTCAATGCCCAGCGGCGCAAGATCTTGGGCCGCCTTGAGCGCCGGGATCACCGTATTGCCAATGCCCACAAGCACGAGGTCCTTACCGTCGCGCAGCAGCTCCGCCCTGCCGATCTCGAGCGCTCGGATTTCGCCGTCCATGCCCACGCCCCACCCTTCGCCGCGCGGGTAGCGCAGCGAAACCGGGCCCGGGCAATCGATCGCGGTTTTGAGCATATGTTGCAGTTCATTTTCATCCTTCGGCGCCATGATCACGAGATTCGGAATCGATCGCATGTAAGCGAAATCGAAAACGCCGTGATGGGTGGGCCCGTCAGCGCCGACGAGCCCGCCCCGGTCCAAAGCAAAAACCACGTGAAGATTCTGCACGCAGACATCGTGAAGAATCTCGTCGTAGCCGCGCTGTAGAAACGTCGAGTAAATCGCCACCACCGGAATAAAACCTTCGGTCGCCATCCCGGCGGCGAAGGTGACGGCGTGTTGTTCGGCTATACCGACGTCATAGGCACGTCCGGGAATCTCGCGCGAGAATTTGTCGATTCCCGTGCCGCTCCCCATGGCGGCGGTAATGGCAACCACCTTGCCATTCTGTTTGGCTAGCCGAGTGAGAGCTTGAGCGAAAACGTCGGTGTAGGTGGGGACCGGGCCCTTTTCCTTTTTCGGCTTTCCTGTCAGCACATGGAACGGCGTAACGGCGTGAAACCTGACCGGATCATGCTCAGCCGGCGCATAACCCTTGCCTTTCCTGGTGAGCACGTGGACGAGAGTCGGCCGCTGGATCTTCTTCACGTTTTCCAGCGTAGTCACCATTTCCGCAATGTTGTGGCCGTCAATCGGACCGACGTACTGAAATCCCAAGCTTTCGAAAAGAAAGCCCGGAGTCACAAGCCCTAAAAATGAATCCTTCACCTTGCGCGCCACCTGGAAGAGATTCTCGCCCTTCGGCAGTGTATGAAGCAAGGCGGAAAGATTTTTTTGTAAACGCAGCCCGAGTTCAGTGGTAAACTGTTTGCTCAAGAAGGACGAAACCGCGCCGACCCTTGGATCGATAAACATCGCATTATCGTTGAGAACGACAATCAGATCTCTCTCGAGATGGCCCGCCTGGTTGAGCCCTTCAAAAGTGAGGCCCGCGGTCAATCCACCGTCGCTAATAATGGCGACCACCTTGCGCGAAGATTGTTCGAGGGTCTTCGCTACGACCATGCCGAGCGCGGCCGAAATCGACGTGCCGGCGTGCCCCGCTCCGAACACGTCGTATTCACTCTCGTCGCGGCTCAAAAACCCGCTGAGACCGCCGAGCTGACGGATGGTTCCCAAGCGGCTGCCCCGGCCGCAGACCAACTTATGGGCATAGGCCTGGTGGCCCGTGTCCCACACGATGCGATCCTCGGGGCTGTTGAAAACGAAGTGAAGCGCGAGAGTTAACTCGACCGCTCCGAGAGTGGACGCAAAGTGCCCGCCTACCTCGGAGACGACGGAAATCACCTCCTCGCGCATTTCCTGGGCCAGAGTAACGAGTTGTTCGACGTTCAAACGCCGAATGTCCCTCGGATATTCGATCTCATCCAGCAGTCTCGCCATATTATGATCCCATCTCCTGATTGTTTAAGTTTGCTTGCTCGTGGGTTGCGCGCGCTACGATCTGATGCGCGATTCCTTTTAGCGCCTCCGCAGCCGGCCCGAACGGCAGCAACTCCGCGTGGCATTGCTCGTGCAGCTGCCGGAGCCGTTCCTTGGCTTGAGCCAGACCCACGACGGAAGGATAAGTGGCTTTTTTGCGCTCTTTGCGTCCCGATTCCTGCGGCTCACCCTCCATCGCGGGATCTTGCATGTCCAAGATGTCGTCGGCGATCTGGAAGGCCAAACCCAGGTACTCTCCGAACCGGGAAATCCGCCGCAGCTCTTCGGGTTTTGCTCCAGCCGCCTGAGCGCCGATTCGGATCGAAGCGAGGATCAAAGCGCCCGTTTTGCGCACGTGAATGTATTCCACGGTGGCAAGATCGACCTCTTTGCCCTCGGCTTCCAGATCGAAGGCCTGGCCCCCTACCATGCCCCCGGCGCCGGCGGCATGGGACAATTCATGCATTAGATTCAGCACTCTATCGGCGGGAAGGGACCGCGCCACCTCCGGGCTGGATATCAAATGAAACGCTTCCGTCAACAGTCCGTCGCCGGCCAACAACGCGACTCCTTCGCCGAAGACCTTATGCAGGCTAGGCTCTCCGCGTCGCATATCGTCGTCATCCAAAGCCGGGAGATCATCGTGAATCAACGAATAAGCGTGAATCATCTCCACCGCGCACGCGAAAGGAAGAAGAACTTCTTCTCGAGCGCCGAAAAGTTCGCCGGCGGCGAGGGTTAGAACGGGACGAATTCTTTTCCCACCCGGAAAAAGACCGTAGCGCATCGCCCGCCAGACCGACTGCGAGTGGCCGGACTGCTCTTTCATGTGTCGCTCAAGGGCGCGATCAATCGCCGCTCGCCGGGTGCTGAGGTAGTTCTGGATATCGAAGTTGGCCACTGACTTTAACTCTGACACGCTGTTTCGCCAGTTTACCATTGAGGCAAAGCCGGGTTCAAACTCGGCTCCCGCCAACTCGCGAACCTGCAAACGCCGCCTCAGCTCGGGGCGACTCGATAGTTAAAGCCGGAGCGACTGAAGCGCTTCTGATACGTTCGAATACCTGAACAGATAACCCAGACGCTGAGCGGCCTCGGGCAGCACCCTTTGCCCGGTTAAAAGCATGTCTGCCATCTCACCCAGGATAAGCGTCAATATGGACTCGGGCACAGCCGCCCAAGAGGGGCGGTTAAGAGCGTCGCCCAGGGCCTTACAAAATTCCTCCATCTTTACGGGATTAGGGGCTGTCGCATTGAAAGCACCGGCGGCATCCGGCCTCTCCATTAAGAACTGAATCAATCCAACCTCATCCTCGATATGGATCCATGGCATCCACTGTTGACCCGATCCCAGAGGTCCCCCGGCGAAAAATTTGAACGGTTTTATCATTTTCGCTAAAGCGCCTTTGCCTTGCCCCAAAACAATGCCGGTGCGCAGCACGACCACCCTGACGCCTTGGGTTTCAACCTTTCGAGCTTCGTCTTCCCACTCGCGGCAAACCTCGGCCAAAAAACCTTGGCCGGGTTTACTCGTTTCGGTTAAAATTTCCTCACCCCGCGACCCATAGTAGCCGACGGCGGAACCGTTGATTAGGAACTTCGGCTTAGCCTTCGACCGCGCGATGGCTCTTACCAGCGCGCGCGTCGTATCCACACGGCTGGCGCGAATTTTTTCCTTTTGCGTCGTAGACCACTTCTTCGCCGCGATGGGCTCTCCCGCCAGGTTGATGATGCCGTCGGCGCCATCAACCCACTTCTCCCATTCACCCGGAGCCCCGGGCTGCCAAGCCACCCACTGGCGATCGGAAACCTTCGCACCCGAGGGAGGTTTGCGACTGAGTAATGTGAGAGAGTGGTTCTGCCCCCGAAGCCGTTCCACGAGAACCGATCCTATGAAACCCGAAGCGCCGGTGATGACTAGTTTCACGGTTCACCTCGTATGATTTCGATGTCACTGCAAGGCCAAGCCTCAGTATGCCTCCTGTTATCTCACACCGGTAGCGGTAGCGTCTTAGATAGTAAACAGTTTCGCAGGAATTCTTTCGATAACAAAGGCGTTCCGATTAAATAACGTTCACTACCTCGGCGCGCAAACGGCAGGTGAAGGAAGGTTAAGGGTCAGGCTGAGGTTAAGTTTCGTACGTCGAACTTCGAACCGTGCTCCGCTAGGTTGGGGTCTAGGTTGAGGAGGGGCTGAACCTTAGCCTACTTTGCCGTGACTAGTCGTCTTGCTCGTCGTTCCCTTCGGCAACATGCTCGAGATCTCTGAATTGCAGCTTGCCGTTTTTGTCTTTAACCAAGAGTTCGACTTTTTTTTCAACTTCACTCAACTTTTGGTTGCAGTATTTGACTAATGCTACTCCCTTTTCGAAGGCCGATAGCGAGTCTTCAAGCGATAGATCTCCCGCTTCCAACTGCTCCACCAGCCGCGAGAGCTCGTCCAGCGCCACTTCAAACTCCTTGCTCGACGAATTTTCCTTGCTCATTTCACTTCTCCGTTTCTTCCGAATGATGGCGTGTATCGGAGCCGGAGCCGAGTTTTTCCACGAGCTGGAAAGGGTCGACGCGAGCATTGTTGATCCGCGCTCCCCAATGAAGGTGCGGGCCCGTCACTCGCCCGCTCATCCCGGAGAGGGCGATGATTTCGCCCTTTCGTACGACGCTTCCCTCTTGAACCTTGAACTCGGAAAGATGGAAGTACATCGTAAATAATCCGGCGCCGTGATCCAAGACCAGGCTCTTGCCGCTATAAAAGAATTCGCCAAGCAAGACGACGCGACCATGATTTGGCGCGGCGACTTCGGTCCCCAACGCCGCTCTGAGATCGGCTCCCGTGTGCGGCGCGCGCGGCAGTCCGTTGATCACCCTGCGATAACCAAAAGGCGCCGTAATACTTCCCGTAACGGGTTGCAGAAAGGGGCCTTGCCAGAGGCGCGCCGGCGCGGAGCCCATAAAGACCCGATCCAGGCGCTCTCGCTCACGCCGGATTCTCTTAATAACGTCCGCGCTCAGTTGATCAAAAGCTGCCGGGACCGAGAATTCTTCCCGCTGGAAGGCATTGGCTTTGATGTCGAGGTCAAATTGCCTCTCCAGAAGTTCGCCGGACTCCGTCTTTCCCTCAATGATGATTTTTACCGAGCCGGGCTTCGCTTCGAGATCCACCCCGACAATGGCCGCATAACCGTTCTTCCCGGCGGGATAGAAGTAGATGCTCTCCTTCCCCATCCGCCCTTTCACGTCGGCGACTGCCGCGCCGGAAAGCTTCAACTCGACGATCTCCCCTTGCAGCACTTCCCTGGAATTTACCGAAACCGTGGCTGCAGCAACTTGCTCGGAACGGGCGGCAAACAACAAACCGGCTGCCGCTAAGACGACTAACAGGGATCGGCGCGCTCGCATTTCATTCCTTCTCCTCTACCCGGCAAATGGAATTTCCCCGCGCGAACGTAATCCGTAGCCGCTCCCCGATCGCAAGTTCGGAAGAATCTTTGACGATCTGCTCTCTGGTCAATTTATGGGTAATGCTGTAGCCACGCTCCAACACGGCGAGAGGACTCAAGGCATCCAATCGACCCGCCACCTGAACCAGACGGTCTCTCGAGAGCCGGACGCGCGCGCGAAAACGGCGCAGCAAATCGATCGAGAGGTCATCCAACCGCTGCTGGTTTTCACGCAGTTTCCTGCCGGGGTCGGCGAGCCTCTTCACCAGCCTGCGCCACCCCTCTTGCGCGGCATCCAATGTGAGTTGCATACCTCTCAGTAACCGCGCATCGAGCAGTGCAACCTGATTCTCGAGATCGGCCAACCGAGGCACGACCATCTCAGCCGCCGCCGTTGGCGTGGGCGCGCGACGATCGGCGACAAAATCGGCAATCGTAAAATCGATCTCGTGCCCTATCGCCGAGACAACAGGGACCGGCGACCTATAAATCGCGCGAGCAACGATTTCCTCATTGAACGCCCAAAGATCTTCCAACGAGCCGCCCCCGCGGCCGACGATCATAACATCGACCTCTCCAGACCTGCTTAACTCATCGATGCCCGAAGCGATTTCTTCTCCCGCTCCTTGCCCCTGTACTCTTACGGCTCGAACAACGATGCGCCGATCAGGAAAACGATCCGTAATAATCCGCAGCATATCGCGCAATGCCGCGCCTTTCTCGGAAGTAACCATGCCGATCGATCCGGGCAAGAAGGGCAAGGGCCGTTTGCGCTCCTGAGCAAATAGCCCTTCCTCGGCCAGTTTTCTCTTCAACTGTTCGAAAGCAAGAAAGAGCGCGCCCTGCCCCCGCGGCTCCAACATCTCAACGTAAAACTGAAGGTCGCCACGAACCGAATAGAGACTCACCCGGCCAAAACAGAGAATCTCCATCCCGTTCTCGGGGACGAATGAAAGAGCCAAGCCCTGCCGCCGAAACATCACCGCGGATATCTGGCTTTTGTCATCTTTGAGCGTGAAGTAGTAATGACCGGAGGGAGGCACGCGAAAGTTGGAAATCTCTCCGACAACCCAAAAACCGTCGAGCCGGCCTTCCAGAGTGGTTTTGATAATCTGGTTAAGCTCGCTGATGGTGAGAAACTTTGCCGATGGCCCGCCGAATAAAGGCAGTTCTGCTTGCTTGTTTATCATTCTAGCCATCGTCGAGCACGACCGTTGCCACAAAAAAATTAGCCCTCCGGAGGAGGGCTAATTGTGCGCTTAGTTAGGATGCGCCTGAAGCAAGTTTAGTCTAGTACGCTGCTGAAAAAGCCTCATATGCTTCCTGTCTGCGTGCGACGCACAGGCAGGGGTTGCACTCAATCGTCTCGCTCCTTAAGCAGGTTGAGGTTTAGGTTAAGGTTTAGCTCAACCTAAGCCTCAGCCTCAGCCTTCCGAAGCTGCAAAGAGAGGGAGCAAGGAGCATGGGGCTGCGACCTCTGACTCCTGCGCTTCTAAGCCGCCTTTTTTTGCACCAATTGCTTGAAAACGTCCCAGCTCTTCAACAAATCCAGCGCGCGCTTGAGCTGCGCATCGTTGTCGATGCTCTCGTCTCCGGTCGGCGCAGAAGCTGGAGGAAGGAGTTTCTCTTTTTCGCCTCCCTCCGGCTGCTGTTGGCTCGGCTGTTGCTGCTTCTGACCATTCTGCAGGTGGTTGTGGAGATTTTCTTCTCGAATGCGCTGCCGTTTCTTTTCATCCGCTTTTCCATCCTGTGGAGTTGCATTCTCCATCACGATGTCCGGGACGATGCCGCTGGCCTGGATTGAGCGGCCCTTGGGAGTGAAGTAACGCGCCGTGGTCAAGCGTAACGCGGAACTGTCGTCGAGCGGCAGAATAGTTTGAACGGAGCCCTTCCCGAAGGTTTTTGTTCCTAACACCACCGCGCGCTTGTGGTCCTGCAACGCGCCCGCGACGATCTCCGAGGCGCTGGCGCTGCCGTTGTTCACGAGCACCACGATGGGGAAATCCAGCCAAGAGCCGTCTTTTTGGGCAAAATATTTTTGCTTTTGCGATTCGATGCGGCCTTCTGTATAGACGATCAGTCCGGAATCTAAAAATAGATCGGAGATTCGCACGGCCTGAGTCAGAAGCCCGCCGGGATTATTGCGGAGGTCGAGGACTAGCCCCTTGAGCCCCCCTTCCTCCCCCGTTAACTTGTCCAAGACCTTTTGCAGATCGCGGTCGCTTCGCTCTTGAAACTGCGCAAGCCGGACATAACCATAGCCCTCTTCCAACACTCGACTGCGCACGCTTTGCACGCGGATGATGTCCCGAACCAGGGTAAATGTGATCAACTCTGGAATCCCGTCTCGTTTTACGGAAATATTGATCTTGGTGCCTTTCGGGCCGCGCATCCTTTTGACCGCCTCCATGAGCGTCATGTCTTTGGTGAATTCGTCCTCGATCTTGAAAATCATGTCTCCGGGTTTGATACCGGCCTTAAACGCCGGCGTGTCTTCGATAGGGGAGACAACGGTCAACACGCCATTTTTAACGGTAATCTCGATTCCGAGTCCGCCGAACCGCCCTTGAGTATCCATCTGCAGCTCTTTGTAGAGATCCGGTGTGAGGTACGCGCTGTGAGGGTCTAGAGAATTGAGCATCCCACTGATAGCGCCATTCACTAAATTCTTCGTCTCGACGTCTTCGACATAATTCTTCTTCACGATCGAAAGAATATTCGTAAAGGTCTCGAGGCTTTCATAGTCCTGGCGGGGAACCGCCGAAACGTTGGGGACCCATTGTCCCGCTAAAAAGAAACCGAGAGCGATTCCGACGACTAACAACACAACGGGTAGTCCGTGCTTTTCTACCGTTCGCATGAGATCTCTCCTTGCTGAATTCTGCTCAAAACGCACCCTAGTCTATATCAACATAGATGAAATAGCTACGGTCTTCCAAACCATGGTAAGGGATCGATGGATTTACCGTCTTTTCGCATCTCAAAGTAGAGCTTGGCGCCGGCCAGCGAGTCGCTGTCCCCGGCTAATGCGATGGTTTCCCCACGTTTGACCGCGTCGCCATTTTTTTTAAGGAATTCTGATAGATGCGCATAAATTGTATAGAATCGCTCGCCGTGGTCGATAATCATCATCTTGCCGTAGCCGGAAAAGCGCTCGGCAAAGATAACCTTGCCCTTCTCGACGGCTCGGATCTGCTCCCCCACCGGGGCCTCGATATCGATCCCCTTGCGGAACACTTCTTCAGAAAACTCCCGGTGCCGCGTCTTTCCATAGCCGCTCATCACTTGACCCTTGACCGGCCACTCCAGCTTGCCTCGCATCGTTTCCAACCCCGGGCCCGCCGAAGGCTCTTGACGCCTTCCAGCCGACCTCCTCGAGATCTCATCCATCATTCTTTGTAGCCGAAGAGCGGCTTGCTCCAATTCTTTGAGCGCGCGGACGCGGGACTCCTTTTCCCGACGCAAGCTGGCCAAAAGCCCTCGCTTTTTCGCGGCTTGTCTCACCACAGACTCCTTTACTTCAGACAAAATTCCCCTGTGATCATCCAATTCCTCTTTTTTGCGACCGAGCTCGGCCTTGAGAGTTTCCTGGCGTGATGCTTCGTCCAACATGCCTTCGATTAGCTCTCGGTCGAACGCGACGGTGCTTTCCAGATACCGCTTTCGTTGAAGAAAGCCGCTTAACGATACGTCGCCATTGAGAATAACAAAGGGACTGCCGCCGCGATGCCAACGATAAAGCGCCACCGCCCGCCGTTCAAGCAACTCCTTTCTTTGCTGGAGAGACTTTGCGATTTTCGCAGACTCCCGCTCTTTTTTCCGAATCTCGGCCAACACTGAATTCAGCTTAGCATTCGCACGAGTCAGTTGTTGAGTCTTTCTTTCGAGGTCGCCTTCAATTTCGTCAAGCGTTTTTAGCACGGAGCCTTCCTTCTTTTTCACTTGCGTGATCCCTTGCTTCTCCTTCTCGATCTTCCTCTTGATGCCCTCGAGATCCTTTTCGACGGTTGCTGCCGTTGCAAGAACCGGCGACAAGAAAACGACGTGCAGAAAAATCAGAGAGCTTCGCGGGATTATCCGGGCCACGTTCTGAGAAACCTCCGAAGCGAAAAGAGGCTACCGGTGCCGCCTAATAGCCAGCCGATTACCAGGATAAGTCCGATGCTGTTCATGCGCAGGAACTGCAGTTGGGTTACAGGACCGAACAGCACAACCGAAGCCGGGATCTGCCCGCGCAAAAATAGAAACAAGCCCCAAAGGGCAAGAACCGACAACACGGCGCCGACGAGTCCCTGAAGCATTCCCTCCAAAACGAACGGAGCCTGAATGAGCTCTTCCGAAGCTCCCACCAGCTGCATAATTTCGATTTCATCCTTGCGCGCCAGGATTGCCAAACGGACGGTGCTGCCGACAATGAAAAACGTCGCGACGAACAGCACTCCGCCAAGCAGCCATTTTGCCCACTGTACGGCCAGGATCACGAGACTCAACCGATCGACCCACTCCTGCGGGTATTCGACGACGGCGATACCCTCTTGTTTACGGAGCCGGCGGGCCAACTCGTCCACAACCGGCCCATCGCGAAACTCCGGCTTGATGGCGATTTCGAATGAAGCCGGCAGGACATCGGCGGGCAACCCTTCCAACACACCGGATTGCGCTCCGAGGGCGGCCTGAAAATCAGTCCACGCCTGTTCGTGTGAGATAAATCGTATACGCTCCACCTCGGGAAACGCTCTCACCTGTTTCAGCATCGCCTGTATCTCTGCGGCGGCGAGTCCCTTCTTGAGATAAGCTTGTATCTGGATCTGATCACCCCAGCCCGTAAGCAGGTGCTGAAGATTCTCCTGAAGGAGGAGAAACGCCCCAAACACAAACAGGGTCATTCCCATCGTCCCGGAGGTCAACACATGGGTCCACAGCAGCTCCCAAAGACTGCTTCGAACGCGACGCGCCACGAAACCTGCCAACGCCCACTTCAAAAGACGTATTCCTGCCTTTTTAGCGGCTGTGAATCATGCTCTAGACGGCCGCGTCTCAGCGAGATCACCCGAGTTCCGTACCGCTTGAGCAACCCGGTGTCATGACTCGCGACAATGAGCGTGGTGCCGCGCGCGCGGATTTTGAGGAAAAGTTTCATGGTTTCTTCGGCAATGTCTTCGTCGAGATTGCCCGTTGGTTCGTCGGCGAGCACTAGCATCGGATCGTTCATCAAGGATCGCGCAATCGCCACCCTTTGTTGCTCTCCGCCGGAGAGCGTTACGGGCCTGGCGTCATACTTTTCCCTGAGTCCAAGTTCCCGGAGCAGATGATAGGCTTTAATTTGGCTCTCGCGCTTGGAAAAACCGACGATTTCGGCCGCTAGCGCAACGTTTTCAAGCGCCGTTAATCGGGGCAATAGTTTGCATTCTTGAAACACCAATCCGATTCTCTGCCGTAGCCGCGCAACGCCGCGGCCGTTCAGCCGGATGATATTCTGGCCGTTGACGATGATTTGACCCTGGGTCGGCTCTTCTTCACGAAAAAGCAGCCGAAGCAGGGTCGTTTTCCCCGCCCCGCTCGGACCGCTGAGAAAGATGAACTCCCCTTTTTCGATTTGCAAGTTGATGTCTGAAAGGGCCGGCGAGTTAGGCGGGTAAGTCTTCGAAACGTGAAAGAGTTGGATCATGGAAGCCGGGTTGAGAGGCGGGCGAAGCTATGGCCCCCTACTAAAAGAGCTTGACATGACTCAGGGCGGCTGTTAGATTTTTCTTACCGCGGAAGTTGTCGCTTTTATCTATAAAAGATGTCGCAACGACTTACAAGTGCTCAGGAGTGCACAACACTGATGCAGCAGGACATCGAGAGATTCCGGGTAGTGTTAATTAAGCCATCCAAGTACGATGACGATGGCTACGTCATCCGATTTTGGAAAGGGGTCCTTCCCAGCAACACGCTCAACGTTCTCCACGGTTTGACCGAAGACGTAAAGGAGCGGCGCGTCTTTGGCGATTTACCTATCGAGGTCATCACGTTCGACGAAACCGCGGAGAAGATCCCGATGAAAAGAATTTTACGATGGGGGCGGGAGCCCGGCACGAGACTTCTGGTTTGTCTCGTGGGCGTCCAAACCAATCAGTTCCCTCGCGCGGTCGACATCGCGAGGATTTTTAGAGCCGAAGGGATTGCGGTCATCATCGGCGGCTTTCACACCAGCGGCACGATCAACATGTTGAGCGACCGGGAACCGGACATTCAAGAGCTTTTTCACGAATCTATTTGCGTTGTCTCCGGCGAGGTGGAGGGCAAATGGGAGATGATTCTCGCCGATTTCCTTCACGGGGGACTTAAGCCTCTTTACAGCTTCGCCCAGGACCTGCAAAATCTCGTCGATATCGACGCGGCCCCGCTGCCTAAAACCAGCCCCAAAACCATGAAGCATTTCGCGCATCCTGCTTTCGGGACTGCCGACACGTCGCGGGGCTGCCCGTTCGCTTGTAGTTTCTGCACGATCATCAACGTCCAGGGACGCAAAATGCGCGAGCGCAGCCCCGAGAGCATCGCGCAAATGATACGCCAGAACTACTTCGAACACGGCGTTTCATTTTATTTTTTTACCGATGATAATTTCGCGCGGAAAAAGTACTGGCGCGAGACGTTCGAAGAGCTCATCAAACTGCGGGAAGAAGGCCTCCCGGTCTCGTTCATGATGCAGGTCGATCTCGCCCGCAAACCGAAGGATTTTGTCAAACTGGCGGCCGAGGCCGGTTGCACCCAGGTTTTCATCGGCATGGAGAGCGTTAACCCGGAAAATTTGAAAGCCGAGGGCAAGAACCAAAACAACGTCGAAGAATATCGTAGCATCATCAAGGAATGGCACGATGCCGGTGTTGTGGTTCACACCGGCTACATCATCGGTCTACCGTGGGATACGAAAGAGCAAGTGCCCAAGGACATCCGTTTTCTTATCGAAGAGGTTGGACCGGACCAGTCGTCGTTCTTCATGTTAACGCCGCTGCCGGGCTCTCATGATCACCGCGAGATGAAGAAGCGCGGAGAGTGGATGGACCCCGATTTCAACAAGCGGGACTCTTTCCACGCGACGATTCATCATCCGCTCATGAGCGCCGAAGAATGGACCGAGGCCTATGAAGACGCGTGGAAGGCGTTTTATAGCAAAGAAAACATGATCCGGGTTTTGTCCAGATGGAGCGATCACCCGCGGAACTACTGGAACCTGATGTCGGTCTTTTTCTGGTACAAAAACGCCGCTCTGCTCGAGAAGCAACATCCCATGGTGGCCGGCTTCTTCCGCCTGAAGGACAGGAGGGACCGAAGGACCGGTTACGCCGTCGATCCCCTTCCTCTGCACATTTGGCGCCGCACCAAAGAGACCGCTCGGCTATTCATAGCCTGGGCCAAGTTTCTCAAGGAGATGGAAGAAGTCTGGCTTCAAACCAGAAAACGCAGCGAAACGGAAGAGAGATGGCTCGGCCAGATCCAGAAGGTTCAAGGGGAGATCTGGCAGGCGCTACGAATCGGCGAGCTCCAGAAAGTTTATAACAATGCGAGGGACGCGTTGCCCGAGAAGGTCAGAGCCTTGCTCGACCCGCTGGAGGATCTTTCTTCGAGCATTCTATTGACCCGAAGAGATCTCAACCGGTTTCTCGTACAATGGGACAACCTGCGGGAAAAAATTCAGGATTTGAGGCTTGGAGAAGGGGAAGGGGCGCGCCGCTGGCTCGATGAAATGCACAACATTCAGGCCAACACTCGTCTCGGCGACCGCATCCACGAGTGGCACGAAGCCTACGCCCGGATGCGTCAGTCATTGCCTGCGCGTCCGCGACTTCACCTGGTTAAGTTCGATGCCATCAATAATCGGGTCATCTACTCGCGGCAGGAACTGCAGCGGGTCTGGAGCCACACGCTCGCGAATCTTCGCAGCTTTAAGCTGTGGCAGATTCATCCGGGGAAAGTGACCCTTGCGTTCTTTAATGATTTCTTCCTGACGACCTCTTTCGCCTACACTTTTAAAGAATGTACCAAGCGCTAGCGCGGGCTGCTGAAAAAGACTCATAGGCTTCGTTGCGCTCAATCGCCTCGCTTTTTCTTCAGTGTATCTGCGTCACCTGCTTTTTCAGATCGATCACACGCTCGCGTATCAGCGGCGCGTCCTCCGCTTCGGAAAACAACCGTAGATAAGTCTCGAAATCCTCCAGGGCCTGATTGAAGCATTCGAGTTTCAGGTGAACGGCCCCTCGATCTCTTAGATCCTCCGCCGAGTTCGGCTCTAAGATGAGAAGACGGTGCAAAACGTAAAGGCCTTTCAGTAGATCATTCTCTCGCAAATAAGCGGCCTTCAAGTTGTTGAGCATTCTCCTAAGAATCTGCTTTTTGGTCACGGCGTCGAGGAGACCCGGCTGAAAAGCAATCCTTCCCCCGTACAAGTGCCGCAAGAGTTTCTTAAGGCTCGTCAAAGATCTGATCTCACCGCGATTGAAAGGATCGATAATGATTTCTTCTTTGTCATCGGAGTACTTGACCAAAAAGTGACCTGGAAAGCCCACGCCTTGAAGCGGGAGTTCGATCCGCCGTGCGATTTCCATATAAAGAACGGACAGCGTAATGGGGATTCCCCGCTTGAGCTCGATCACCTGATTCAGGAAGCTGTTCTTGGGATCGAAATAGTTCTCTCTGTTCCCCTGATATCCGCGCTCTTCAAAGAGAACGTGATTCAGCGCAGCGATAGAACGATCAACGTTCCGGGCGCTCTGCGCTGCGGGGATCGCCAAGCGGCGCGAGACTTGAATAGACAGGTGATCAAGCCGTGAAATATACGCTCCGGTATCCAGGTCCGGGTAATCGCTACGGGCGATGACCAACGCGGCGCGGGCGAGATCAATCGCTTCGTCGGGGCCGTCCACAGCCCGGCGAAAATCTTCGTGCGGATCGTCCACCATGCGATGGTCGGGAATTAGCGCGGCTCCGAGATCACATCGACCAAGTACGGAAGCTTTTTTTCTTTTACGAATTTCAGTCCGCGTTCCAGAGCCGGTCTAAGATCGGCAGGACGCCGGACCGGTCCCTCGGCATTGACGCCGAAGGATTGCGCCATCTTGGCATAATCGACCTCCGGATCGTCCACGTGAGTTCCAATTCCCGCGTTCTCCACGGGTCTGGCGCGGAATTTAGCGACTTCGATCCCGTGCTCTTCGGAGTTGTAAAAAGACTGGTTGTTGTGCATGACGATAAGCAACGGGATGCGATGTTTGGCCGCAGTCCAAAGTGAGCTGGAGGTCATTAACAGATCGCCGTCGGATTGAATATCGACGGCCAGCTTGCCGGTATCTTTGAGCGCCAACGCCGCGCCAATCGCGGCGCCGGAGCCGTAGCCAACGCCGGCGCCGCCACTGGCGCCAAGATACTGATTGGGCTTCGTGAAGTCCCACAACCGGCGCGCCCACCCGTTTGAACTTCCGTTCACTAACACCCAATCCTCCTTTTTGATGACTTCGCCGAGCTCAACAGCCAGCCAAGCCGTTGAGATTTCCTTCTGCGTGGCTTTGGCTTGCGCGTCCGCCAACCATTTGGCGCGACGGCTTTTGTGTTTTTCGCCCAGCTCCTTCTGCCTCGCATCGATGCCCGCCTTCTTCTTACCGTCGTTTCCGAGCAGTTCGCGGCAAAGCCGAGTCAACTCCGGTACGGCAATAAAGGTGTCGGCGCACATCGGCAGATCCACCGCTTGTAGCGCTTGATAGTCGCCTGCCCAAGCGTGCACCAACATGTCATGCATTGAGATGTTGATGAGCTTCACACCCGGCGAGGTGACATACTCGCAGGCCCGGGTTTGCTTGCTCACCGTCGTCAACGAGCCATAAAGATCGGCCACGTCGAGGGTCAAAATCACATCGGCCTTTCGCAATATCTCCCGGGCTCCATCTGAAACATCCAAAGGATGAGTCGTGGGAAAGTTAAAGCGCGCACCTTTGTCCAAAACGGGGATTGCCAGAAGCTCCGCCAATTCGATCAGCGCGGGTACCGTCTTGGGATTTCGTCCAAGAGTGTCCGCGATGATCAGCGGGGTCTGCGCGTTGACCAGCAGTTGAGCCGCTTGCCGGAGCGTTTCGGGGTTCGCCTGCATCGGCGCCGGCGCCGCATACCGGCTAACGTTCGGAATCTCGATCGGCGAGGTAATGGAATCCTCCTGAATATCGGCATCGTAGTTGATGTAGACGGGAGCCATCGGCTCCGTCGTGGCGATGCGGTAACCGCGAATGAAAGAATCCGGGACATCAGCCAGCGTGTACGGCTGGTCGTCCCATTTCACATAATCTCGTACCTGGCTGCCCTGCACGAGCGCCGTGTGGATCCAATCGATTCGCGGGCGACGGCGTTTAGTGTTCATGGGCCCGGTTCCGCCGAGGACCATGATCGGAACCCGGTCGATATACGCATTGAAAATCGCCATGCTCGCATGTTGCAAGCCGACCATATTGTGCACGATCGCAATCATCGGTTTGCCCTTGGCCTTGGCGTACCCATGGGCCACCGCTACTGAAACCTCCTCGTGGTTGCAGAAGATAACTTCGGGCTTGTAATTCCCGCCGTAGTTGACGATCGAATCGTGGATGCCGCGAAACGTCGCGCCGGGATTGAAGGCGGCATATTCGATGTCGAACGCTTTCATGAGATCCACCACGACATCCGACCCGTACTGCGGCTGCTTCTTCTCTACTCTGCTTTCTGCTTTCGCCACTTTGACTCTCCTCTCTATGCTTTGGATTTGCTGTCTTTGAGTTTAGGTCTCAAGGCGCTAGAACGTAGAATGTTCGCTCCCGGCTCATCAGAATGACACCGGCCACGTGTGTCATCGTGGACTTTGTGAAAGTCTCGAAATGTGCTTCGACCAGGCTCAGCACGAACGGGAAATTATCGTTACTTCCGTTGCTTAGCCGATCGCCCTGAGCCCAGTCGAAGGGTGGTCGGCTATCTCTCACGCTCGCTGACGAGGTGAAGGATCTTCAAACCCAATGATCAGCCGCTCACTCCCGCTCCGGGCGACTGTCCGTTAATTGTCTCCTTTGGGATCTCCTGGAGCAGGCCTTTTGCAAAGAATAGCTCGAGCGTTTGCAGGAGATCTCCATCTCGCGCCCCATTATACGAGGCCTCGCCGACGTTTAACTCGGCAATTGATTGCAGTACCTTCTGAGCGGCAGGCGCCATGAAAGATTTCATTCCATGATAGTTGAACGTCCGCTTCAGTTCATCCATCTCCTCGGCCCGTCTCCCCGCGTGGATGCGCAATCCAACGATACTCGACGCCACTTTGTCAAGCAATCCCGGGAAACTTTCCTCATACCGCTTGAGGATTTCGTCAAGTAGACCGAACTTTCTAGCGCCCATGAGGAGTTCCGCGAACAAGCCCTGGAGTCCTTTGGTGAGCCCCGCATAAACAACTTTGAACGCGGACGCCTGCGCTATGTTCGGGCCCAAAGTTTTTACCGAGAAACCGAAGCTTTCGAGCTGTTGCAGGCGCGAAGCCTGCGGTCCGGAAACATAAACCACAGCCCCCTTATCCATTTTGACGGCCGACCCGATGATGCATCCGTCTATGAAGTTCACCCCGCTGGGCGCCAAGATGCCGCCGATCTTTACGGCGGTCATGGGGGAAATCGCGTTCGCGTCGAGAAAAAGCAAATCCTTTCGCCCTGCCTGCGAGACCGCTTTGGCGACCTTCGAAGCGACGCGGGTTGCGGCGGAAGGAACAACGATCGAGACAAGGAGATCGGCGTCCCGGACCAAACGCGCCATCGATGGCGACGCTGTCGCGCCGGAATTCTCAGCGCGCTTGCGAGTGACCTCGCCTCTATCATTGACGTACGTAAGCACTTCGACGCCGCGGCTCGTGAGGATTCGCGCCCAGTGGTAACCCATTTCTCCGATGCTCAATATAGCGATTTTCTGGAAAGCCATCGCCCGCCCCTTTCGGAATCAGTTGTCTCCGTTTATCATATCGATCATCTGTCGCAAATAGGCGAAATCCTGCCGGTTGAAATGCAGGAGCAACCGATGCAAGTGCATGTTCGCCGGCTCAGCTTCTTCCGGCAAAGGGTCTGTTTGCCTGACTTTGCCTCCGGCCAGAATGTGTTTAAAGTCCTGGTTCAACGTATCTATCAAGCCTTGCGTGGGTGGATGGTTCAGCCGAATGACCAAATCCTGCTTCACGAAGCGATAGGAGTGATAGTTGCGGTAAAACGTTTGGATCTCCCGCGCCGCATCTTCGACGTCATCGATGATCTTGAAGAAACTCAGTTCTTGTTCAGAGATGTATCCCCGACCCAGCATCTCCCTCCGCACAAACTGCGTCCAGTCGCTCCAATACTCTTTGCCGGGCAGATCCATCAGTACAATGGGGACCAATTGACTCTTACCGGTTTGCGCCAACGTGAGCGTCTCAAGCAGTTCGTCATGGGTGCCAAATCCCCCCGGAAAGAAGACGAACGCATCCGCTTCCTTGACGAAAATCAGCTTGCGCGTGAAGAAGAAGCGAAAGGTCATCAGCTTGGAATCGCCTTGAATGAAGCGATTCGCATTTTGCGCGGCCGGCAGCCGGACATTGACTCCAAAGCTCTTCTCTCTGCCGGCGCCTTCGTGACCCGCCTGCATGATTCCGGGGCCGGCCCCGGTGATAACCATCAACCCCTCTTCGACCAACCGCTGGCCCAGCCTCTTCGCTAGCTGATAGTGGGCATCGCTCTCTGTGACTCTGGTCGAGCCGAAGATGCTCACTTTTCGTACTGAGCGATACGGGGCAAATACTCGAAAGGCATGGCGCAGCTCTTTAAGCGCCCGATTGAGGATTTTCAGGTCCCCGCGATTGGCTTCATCGCCTGTCAGTTTGAGCACAGTGTGCGCCATCTCCGCGATCAAATCGGCGTTCACCGGATCGGGAGAACCCTGCAGCCAGTCCCGAATCTCCTTGGCCAAAAGATCCGGAGTGACTCGATTGTCGTTCATAACTTCACCACTCTATGACATATCGGTGCGATATTTTAAAGAACTGTGAGCGGCGCAGCACGAGAAGTCGCGGAATACCGTGACGGGCTCCGCCCGTGAGTTCGATTCGTTCGGTAAGAACCAGCCGTGGGCGCCTAACGAATCGAAACCATCGGGCGATTCTTGAAGACGAAGATTCAGGTTATTTCAGAAAAAAACGGAACCTGTGCGGTCGCAGTAACAGCACAGTCCAGGCCCGCTACTGCGGGCCAAGTTCCGCTCGTCGGAGACGTAAAAAAGTGAGATTTTCGATTCTCAAGCGCAGTCGGAACACCGCTGGAGCGCTCTATAGAAAAAGTTATGCAGCGAGACGCTGCACGCCTTTTTTGGTTTTCTGATACTTGCCCCTTTGCAGTCTTTTAAGCTTTCCAGTTCTTGCCCATCTTGAGAGAACCTGCCGCAAATAGATTGACGTCTTGTTGGCTTGTGTCCCCGCTTTGACAAACTCTTTGCTTGTAAATGTCTCCGGAAGTCGATTCAGCACCGCGTTCAAATCACCCCGCCCGCGCCGTCTTCCGCTTACCGTTCTCATTTTTCCTCTACCGTTGCTCTGCGATAACAACGCCAGTATGCTCTCGTGCCGCTCGAGTTCTCTCCTTAACTGCGCCACTTCAGAAGATTTGTCGGAAATTGCCTTCTTAAGCTCAGTCATATTCTTTAAGACCGCGCCCTTCAGATCTACGTGCATGACCGTCACCTCCTTACCATCTAGCCTATGTGACGATAATAAGAAATCAAGAGGGTCGTTAAATTAACTGCGACAAAATGTGACTCGCCAAGTGACTCGGAAAACTGTCGGCTCCTCCTTTATATCATTATGAATAGCGGACCGTTTTCGTGCCGCAGGCCCGGTTTGAAACCGCGTCACGTTCTATGTTTCCGCGCGCAGCGCCTCGAGCGCCGGGCGGCGAAAAATTCCCCAGCAACCCGCCAGGCCCGCCAGAACCGTCCCTCCGGTGACCATAACAACAATCGCCACGACCGGGGTCCATGAGATTCTCGGAACGGCGCTGAGAAAATAGTAGCTCAGCCCCCAACTGGCCACGGTTGCGAGCAGCGCGCCCGTCACACACGAAATCAGGCCCAACAAGAGATACTCGGCAACGATCGCGTCAATAATCCCCAATCGCGGGGCGCCGAGCGTCCTCATCAAGATACTTTCCTTGAGACGCTGCGGCCGGCTGCTCAGTACGGCGCTGAAGAGAACCGCAACGCCGGTAATAATAACAAACAGGGCTATAAAATGAAGAGCGGCCGATACTCTGTCCAGAATGGAGTCCAGCGTGTTAAGGACGAGCGTCAAATCTATCATCGAAACGTTCGGAAAACGTTCGACGACCGCGCGCTGAAGGCTGGCGGAGACCTGAGGAGGCTCCGCGCGGGTGGCGATCGCGAAGAATTGCGGCGCGCTCTCAAGTACGCCTTCGGGAAAAACCACGAAGAAGTTGGGTTGAACCCGTTGCCAATCCACCTCGCGGACACTGGCAACCTCGGTTATCAATGGAACCCCCTGCAGCTCGAATTGCAATGGGTCCCCGATGGACACTTTCAGCGTTTCGGCGATGCTCCTCTCGAGCGACACCGGGATCGGTTGCGCGCCGGCAGCCACTCTACCCTGCCATTCCCCCATGATAATCTGCTCGGTGCTCGCGAGGCGGCTGCGGTAGGTGGATCGGTATTCACGGCGCAGCGCCCATCCGGGGATTGGCGGATTGGCGTCCGCGCGGATCTCTTCCACCCGTCGGTTTTTGACGGCGGCCAGACGCAAGGTAACGATGGGCACTTCTTCGTAAGCGCTGACACTGAAGGAGCTGAAGAGATTCGCGATTGCCTCTCTTTGGTCTTTTTGCACATCAAAGAGCACGAGATTGGGTTCGCCCTTACCGCTCCGTTCCACAACCTGGTTTACCAACATACTGTGAACGCTGAAAAGCGTGACCATCAAGAACGTTCCGAGTCCGATCGCTAGCATGACTGCCATGGTTTGGTTGTTGGGGCGATAAAGATTCGCCAAGCCTTGACGCCATGCAAACGGCAAAAACCCGGGAATGAGTTTTTTCATCAATATTGATATCCCTCTCGCAACCAGCGCGATAGATCCAAACGCTGTCAACACTCCGCCTGTAAACCACAGCGCGTGAACCCAATTCTCGGTAGTGGCCAAAGCAAACGCGAATATGGCCGCGACAATCGAGAGGAAAATCAACCAGTGGAACGGATCTTTAAGACGTTCATCCGGTTCGTACGAAGATCGGAGCGCAACCAGCGGCGAGATCCTTCTCAGCGAGACTAATGGAATCAAGGCGAAGAGAAGGCTCGTGCCAAGACCAATGGAAATCCCCGCAAAAACTCCCTTCATCGAAAATGGAGCAACTGAACTCACCGGCAGGAAGTCCTTGAGGGCAATCGGCAGCGACGCCTGTATCACGGTACCGAGCGCGGCCCCCAACACGGATCCGGCGAGCGCGATCAGCAGAGCTTGAATAACATAGATGAAAACTGTTTCCCTCGGACGGGCACCGAGGCAGCGGAGCGTCGCCACCGAGAAGGTTTTCTGTTTAGCGTAGACGTGGGTGCCGCTGCCGACTCCCACACCCGCGAGCAAGACCGCGGTAAAAACCGCCAAGCGCAGATAACGGGAAAGATTCTCCATCGAGCGGGAGACGGCGTTCATTCGGCGCGCCACGGTGTCGGCCCGCAAGCGGAGACGCGCGAGCTCGGGCGAAATACGGGCAACGAGTCCGTCGACATCGACGCGCGAATCCAACTTGAAATAGGCGCGGTATCGAACCCGGCCGCCCTTTTGATTGAGAACTGCTTGGTCCAGCTGCGCGATGGGGACGTAGACCCGCGGGCTTAGCAGCGAAAAAGCCAGCGTTTCACCGGGGATCTTACGAAGTTTCCCGGCTATGCGAAACTCCTGATCGCCGACTTTGAGACGATCGCCGATGCGCGCGTCGAACTGCAACATCAGGGTTTCATCAACCAAAGCATTGAGGCCGCCGTGAAATGTGTTGATCGCGGCGGGCGGATCGGTTTCCAATGCGCCATAGTAAGGAAAATTTACCCCAATAGCTCGCACCTGTACAAGTCGCGAGTTGCCGGTTTTGGGAAAATACGCCATCGAGGAAAAGCCGATCTGCCGGGACTGGTTGCCGCCGATTGAGGCGATGAGAGCTTCGGCTTCGTTTGAGAACGGCTCCCGGCTGGCTATGGCCAGATCGGCGCCGAGCAAGCCTTTCGATTGGGCGCGGACGCTCGACTGCAGGTTATCCCGAAACGAGTAAGACGCGACAACGGCTGAGACTCCCAAGACAACGCAGGACATGGATAGGAGCATGGTCTTGAGGCCGCGCCGGGCGTCCCGCAGCGCCATCAACCAAACCCATCTTTTGAACAACGAGATCATCAGCTTGAATTTCCCGGTCTGTGAGCTTCTGGCGCCGCTCGCGAGTCCAAGACCAACTTTCCGCCCTTCAGAGTGATGACGCGCCCGGCCTGTTGGGTCAATTCGCGGTCGTGGGTGACCAGCATCAAAGTTGTCCGGGCGGTGGCGTTCAACTCGAAAATTAACCGTACAATCCCCCGCGCCGTTTCGGCGTCGAGATTGCCAGTGGGCTCGTCGGCAAAGAGGATCTTCGGCCGGTTCATGAAAGCCCGCGCGATCGCGACCCTTTGTTGCTCTCCACCCGAGAGCTGGATGGGATGGTGATGCAGTCGTTCTTCGAGGCCGACCCGCTCCAATAGCTCCGCGGCCCGGCTGCGCGCGTGATTTTGCCCGCGAATCTCCGCCGGGAGCATGACATTCTCGAGCGCCGTGAGAGAGGGGAATAATTGAAAACTTTGAAAGATAAAGCCGATCAACTCGTTGCGAATGCGGGCAAGGTCCTCTTCACTCGATCGGTGCATAGGAAGTTCGCTAAAGATTACCGACCCTTCACTGGGCCGCTCCAGCCCTGCGCAAATCGCGATGAGAGTGGTTTTGCCGCTTCCTGAAGGCCCGACAATGGCGCAGGCGCTCCCCTCTTCAATGTCGAAGGAGACATCATCGAGGACCGTGAGAGTTTGGTCCCCGCTCTTAAAAAACTTCTTTAAATGCTCTACCTTCAGAATATTGGAGGCCTTCATGATTGATTTGCGGACGCGATTAAGGTTAGGAGGGGAAGCATTTCAAATGGTACGGCGAATGGCGTTTTATAACTGTAGAGTTTTTGCCGGCTCAACTCAACTCACCAACACCGTACGGCTTGTGGCGGCCGGCTGCGTTTGTCTGCTAGTCCTGTGGGGAGCGGCTCCGAGTCCGCGGACCGTAATGTTCCTCGGAGACAGCATTACCGCCGGTTACGGCCTCGAATCAACCCAAGCTTATCCGGCTTTGATTCAGGAACGGATTAACGCCAAGGGGTGGAATTTCAAAGTCATTAACGCTGGCCAGAGCGGTGACACCAGCGCCGGAGGCTTGAGCCGGCTGGATTGGCTGCTCAAAAGCAGAATAGATGTGTTGGTTCTCGAGCTGGGCGCCAACGATGGACTGCGCGGCTTACCGGTCGACGTGATTAGAAAAAATCTTCAGGCGATCATTCAGCGCAGCAAAGAACGGTATCCCGACCTCAAAGTGGTCATAGCCGGAATGAAGATGCCGCCGAACATGGGGCGCGACTACGTCGCGCGATTCGAAAGTATGTTCTCAAGCTTAGCCAAGGAGAACAACGCTGCGCTCATTCCGTTCATCTTGGAAGGGGTAGGGGGGTTACGGGAACTCAACCTGCCCGATGGAATTCACCCAACCGCCAGAGGGCACCAAATTGTCGCCGCCAACGTCTGGAAAGTTCTTGAACCCGTGCTGCGGTCGATGATGCGCGGCAGCGCATAGCTCGGATTAGCCGCGAAGGCAGAAATCAGCGATCGGAGGTCAGACGTCAGAAGGAGTTCGGCTCAGAGTCGCTGACTTCTGATCTCTGCTCCGTGCTCCATGCTCCTTGCTGCTCCCCCGCTCCATGCTCCATGCTCCATGCAGGCTTGGCTCATTCCGCTTCGCCGAGCAAGGTACCGCGGCAACGCCTCGCTCCGCAGAAACACAGGTGGGCGCGCTTCGCCGCGGCGGTGTGGGGTTCACCGATCTGGAGATTGTAATCGTAGGTGAGCTCTTCGCCGATAACGATGTCGCGCCGCGCTTCGATAAAGATCCGCCGATCCTCGTCCGCCACTTCGCAATTGGGCGAGCATGAGTGATTGATCCAGCGCGCTGAGTTGCCCTTGCGGGTGGCATCGATCACGATCTCATCGTCGACAGTAAAGAGCATCGTATGGGGAGAGTGTTCATGCATCTCCGCATAACGCGCGTCCGCCTCTTCGTGTGATATTCTTTCTCCCTTATATTCGATAATCCGCGTTCCTTTGTGAATCGCCGTCCGTGCAAAGACACCGCGGCCGTGAATCGGAGAATTCCTAGCGCCGAAACGGCGTCGAGCTTTTCGCCTTGGAACTGTAGCCATATAGACCGTCCTGTACCCTTGCAGCCTGCAAACAGAGTCTCTCCAACTCTTACCATATTTCGGGAATTGCTTAAAAGCTCCGGTGCAGATCGGCATGGACATCGGTGAACTAGGACTAGATGGCATGCCGTCCCCTCTGCAATCAAGAGTCTGCAATCAAGAGTATTGACGGCCCTTCTCAATTCATCCTATCTTGCCTGGTGATAAAGTTGGTGGGGTATGCTGGGCATAATGCGCAGGTATCGGCTCGGCAGTCCGAAACAGACCGCCTGAAGGACAACTGAAAATGATTTCCACGGAAGAAAATAATCTACTGACTCGAACGGGCCCGGCCACTCCATGCGGCGATTTGCTGCGGCGATATTGGCAGCCCGTCGCCCTTTCAGAGGAACTGACCGGCGGAGGGGATCCCCTCAAGGTGAAGATTCTGGGCGAGGAGTTAGTCCTCTTCCGTGATAATGGAGGACGTCCAGGATTGTTGGGGCTCCATTGTTCTCACAGGGGAACGGATCTCAGTTACGGACGCATCGAACACGAAGGACTGAGATGCCTTTATCATGGCTGGCTGTATGACATCTGCGGCAAGGTCCTCGAACAGCCCGGGGAACCCGGCGGAGGAGCGCATAAAGATGACATTCGTCACCTTGCTTATCCTTGCCAGGAGCAAGGCGGAGTTATCTTCGCGTACATGGGTCCCGGGGAACCGCCCTTGCTGCCGAATTACGAATTCCTGACGGTCACGGAAGCGCAAAGGACCGTCACCAAAATCCTGTACGACTGCAATTACCTGCAGGCCAACGAAGGGAATATAGATCCGGTTCACCTTTCTTTCTTGCATCAGTACCTTTCAGAGGCGCAGATCTCCCGACAGCGCGTGGTGAGCGGCGGCAACACTTCTGATAACGCTTTGCTCGGCAAAGACATGGCTCCGATAATCGAGGTGGAACTTACAGATTTCGGGCTGCGGATTTATACGATCCGGGAAGCGGATTCGGGAAAGTTGTATTTGCGCATCACGAATTTTGTAATCCCGAATCTGGCCGCCTTCGGCGGTTCAACCGTGGGTGAAGGTTATGCCGTTCACTGGCATGTGCCGATTGATGATAGCCACCATTGGAAATACGTTTTCATGTTCAGTCGGGAAAGGCCGCTCGACCCGGAATTGTCCAAGAAAAACTGCTCCGAACTGACGCCGGATTACACGTTGACCCGCAACGAGACGAATCGCTACGGCCAAGACCGGGACTCCATGAAGATGATGAGCTTTACCGGCATGGGCTTCAACTTTCAAGCTCACGATGCTTTTGCTACGGAAAGTCAGGGGCCGATTCAGGACAGAACGCGGGAACACCTCGTCTCTTCGGATAAAGCGATCGTCGCAGCGCGTAAGCTACTTTTGAATGCCATCAAAGACCTCAAGGAAGGACGCGAGCCGCAGCATGTGATAAGAGATGCGAAATTGAACCGCTTCCCGCATCTCGTGGTGATTTCTGAAATCGTCGCCGCGTCAACGGACTGGAAGCAATATTCGAAAAAGCTGGAGAGCGAGTATCGGCAAGCAACTGCAACCAGTTACTCGGACAAGGAAACATGACTCGTTGGAGGCGGCACTATGAAAACCAAGATTCAACACGTGGCCATAGTCAGCGAGAACTTCGTCCGGGAGACCAGGTTCTACGAAGCTGTCTTCGGGATGAAAAGATCCAAACCGGGCTCCGCCGAGGAAGAAAAGGCGATCAAGACAAACTATGCGCTGAGCATCGGTGACGGCTATGTCGGCATGACCGTGATCGGGAGAAAACCGGGCTATGTGCCCGGCCTGCACCATTTTGGGGTCGATGTCGACGATGTCGAGCAGGCCCGCGCCCGTATCAAACAGAGATATCCGGCCGTTGCCGTGCTCAAGCGCCCTTCTAACCGACCCTTCGCGACCTTTGGCGCTCACGATCCCGAAGGAAACTACTTCGACCTGACTCAGGAAGGAATGGACAACAGAAGAGATGTTTATGCAGAGGGCGGGCGGGAAGAAAAGAGCCGCATAAGTCACATCAAACTACGCGTGATGGACCCCACGGCAATTGCTTCATTTTATCGGGACTTATTCGATTTGTATGAAGCGGAAAAGGCTTTGGAAGATCCCAATCACTATCTCACGGATGGCCGGGTAACACTGGTCATCGCGCCATGGCGTATGAGCGATTACGCCGGCGCTGGAATCGACCGGCCAGGCTTAGAGCACCTCGGGTTTACGGTGGACAACGTAGAAGCTGTGAAGAAAGATCTGGCGGCGTTGCGCGAGTCCGACCCGGCGATGCATGAGAGAATTATCAGCGCGCCGGAAGAGGGGGAGCGTCGGCTTGCCCTGATCGCCTCTTGCCGTCATGGGCAGCACCAATTCTCCGATCCCGACGGCATATTTATTGACGTCTCTGATCGATAACGGCGCGGCTGGTGCCCGGCCGGCTCGTTTTCATCCCTTTCCTCCGTCGAACAGCGCCGCGAAACCGTCTCGACTTAACGCATGCTCCAACGACGGCCTCCGATCCCTCGCGCACAGAAGCGTCGCTCTGCATCGACCGATCGCGGTGTCCCCGCGATGTTGGCAACCACCTGAAGGCAATGCTCGTTGCGGCTGAAGCGATATCGCTCGGAAGGTTCGACTACCATCTCGTTAATGCCCGGTCTCAGGCGGTAGGCCAACTCCCGCCCTACTTCTTCCCCTTCGGAATCTCGAATCCGAACCACCGTCCTACACTCTCCGGACCCATCGGCCCGAAGCCGCACGACCCAACGGTTGACTCGTTGGCCCTGGGCTATGGGGTCCGGCGACATATTCAAGTCCACCACTCGCAGACGATGATTTCTGCCGCAAGATATCGCGTCACGGTCACGATCAACGACAACGCAGCTTTGAAGCGTGGCTGCGACCAAAGCCAATAATATGAGTTTTAGCTGCCTCATGTTTTTGCTGTGCCTCCGTGTTGAAACCTTAGACGCATTGCGGCCCAAACCGGCGATATTTATGTACCTTGAAAGATGCAATGTCAAACCCGTCGCCACTCTTAGCTCTTAGCTCTTAGCTCTTTCCTCCCTGCCCCTTGCAGTGTTGTTTCGCAGGTTAGTGACAGTCGAAGGATTCAGGATGACAGCCCCATCAAGTATCATTTTGAGGCGGCAGCCGAAGAATCTGGGTTTTGCAAGAGTTGAAGGGGCAGTGGCTCACCAAAATGAGTCACTACCGTTTCGCAGGCTTTCTGGACATTTTCTCGCCCTTGGAGTATGGAGAGGTCTCTTTGAGGGTCTCGCAGATGGACTGCGACTGCTAATCTCAGCGACAGCTTGATAAGGAATGGGAGAACAAACATGAATGCACTAGGTTATCTGCGTCGTTTGGTTTTTGTGTTGTGCCTATCAATGATCCCCGCGGGCGGTTTTCTACAGGCGCAGCCCGCGAAAGATTACGAACCTCAGGTTGGGCAGGAAGGCAAAGACGTAGTGTGGGTGCCGACGCCGCAGGAGTTGGTGGACAAAATGCTCGATATGGCGAACGTCACGCCGAACGATTACGTCATTGACCTCGGCTCGGGTGACGGGCGCACGGTGATTACCGCCGCGAAACGCGGCGTGCGGGCCCACGGCATCGAATACAATCCCGACATGATCGAGCTGTCGAAGCGTAATGCCGCTAAGGAAGGCGTCAGCGACAAAGCGACTTTCGTCAAAGCCGACTTGTTCGAGAGCGATTTTTCGCAGGCCACGGTGATAACCATGTTTTTGCTCCCGAGCATCAATGTTAAGCTTCGGCCGAAGATTTTGGACCTCAAGCCCGGCACCCGTATCGTGTCGAACTCGTTCGACATGGAACAATGGAAGCCCGACCAGACGGCCACGGTAACCGGCTGCGACCATTGGTGCACGGCGTATCTGTGGATCGTGCCCGCTAAAGCAGGGGGCACATGGAAGATTCCCAAAGGTGAGCTTATGCTCAGGCAAACTTTCCAGATGATTAGCGGCACGCTTAAGTCGGGTAATGTGGTCGCGCCGGTCAAAGGCAAGCTTAACGGCGATGAAATTATTTTCACCGCTGGCGAGGCACAATACACGGGCCGGGTGAGCGGAAACTCCATCGAGGGAACCCTCAAATCGGGCGGAAGCTGGAGGGCGACCCGCATCGGCAAGTAACAAACACTAAGAGATCAGCCTGGTGGCGAAACTGATCAATAAGCGCAGGAGGTTCAGTCGATGAAACGATTAAAACTCAGCTTGGTAATGTTTTGTGCCGGCATCGGATTGGCACAAGCCCCGACAAATGTCCGGGCAGCGGAGCAGCCATTTTATAGCGGCAAGACCATTACAATCATTGCCGGTTTCGCGCCAGGGGGCACGATTGACCTCAGGGCGCGGCTCTTTGCTCGCTACCTGCCCAAATATATTCCGGGAAATCCGTCTATCACCGTTCAAAATATGACCGGAGCCGGTGGTCTCGTGGCCGCCAACTACGCTTTCAGCGTCGCGCGCCCGGACGGTCTGACCTTGCTTCATTTTCCGTCGAGCTCAGTGATGAACACGTTCTTAACCACGGCAAACGTCAAATACGATATTCGCAAGGTGCCCATTCTATGGCTGGGACCGGACAGTTGGCTGACTGTTTTCAATCCAAAGACAACCCAGTTAAAAAAAGCGGAGGAGCTTTCGAAGACGTCCGTTCAGTTACGTGTCGGGGGTTCTGGAGTGACGAGCTTGAGGAGCCTCAGACCCAAGCTAGCCTTGGAGTTATTTGGCGCAGCGCACACGTGGGTGACAGGTTACAAGGGATCGTCGGATTTGCTGTTGGCTTTTGAGAAGGGAGAGATTCATCTATTCGAGGACCCGCAGGACGGCTATAAGTCGAATATTCAGCCCCGAGAGAAGAACGGGACCGCAGTCGTTCTTTGGCAGACTGGAATCCTCGGCGCAGACGATACATTCAAACGATCGGAGCTTCTATCTCACGTGCCGACGCTAGCCGAGGTCTTGCCGAAAGAGAAAAAAACCGGGGCTCGCTGGGAAGCCTGGAAAGCAGCGGTGATTCCTCAAGCTTTTCAATACTCCATTGGCGTATCTCCGGGCGTACCGCCGGAGCGAATCGCGATCCTGAGCGACGCGCTTGCAAAGATGACCCAGGATGCGGAATTTAGAGCTGAGTTCGAGAAGGCGCTTGGGGAACCTCCGGATGCCATGATCGGCAAACAGGCAGACCGTATCGTCAAAGACGGACTAAAGAAACTATTCGACGATTATCAAACAGGCGTCCGCTACCTCCGCGATATGGCCAAAAAATAGCAAGGCGAATTCAACCGGAAGACGACTCTTGAGGACGCGGCACGCGAGGTCTGCGAACTGACTCACTCCCAGCTTCAAGCTGGGAGGTTCGCCCCGGCCGGCTAAAAGCCGACGATAACCTACCCTGCATTATTCATGGATTGCAAAATGCAAAGTGCAAATTGGAAAATGTCCGGACAGGGAACCTTCCCTCGTTTTCGACCTGTTAAGGTTTTATTCATTTTGACTTTTGCACTTTACAATTTGAAATTTGCGATGAAAGAGAACACGACAGTTCGTTGATAGTGTTGCCGGCCTCGTGAATAATCCGGGCCAGCAGCCTGCTGAAAAACTTTGCAAGCAAGCTGCTGACCCGCCTCCTACTCTACCTCCGGGCTCCTGACTGCTGAATTTTATTAATGATTGAGAGGCCGGATCACTTCTGTTATCTTGTGCTTCACCTAACTATGCTGAATATTCTGATCTTCGTGATTCTGTTTGCCGCAGCCTGCAGCTTTGGCCCCGGTAATATCCAGAGCAGGCACTCCACGGATCTTACGCAACGAAAAATAAAACGCATTGCCGTGCTGCCACCGCAGATCAGCATGGCGGAGCAGAAGAGGCCTTCGTTGGGGATGCCTCCGCCGCAGGAATCCAAGAGCTCCGAAAGAGAGGCGCCTGAGATGCTCGCAAAGCTGGTGTATTCGGCGATGGCGCCGATGACCAACTGGCAAGTGGTAGGGGCGAGCGAAGTGCGAGATGTGGCGCAAACCGTTGGGGGGAGCACGGAAGCGGCGCGGATCAAGAGCATAGGAGAGATGGTCTACGCAGACGCGGTGATGATCGGCCGCATCCAGCGTTACCGGGAACGGGTTGGGGAAGAATGGGGAGCGAAGAGCCCCGCCTCGGTGGCCTTCATCCTCAACCTCGTCGATGTGCGGCGAGGCGATATCATCTGGTCGGCCCGCTTTGATGAGACCCAAAAGCCTCTCAGCGAGAATATATTCGCGCTCGGCGATATCAAGGAGCGAGGGGTCAGATGGTTGACTGCCGAACAACTCGCCGCCGAGGGGGTGAGAAAAGCGATCGGCCAGTTGCATCAGGCGCTGTTTCGGAATCCCGCCTGAGGCGCAAAGGGCCGATATCAAAGGGCTAAGGGCAAAGAGCTAAGAGTTAAAGAGCAAGGAGCAGTGGGCAGGGAGCCAATCCAATTGCGAATTTCGAAATTCGAAATGATCTTTCTGACCTCAGTGTGAAAGACTAGCCCTGAAGCGTCGGTTCAATTTGCAGCGGTTTTCGTAACTTTTCAGATAGCCGCTCCGCCAAAGGTTTCAGCCTCCGTAGTCCTCCGCGATCCAACAGGACCGTGCCGTCGTCGGATAATTGGAGCCGGAGAGAAGGGACGGGAAAGCTCTGGGCGGCGGAAGAGCCGGCAACCGCAAAACCGCTGTAGACCCGGTCCATGCCTACTTGAATCAGCCGGATCTCTGCATACCCCACGGCAAGCGTGATTTTTCGGAACAGACTACTTTTGATGAAGATAACTTGCCGGGCATCGTCGTCGAAAACTACCGTCCGTTTCATCGAAATGAGGTAAAGCGAAATTGCAAACAGGATTAGATTCATGAACGGGAAATACCACAATGAGCCGGCCGGACCGGCGAGGCCGCGAAGGCGGATCGCCTCCGTGATGGGAACCGAGATAAACAGAAGAGCCAGCGCGATTCCAAGGCACAGAAATGCTGGAAACCGCGGGCCCTGCCAGAGGAGTTTCAGGATGCCATCGCTATCCTCAACAATCCGGAAGCCGATTCGGCTTCCGATCGCCTCGAACTGCGCGGGATTACCTTGCACGTCCGCGGTTTTCAAGCTTTTATCACAAGCCGCCCTCGATAATGGTCGGGGTCAGTTCTTGCTCTTCTGTTCGCGGTAGAAATCTCTAAAGCGGTAGTCTTTCAAGCGGATAAGGTTCTGGTAAGAGCCGAAGCGTTCCGCGGGTTCTTGTACTGCATCTAGCAAATCAGCCGGACCTTCCTCGGATTGAAAAACCTTGGCTTTATCGTAGGTAGTGGATCGCTCCGCCGGGACACGTCCCATCTCGCGGATGAGGCTGCGAAACTGCGAGGGCTTCATCAATTGCCCGTAACCCGCGCCGGCGGCGGTGGAGATGCTCTCGTTGATCAACGTGCCGCCGAAATCATTGGCGCCCGCGAGCAGCGCGATCTGAGACAGTTTAGGCCCTTCTTTCACCCAGGAAACCTGCAAGTTGGGAATCGTGTTGTTCAGCATCAGACGGGAAACGGCATACATCTTCATAACCTCCGCGCCGCTCGCCCCCTGCCGCATTCCGGGTAGCCGCTTTCGATGAAACATCGGCGCCTCTTCGTAAACGAAACTGAGCGGCACGAATTCCGTGATGCCGCCCGTGCGTTTTTGAATATCACGCAGAATGCCAAGATGCACCGCCTTGTGGCGCGAGTTTTCTACGTGGCCGTACATGATTGTCGAAGTCGTCCGGATTCCCAATTCGTGGGCGGTCTGGATCAAGTCGATCCATTGAGCCGTGCTGATACGGCCCGGGGAGATCTGCTGGCGAATTTCATCAACGAGCACTTCAGCAGAGGTGCCCGGCAGACTTCCGACTCCCGCCTCCTTCAATGCAACAAGATATTCACGGATCGTCACCCCCGTGAGGGTGGAACCATAAAGAACTTCCTCCGGAGAAAAACCGTGGATGTGAAGGTCGGGCAGAGCCTCTTTCAGCGCGCGGCAAAGATTCACGTAATACCAGCCGTCCATGCCCGGGGCCAGCCCGGCCTGAACGCAAACTTCCGTGGCGCCGAGATCGTGGGCTTCCAGCGCCCGACGAGTGACTTCTTCCAGTGGAAGAAAGTAGCCTTCTTCCGCCAAATGACCCCTGCTAAAGGCGCAAAAACCGCACGCTTTTACGCAAACGTTGGTGAAATTAATATTACGATTGATGACGTAGGTTACCACGTCGCCAACGGTTTTGACGCGAAGATGATCCGCCGCGGCGGTTATCGCCGGGAGGTCGGAACCGTCGGCCTCAAAGAGATCTGCTGCTTCGTTGATGGTGATATCCGCTCCGGCCAAAGCTCGATCGAGAATTCGGCCGATGGCCGGCGTTACGCTCGAAAGGATCCGCGTTAGCGAAGCCTCCAGATGGGGAAGTTTCATGCAGGGACTCTAGCCTTTCACTATCGTAAACACAATCATCGCGACTCACTTCGGGAGCCAATATCGCGCGAACTCGGTAAGAAAGCAGAGGGTCGAAAAATCCCGCATGCGGTCGAGATAAACTTTTCCGTTCAAATGATCCCACTCATGCTGGATCACACGGGCGTGAAAATCGCTCGCGACGAAGCGTAACTGCTCGCCGTTTCTATCCTGCGCGCGAACCTCGACCGATTTATAGCGCGGCACTTTGCCCCGCAGGTCGGGGATGCTCAAGCAGCCCTCCCAATCCTCCTCCGTATCCTCTGTCAGGGGGGTGACCTGAGGATTGACGAGCACGGTTAAGGGCACGTGGGGTTTTTGCGGGTAACGCGGATTGTCCAAAACTTCGAGAACTGCGATCTGTTTGGATTCATGCACCTGATCCGCCGCAAGCCCTACGCCGTCGTACTCCTTCATGGTTGCAATCATATCGTCGATAAACTTTTGAGTCGCTTGGGATTGGATCTCTCCGAGGGACAGCGGCGCGGCGTATTGGCGCAACACGGGATGTCCCAGGCGCGCGACCTTTAGAATGGACATAGGTTTCTCTTAACACAGGGGAGACGTAGGCGGAAAGACCGGTTGGTTCGCACGCTCCTCGCTTGAGCGTAGAATCTCATAGACGCAAATCTTGAATGTCCGGCAGAGGTCTGGGAAGCGCTGGATTCCCAGTTCGAACGAGCGAACTCACGGCAGGGGTAAGGTCCCTCTTGAGAGTGTTGAAAAACTTTCTTTGCAGGCTGGTCAAAAAGACTCAGAGGCGAGGCGCGCGATGGTTCGACGAGCGGAGGCGTACTTAGTCAGTACGTTGGAGCGAGGCGATCGAGCGCAACGAAGCATATGAGGCTTTTTCAGCAGCCTGGTTACCTTGACAAGGAAGACCTAATGAGTCTATATTCTAAAAGGTATTCATGAAACGATCAGCGGCCAAGAGCGAGCGAAGTTCTTTGATGAATGTCGGGCGGCGGGTCGATTACGCCGTCCGCGCGCTGTCCTTTCTCGCAGGGCAGCCGGTCGGCAAAATCGTCAGCCGCGCGGATATCGAGAAGAGCCAGGATATCCCCTCGTTCTATCTGTCGAAGATCATGAAAGATCTGGTCGCCGGTGGACTGGTAAAGTCCCACGTGGGCTCGAAGGGCGGATTCACCCTGGCGAAGGCCTCGGCGAGCATCACCATCAAAGATGTGTACGAAACGGTCGAGCGACCGTTGGTGCTGATGGAATGTCTCGAAAAAGGGGTCAGTTACTGTTCTTATTGCTCGGTGTGTTCGCAGAAGTCGATTTGGGAAGAAGCGCAAATGGTGCTGGCTAACTTCCTCGCCGGCGTCTCGATCGGCGATATTGCGGACAAACAGGGTTTGAGGGAGCGGCTTGCACGGCCCGCCGTGCAGCGGACTGCATAATGCTAAGGCGATGAAGGAACGAAGAATGCTTGAGGTAAAGAATTTGTGGGTCAAAGGCGGTGAAAAGCAAATTCTGAAGGGCATCAACCTGACGATTGGGGCCGGTGAAGTGCACGCGATCATGGGACCGAACGGCTCGGGCAAGAGTACGCTCGCCCATGTGTTATCCGGACGAGAGAATTACGAAGTGACCGAGGGCAAAGTCTACTATAACGGTAACGACCTTTTGGCTATGAGTCCCGAAGACAGAGCGCGGGAAGGCGTTTTTCTTGCTTTTCAATACCCCGTCGAGATTCCCGGGGTCAGCACCGCCTATTTTCTTAAGGCCGCGCTCAACGCGATGCGCAAGCACCAGGGACTCGAAGAGCTGGATGCCATGGATTTTCTCGCGTTGATCAAAGAAAAAATGAAGTTGGTCGACATGGACCCGTCGCTGACCAATCGGCCGCTTAACGAGGGCTTTTCCGGGGGCGAGAAAAAACGCAATGAAATTTTGCAAATGGCGGTGCTCGATCCGAAGCTCGCGATCCTCGACGAGACCGATTCAGGGCTCGACATCGATGCTTTGCGCATCGTCGCCGGCGGTGTCAACGCGCTGCGTCGCGAAGACCGGGCGATGATTGTAATCACGCACTATCAGCGTTTACTTAATTATATTATTCCTGATTTTATTCACGTCCTCTACGACGGACGCATCGTCAAGTCCGGGACCAAGGACCTGGCGCTCGAACTGGAAATTAAAGGATACGATTGGGTCAAAAACGAAGCCGCCGTTCTGTAGCGAACCGCGGGCGTTCCAGCGCCTTCATTATGCAAGCCGAACACGGAAAAGAGCATTATCTCTCGGCCTTTATTCGTTATCAGAAAAACGGGGCCAGTAAAGGCCCTTTATGGCTCAGAGAGTTGCGAGAGTCAGCGATCGCCGATTTCGACAAGGCGGGGTTCCCGACCACGAAGAATGAGGAGTGGAGGTATACCAACGTCGAGCCGGTTACATCACTTGGCTTCGAGAGGGCGAACGGGGCGTCAAGAGCGGTTAGTGCGGATGAGGTTTTGGCATTGTCGCTCGCAGATTCAGAACGCAACCGGCTGGTTTTCGTGAACGGCGTCTTCTCGCCGGGGTTGTCCTCGTTAAGGGGCATGCCCGAGGGCGTTAAGGTCCAAAGTTTAGCTCGGGCGCTTCGCGAGGATGATAGCGAAGCCTTGCAAACCCACCTGGCCCGCTATGCGGTTCAGAGGGAGCATGGATTCGTGGCTTTGAACACGGCATTCATCGAAGACGGCGCTTTCATACTCGTGCCCAAGGGGCAGACCATCGACGAGCCGATTTATCTGATTTTCGTCGCCTGCGAAGCGGGTAAGCGCGTTGTCTCGCACCCGAGGAATTTGTTTGTCTTCGAGGAAAATACCCAGGCGCGGATTGTGGAGAGCTACGTCGGCCTGAGCGAAACGGCTTATTTGAACAATGCCGTGACCGAGATTATCGCCGGGGAGAACGCAAACATCGATCACTACCGATTGCAGCGCGAGACCGAGACCGGCTCGCATATTGGCGTGCTGGCGGCCCACTTGGGCCGGAGCTGTCACCTCACGGCGCATGCCGTGATTCTGGGGGGAGCATTGGTGCGGAATGACATCCATGCCGTGCTGGACGGCGAGGGCGTGGAATGTGTGCTCAATGGTCTTTACCTGGTCGAGGGCAATCAACATATCGATAACCAGACGAGGATTGACCATGTCAAGCCGCGCGCCACCAGTTTCGAGCTCTACAAAGGCATTTTGAGCGGCAAAGGACGGGCGGTATTTAATGGCAAGATATTCGTCCATAAGGCGGCGCAGAAAACGGACGCGCGCCAGAGCAACAAAAACCTTTTACTTTCCGGTGACGCGGCGGTGAACACGAAACCGCAGTTGGAAATCTATGCGGACGATGTGAAGTGCAGCCACGGCTCGACGATCGGTCAATTGGATCGAGACGCGCTATTCTACCTTCGCTCCCGCGGTCTGGATCTTGAAAACGCCCAAAGTCTTTTGAGCTATGCCTTTGCCAGTGATGTCGTAAGCCGTGTCAAAATCCCGCCGATGCGGGCGCGCTTGAATGATTACCTGCTGACGAAGTTCGGAAGGAGTCAATGACTACCAGTCCAACAAAAGCCCTTCGCAACGTTGTAGTTCCGAACGCCTCGCCGCGGTCCTTCGACGTTCAGACGGTGCGCAAGGATTTTCCTTTGCTAGACGCGAGGGTGCATGGCAAACCTCTAGTTTACCTGGATAATGGGGCGACCAGCCAGAAACCGCGGGTTGTCATCGACGCGCTGAGCCGGTACTACGCGACCGAGAACTCCAATATCCATCGCGGGGTCCACTTTTTGAGCGAGCGGGCGACCGGCGCGTACGAGGCGGCGCGCGAAAAGATTCAGCGCTTTGTGAACGCGCCGAGCCCCCAAGAGCTCATTTTCGTCCGCGGTACTACCGAGGCGATCAACCTGGTTACTCAGAGTTATGGCCGGACCTTCCTTAAAGAAGGCGATGAGATCATCATCTCGGCAATGGAGCACCATTCCAATATTGTGCCCTGGCAGATACTCTGTGGGCAGGTGGGCGCCAAACTGCGCATAGCTCCGGTCAACCATGACGGCGAACTGGTGGTTGAGGAGTACCGTCGCGCGCTCAACGAGAGGACCAAATTCGTCTCTATCACGCACGTTTCGAACGCTCTGGGAACGATCGTGCCGGTGAAGGAAATTGTCAGGCTAGCGCACGAGCGAGGCATTCCCGTTCTGGTTGACGGGGCGCAGGCTGTACCTCACTTTCCGGTTGACGTCCAGGATATCGGCTGCGATTTTTACGCCTTTTCCGGACACAAGCTTTTCGGACCGACCGGGGTCGGAATTCTTTACGGACGCGCCGAGCTGCTCGACGCCATGCCCCCGTATCAGGGCGGCGGTGATATGATCAGCCTCGTGACTTTTGAAAAGACCCATTACAACGTCCTGCCATACAAGTTTGAGGCCGGGACTCCGAACATCGCCGGGGGAATCGGCTTGGGCGCGGCGATTGACTACCTCGACGGTTTGGATTGGGATGAAGTTGCGGAACATGAGCGCAATCTGCTGGCTTACGGTACGACTGCTTTGTCGGCGATTCCCGGCCTGCGAATTATCGGAACCGCGAAAGAGAAAGCCGGGGTTATCTCGTTTGTGTTCGATCAAGTGCATGCTCACGACGTGGGAACGATTTTGGACCAAGAAGGAGTCGCCATACGGGCGGGGCATCATTGCGCGATGCCGGTGATGCAGCGTTTCGGCGTGCCGGCAACAGCGCGCGCGTCGTTTGCGTTCTACAATACCCGCACAGAGATCGACGTCCTGGTAAAGGCGCTCCACCGGGTCTTGAAGGTGTTCGGCTAATGTCGGATCTGGACGAACTGTACCAAGAAGTTATACTCGATCATAACAAGAGTCCGCGAAATTTCCGGACTATGGAAAATGCTGATCGCAGCGCCGAGGGCTATAACCCGCTCTGCGGCGATCAAGTCAACGTCTATTTGAAGCTTGAGGAAGGCGTTATCAAGGACATCAGCTTTAAGGGCTCAGGATGCGCGATCTCCAAGGCGTCAGCGTCGATGATGACGGCGGCGCTCAAGGGGAAGACGGAAGCGGAAGCGCATGAGCTGTTCGAGAACGTTCACAGAATGTTGACCGGCGAGGCAAGCGGCCAAGATCCCGGTGCGAGGTTGGGTAAATTGGTGATTCTTTCCGGTGTCTGTAAATTTCCGGCGCGAGTGAAGTGCGCGAGCCTGGCGTGGCATACTGTGAATGCCGCGCTCCAGGGCAGCGGAGGACTGGCTTCCACCGAGTAATCATTGAATTGACGGGAAGGAGGACGGATGCGAAACAAGAAGCCGATCATTCTCAGTCGTGACTGCGAAGCCGTCATGATTCCCAGCGGGGAGAAGATAGTTTTGTCCTCCGGCAGCACGGTTTGGCTGACCCAGTCGCTGGGCGGTAGCTATACGGTGATGACCGATCGGGGCTACATGGCGCGAATCGAAGGCGCGGATGGCGACGCTATAGGGGTGAGGCCGGAAGTGGATAGCCAGCCAAACGATGCCCCGGGCGCCTTTAATCGGGACGATCTCGAAAATCAGATTTGGGAACAGCTGCGGAGTTGTTTTGATCCGGAGATTCCCGTGAACATCGTTGACTTGGGACTGATCTATGGCTGTGAGCTGGGGCCCGGTGATGGGGCCGGATACAAAGCTCGAATTAAGTTCACACTCACCGCGCAAGGCTGCGGCATGGGGGAGTTTCTCAAGAGAGATATCCAGAAGAAACTATCAGCTGTACCCGGCATCCAGGAGGTCGAAGTGGAATTGGTCTGGGACCCACCCTGGAATCAAAGCATGATTTCGCATGAGGCGAAGCAACAACTCGGCATAGAGTAATAATCAGGACACTATCATGAGTATCAATAATCTCGTCGTTGAAGCGGAAGTTGTCGAAGCTCTCCGAACCTGTTTTGATCCCGAGATCCCGGTTAATATCTACGAGTTAGGGCTCGTTTACGGCGTGAACGTAGACGATGGGGGCGTTGTAACGATCCAAATGACCCTGACCTCGCCTCACTGCCCGGCGGCTCAATCCTTACCGGCGGAGATAGAGGGCAAGGCCAGGGCGGTGGCAAACGTCACGGATGTGAAAATCGATCTGGTTTGGGACCCGCCGTGGGAGCCGAGCAAGATGTCCGAAGCGGCACGGCTCCAACTCGGAATGATGTAGCCTGTAGAGACAATCTTTCGACTCGCTGTTCCGATTATCGAGCCTGCGGGCGTTCCCATCAGTAGATTTCTCCCTTCGGTCGAAATGACACAGCAGGGGGAAATGGCGTGTGAAATCATTTGGGAGCGAGTCAGTGTGCTATGATTGACGACGGTGACAATACTATAGAGAAAACCCACCACACCCCGCCAAGCCATTTTGCGGAATTGGGCGGCGAAGCCGTATTGAGAAAAATCATCGATGACTTCATCGACCGGATTTTTCAGGACCGTATGATCGGCTTTTTCTTTCGCCGGGCGGACAAGCAACGCATCAAGGAAATGGAGTATCAATTGACCGCCAGTTTCCTTGGCGCAGGTTTGGAATATCGTGGGCGGCCGCTCGATCAAGCGCACGCCAAACACCCGATCATGGGGGGCCACTTCGAGCGCAGGCGTCAGATATTGAAAGAAACGATTGAGTTCCACCGTGTGCCGGAAGCCATCCAAGAAGCTTGGTTACAGCACACCGACGCCTTGAGGCCGCTAATTACCGCGGAGTCCGGCTCCGAGTGTGATCCCATCGCCGCTCGGCGAAGGGTCCGACCGGACTGACCGGTAATATTCACCCGCAATTTGGCTGCCGAATTTCATACTACTATACCTGAAAGTTGTCGTCGCTTGCGCAAATGTTTTCCCGGCCCGACACTAAGTTACTGAATCGACAAGAAATACGATCTCACCACGAAGCACACGAAGGACACGAAGGGTTGGGACAGTTTATACTCTTCAACTTCGTGCTCTTCGTGACCTTCGTGGTGAAAGTTTCTGTTCCTAATTGGTTGCGGCTCAGCCGTTTCGTTTGTAGCTGTGCATAACGTTGTGCTATTCATAGCAATACGCCGATGGTCGTCATCAAGGATTAGCTCGAGTGAAAATAGCTGACCTCTATGCCCAGCCCGGATTGACCCTCTCGGTTGAATTTTTTCCTCCCAAGACAGACAAGGGCGAAGAAAGCCTGTTCCGAGAAATTGAAGGGATAAAGAAGCTGAAGCCCGCTTTCTGCTCTGTCACTTACGGGGCCGGCGGAAGCACGCGCGAAAAAACCGTCGATCTCGTCGAGCGCATCCACCGGGACTGCCGGCTCGAAGTGATGTGTCATTTGACCGTGGTGGGGCAGTCGAAAGATGAAGCACGATCGGTTCTCAGCAAGCTACAGGAAAAAGGCATTGAAAACATCCTGGCGCTTGGCGGAGACCCGCCGCAAGGAACCACTGACTGGAGACCGCATCCCGACGGCTTTCACCATGCGGTGGAGCTTGTGCGCGAGGCGACGGCCATCGGCGGTTTCTCAATTGCGGTGGCGGGTTTCCCGGAGATCCACCCGCGCGCGGAGAGCCGGGTTTCGGATCTCAAGCGTCTGAAGGAAAAAGTCGAGGCCGGGGCGGTGGCGATTATCACCCAGCTGTTTTTTGATAACCAAGACTATTACCGGTTTGTCGAGGATCTGCGAAAACTGGGCGTCGGCGTGCCCATCGTTCCCGGTATCTTGCCGATTCTTTCGGCGCCGCAAGTGCGCCGTTTTACCGCGCTTTGCCGGGCGAAAATCCCCGAGCGCTTGGAACGCGAGCTAGCAAAAGTCGAAAACGACGACGATGCGGCCATTGAGATCGGAATCGAATATGCGACCCGGCAATGTGAGGGGCTTATCCGATTCGGGGTGGCCGGGCTGCACTTCTACTCGCTCAACAAATGCCGCTCCCTCCAGGCGATATGTAGGAACCTCGGTCTATAGGCCCCCCGCCATTTTACAGCGGCACCTTGAAATAGCCTAGTTGCGACAGTAAGGTCCAAGAGACGTGAGCATGTCTGACAGCCAAAAGAACTTAGCGGAAGACGTAAGCGAGCAAGTGGAGGTGCGGCGCCAGAAGCTCTTAATGCTCAGAGAGAGCGGCTATGGTCTCTACCCCAACGACTTCAAGCCCACCCATACGGCGTCCGAAGTTCTTTCCGAGCTCGGCGGCATGAGCGGCGATGAGCTGGCCAACGCGCCGCGCGATATTCATCTCGCAGGACGGATCGTGGGAGCGATCCGCAAGTTCGGCAAGGCATCGTTCTTTCATATCCAGGACCGCCGTGGACGGCTGCAGATATATGCGCGAGAAGACCGGCTCGGAGCCGAGGGCTATGCCTTGTTTCAGTCACTGGATGTCGGCGACATCATTGGAGTCAGAGGACATCCTTTTCGCACCAAGACGAAGGAGTTGACCCTCGAGGCGCAGGGATTGCGCCTGCTGGCGAAATGTTTGCGCCCGCTGCCTGAAAAGTGGCATGGCTTGGCTGACGTCGAAGCCCGCTATCGCCAGCGATATCTCGATTTGATGGTCAATCCCGAGATCCGCGAGGCGTTCGAAAAGCGCTCCCGCATCGTTCGAATCTTGCGGCGGTTTTTTGAGGAGCGCGATTTTCTCGAGGTCGAAACACCGATGATGCAGGCCATTCCCGGAGGAGCGGCGGCGCGGCCATTTATTACGCACCACAATGCACTCGACATGGAACTGTATCTCAGGGTTGCGCCCGAGCTTTTTCTAAAGCGCCTGCTGGTCGGCGGCATCGAGCGGGTGTTCGAGCTCAATCGGAATTTCCGGAACGAAGGAACTTCGGTGCGACACAATCCGGAATTCACGATGCTGGAGTTTTATCAGGCCTACGCGACGTTTGAAGACCTGATTCAACTCACGGAAGAGCTCTTGGTCGTGATCGCGCGCGAAATTATCGGCTCGTTACAGGTGCCGTATGGCGGTCATACGATTGATCTTACGCCGCCGTGGCGCCGGCTCAGCGTCAAGGAAGCGATTATTGTATACGGCGGCTCTAATGAACAGGACATCGCCACCCTCGAGGGGTTGCAAAACCTTTCCAGGAACAGGGGCTTGCATGTAGATGTCAGTGCGCCCTACGGCAACCTGCTGGTGGAAATTTTTGAGGAGATCGCAGAATCTCAGCTAATCCAGCCGACCGTCATAACCGGATATCCGCTGGAGGTTTCTCCCTTGGCGAGGAAGAACGATCGCGATCCGACCTTGGTCGATCGATTCGAGCTCTACATCGGCGGGCGAGAGCTGGCCAACGCGTTTTCCGAACTTAACGACCCGGCGGACCAACAATGGCGGTTTTTGCAACAAATGGACGCCCGCAAAGCCGGGGACGAAACCGTCAACCCGATTGACGACGATTACGTGCGCGCGCTGGAATACGGAATGCCGCCCGCCGCCGGCGAGGGCATCGGCGTCGATCGGCTGGTGATGCTTTTTACCGATTCTCCGTCGATTAGAGACGTGATTCTGTTTCCACTGCTGCGGCCTCAACGGTAGGCTCGACTCGATTTCCTTCGTGGGATGCGCATTTTGAAATACGAACTTTTTATCGGCCTGAGGTATCTGCGGGCTCGCCGCCGCGAAACATTCATTTCTCTCATCACCTTGATTTCGGTGCTCGGCGTCATGATAGGGGTCATGACCTTGAACGTTGTCATGGGCGTTATGACCGGCTTCGAAGAGACTTTGAGGGATCGCCTGCTCGGTATCAACGCGCATGTCGCCGTGGTGAAGTCGGGCGACCAGCTTCGAGAGTACGAGCGGCTCATCGCGCAACTCGCTGAGCAACCCGGGGTGGTGGCCGCCTCGCCGACGATTTACGGCCAGGTGATGTTGACCGCCGGTTCCCGAGTCACCGGCGTTGTCGTGCGCGGCGTCGATCCGGATCGGGTCAACCGGGTTGTGGATATCCAGCGGTACGTGAAGGAAGGGGCTCTGACAGGGCTCAAAAGTCAGCATGCGCTCGAGGTCGAGGAACGGCGGGTTTTATTGCCGGGAATCATCCTCGGAGAAAGGCTGGCGAACCAGCTCGGGGTTTTTCCGGGAAGTCCCGTTCAGGCGGTGTCCCCCATCGGGAGTCCGACCGCGATCGGAGTGATTCCCAAGGTAAAGCGGTTCGTTGTCATCGGGCTCTTGAAAACGGGCATGAGCGAGATCGATTCGACCCTGGTCCTGATGGGCCTGGACGACGCTCAAAAGTTCTTTGAGCTTGGAGACGCGGTCACGAACATCGAGATCAGAGTTGACGAAGTAAATCTATCCAGAGAGATCGCGGAAGAAATTCAACGGCGCTTGGGGTTTCCCTATCTGACCGAAGATTGGACGCGACTTTGGCCCAATCTTTTTTCCGCTCTACAGTTGGAAAAAACCGTTTATTTCCTGGTTCTTTTGCTTATGGTGCTCATCGGAGCGTTCAACATCGTGTCCACTTTGGTGATGGTGGTCATGGAGAAGAAAAAGGATATCGCGATTCTGCGATCGATGGGCGCGACGCGGGAAAGTATTCGAAGGATTTTTTTATTCAAAGGCTGTGTCATCGGTTTTGTCGGGACTACATCGGGCGTTCTGCTAGGATACATAATTTGCCTGCTGATCGAACAATATCAGTTCATCAAGTTGCCGGACGGCGTTTTTCTCATTTCCACTGTGCCCGTACGATTGTATCTGAGCAACTTTGTCCTGGTGGCGGTGACATCGTTTCTCGTTTGCTTATTTGCCAGTATTTACCCGGCGCGACAGGCCGCCAAATTGGATCCGGTGGAGATCATTCGCTATGAGTAATCTTCTTACGGTGCGAGATCTCCATAAGTCGTTCGTCGAGGGAAATAAAGAGATTTCCATTCTGCGCGGATTGGACCTCGATCTCGAGGACGGAGAGCGGTTGGCCATCGTCGGCGAGTCCGGCGTGGGGAAAAGCACTTTGCTGCATTTGCTCGGCACGCTCGACCGGCCGACCCAAGGGCAGATCTTATTCCGGAGCAAGGAATTACCGATCGACGATGAGGCTGCGTTATCCCGGTTTCGCAACAGCGAAATCGGTTTCGTATTTCAGTTTCACTATCTGTTGCCCGATTTCACCGCGTTGGAGAACGTTATGCTTCCGGCCTTGATTCAAGGCATGGAAGCAGAGCGGGCGCGGTCGCAAGCGGCGATGTTGCTGGAAACCGTGGGGTTGAAAGATCGCGTGGAACATCGGCCGGGCAAGCTCTCAGGCGGCGAGCAGCAGCGCGTCGCGGTCGCTCGGGCGGTTATTCTTCAACCCAAATTGATACTGGCGGATGAGCCGACCGGCTCCCTCGATGTTAGGATCGCCGAGGAAGTTCAGGAGCTCTTGTTCCGTCTGAACGAAGAGAAAGGCATTGCGGTTATCGTTGCCACCCACAACCGAGAATTCGCCGAAAAAATGGGCAAACAGGCGGAACTTCGGGAAGGGCAGCTGTTTCCGCTTTAAAGGTCGCCCTCGCATAATTAGAACTTTACAAAGATCCGCGAATTTGCTACTAAATCAGGAGCGAGCAGCCTGCAAATAGCATTTCAGTAACCCTAAAAAGCAATAATGAAGCCTGGATCGCTTCGATTTTATCAATTTCTTTCCCGTTTTGTCTTTCTTTTTGCTTTCATCTCGGCAGGATTTTCTGCTTCTGGTGTTGCCAGCGCGCAAGAAAAAGTTCGACTTAAAGAAATCAAAATCGCCGGCAACCTGCGAGTCGAGGACGACGGTATTCGCCTTCATGTAAAGAGTCGCCCGGGGGAGGAGTTTGATTCGGCGACGGTTGAACAGGACGTGAAGGCTATTTTTAGAATGGGGTTTTTTGACGACGTCAAGGCGGAATTGACCGCCGATGGCGTTTTAACCTACGTGGTAAAAGAAAAGCCTTATGTTCGAGAAGTAAAGATACAAGGCGCGGCGCAGATCGGCAAGGACAAAATCGAGACGTCCATGGGAATCACGCCGCGAACCATTCTGGACCGTTCAAAGATCTCCGAGGGAATAGAAAAGGTTCGCAAACTTTACAACGATCAGGGTTACGTAAACGCCAAAATCGACCATGCCGTTTCCGTCGAATCCAACAATCAAGCGGTTGTGGTCGTCGACATCATTGAGGGGACCCGGCGGCTGATCAAAAAGATCTCTTTCGAGGGGAATAAAACCTTTCCCGAAAGCGAGCTCAAGGGTTTGATGGCCACGAAGGAAGAGTGGTTATTTTCCTTTATAACCAATCGAGGCGTGCTCGATCGTGATATTCTCACGAACGACATTACGAATCTGGGCATTCACTATGCCGATCACGGCTACATCGACAGCAAGATCGGGGAACCGGTGGTTCTTAAGGGGCGAGACGGCCTGGAGATCGTTATCCGCATTGACGAGGGGCAGCAGTATAGGGTCGGCAAGGTTGAGATAGGGGGCGAGCTTATCCAAGACGGTCGCCAGATGCTTAAGCAAGTGAAGCTCACCTCGGGACAAATCTTCCGAGGCAGCAGGCTGCGCGACGATATCCAGACTCTGACCGAGATGTATTCCAACAAGGGGTTTGCATTCGTCGAAGTCGAACCGCTTACAAATGTAAATTCGACGGAAAAGAAGGTCGATGTCGCTTTAGTCATCAAGAAAGGTCCGCCGGTTTATTTCAACAGGGTATTGGTGGCGGGGAACACAAAAACGAGGGACAAGGTGGTTCGTCGCGAGCTTCGCGCCACTGAACAGGAACTTTATTCCGGCACCAAGATCACCCAAAGCCGCAATGCCTTGCAGCGGACCGGCTATTTCGAAGACGTGCAGCTGACGACCAAAAAAACCGATCAACCCGATACGGTCGATCTCTTGGTCGACGTCAAAGAAGGACCCACGGGGACGTTCACTGTCGGAGCCGGCTTCAGTACCGGCGACGGTTTCTTGTTCAACGCCGGGGTCGCCGAGAGAAATCTTTTCGGACTCGGGCAGCGGCTGAACGGAAATTTTAGCATCGGATCGAGCCGGCAGGACTTTATCGTCAGTTTCTTGGAGCCGTATGCCAACGACACCCAGGTGGCCCTGGGTTTCGATGCCTACAACACCGAGCGCGAGTTTATCGATTTTGATCAGCGGAGGCTCGGCTTCGGGGTCAATACCAGCTACCCGCTTAAAGACATGAGGTTTAGTTTCCTGGGCTGGCCGAAACGCGCTGCGGCAAAGGGGTCCGATGAACTGGCGACTGAAACTTCGCCTACCATTTGGGATTACCTGCGCGGCGGTCTGGCTTATGACCTTACTCATGAGAAGATTAGCGGGGTTAACCGAAACGCGGCACAAACGATTCAAGATGAGGAAGGAAATTCGCTGACGAGCGGCGTCACCCCGAGCCTGAAATACGACAGCCAGGACCATTTTTTCAATCCAACGGAAGGGACTAAGTCGAGCTTTTCCGTGAAGTTTGCCGGCCTCGGAGGAGATAGCCGGTTTATCAAATCTGATCTCAGCGGAAAATGGCATTACCCCTTGTTGAAAGACCCGAATTGGGGAGGCGCCTACGTGCTCGCGCTGGGCGGATCCCTCGGCTACGGCTTCGGGCTGGCAGAACGGGGGAACGGCGAGAAGAGTCTACCGCTTTTCGAACGGTATTTTCTCGGCGGGATGAACTCGGTACGCGGCTTTGCAGATAGAAGCTTGGGGCCGCGGGAGCGGTCGAGCGGCTGTCGGGATGCCGATTCCACAACTGCCTGCAGCGACGATGTCATTGGAGGCACGCAAGCGGCAGTTTTCAACGCCGAGTTGATGTTCCCGCTTTACGAGCAGTATGGGCTCAGGGGCACGGCTTTCTTCGATACCGGCAACGCGTTCAACAACTTCAGTTTTAACGATCTTAGGCGATCGGTCGGCGTCGGCGCGCGATGGATGTCGCCCTTCGGTCCTCTCCGACTCGAGCTCGGCTTCCCACTCAACAAAAAGCCGGGCGACGACACGTCCGTGCTTGGTTTCTCATTTGGAAATCCGCAGTAGGGTTAAATCCCTCCTTAAAATCTATCTCGACTGTTCGGAGGTTTAGGTGAAGTATTGGATATTCATGTTGTTAGTTCTGTATCCGGGCTCCGCTTGGGCACAGGAGAAAGTTAAAATAGGCTATATCGATCTCCAGCGCGCCATTTCGGAGTCCCACGCCGGAAAACGGGCCAAGGAAAGATTCCAGGCGCAGGTTAAAAAGGTCGAGACGGGTTTGTTGAAGGAGAAGCAAGAGCTTGAACGCCTAAAAGCTGAACTGGACAAAAAGGGACCCTTGCTGAAGGACGTGGAACGGCGAAATCTCGAAGCAGACTTACAAAAACGCTATGTGAGCTATCAACGCACGATGGCGGATCACCAGCAGGATCTCAGACAAAAAGAGGGTGTGATGACGGGCGACATCCTCAAAGAGCTGGAGAAGATCGTCAACGAGATCGGCAAGGCGGAAAAGTTCACTCTAATACTGGAGCGCTCGCAGCTCCTATACAGCGACCAGGGGATTGACGTCACCAACCGGGTGATAGAAGCTTACAACAGCCGTTCTGACGGAAAGGCGACCAAGGGCAAGTGACTCCCAGACGAAAAACTCTCTCCGATCTCGCGCGATACGTCGGAGGGGAAGTGATCGGCGACGGCGGAATCGAGATCCTTAGGGTTGCTTCGATTGATGAAGCCGGACCCGGGGAGATCACATTCTTTACCAACCCTCGATATCTGAAATTCCTCAGTGACTGCAGAGCCAGCGCGGTCATCGTAGGATCTGATATTGATGCAACAGCCCCATCAGACAAGGCTTTTCTACAGGTCCCGGAGCCTTACGTCGCTTTTGCCAAGATACTGCAGTTTTTCAACCCCCCCGCCCACTACAGGCCCCAAGTGAGCCCGCTCGCGCACATTGAGCCCTCTGCACGTGTGGAAGAAGAAGCGGCAGTGTTTCCAGGCGTGTATATCGGTCGAGAAGTTAGCGTCGGAAACAGATCGGTGCTCTTTCCCGGGGTGTTTCTCGCGGACGGCGTCGAGGTTGGAAATGATTGTGTCCTCTACCCCAATGTCGTCGTACGGGAGAACTGCCGAGTCGGCAATCGAGTCGTCTTGCATGCCGGCGTAGTCATCGGCAGTGATGGCTTTGGTTATGCGGGAGAGGGGGCTGATCGGGTTAAGATTCCGCAGGTCGGGACCGTCGACATTGAGGACGATGTCGAAATCGGCGCCAACTCCACTGTCGATCGGGCCACACTGGGACGGACCGTCATCGGCCGCGGGACCAAAATCGACAACCTGGTGCAAATCGCGCATAATGTGGTTGTCGGCGAAAATACGGTCATAGCCGCCCAGGTCGGGATTGCCGGTAGCACACGAGTCGGCAGCAATGTCACTCTGGCGGGTCAGGTGGGCGTCGTCAACCACATCACGATCGGCGATGGCGCTATGATCGGTCCGCAGTCAGGAATACCACGCTCCGTGCCCGCGGGGGCGCTGCTTTCCGGCGGAATTGCCGCGGCGCCTCATCGTGAGTGGCTAAAAGTCATGACCTTGCTTCCTCAATTGCCGAAACTGTGGAACGCCGTCAAACATCTCGAAAAGAAAGTGGCGAAGCTGGCAAACGGGAGGTGAAGAAAACCGCAACGTTATGCTCGACTTAAAGGAGATCCTAAAATGTCTCCCGCACCGTTATCCGTTTCTGCTCGTGGACCGGATCGAAGAGGTGGAGGGGGATCAAAAAATTGTCGGAATCAAGAACGTATCCTTTAATGAGAACTTCTTTCAAGGTCATTTCCCAAACAGGCCGGTGATGCCGGGCGTGTTGATCTGCGAGGCTATGGCTCAGGTTGGCGCCATATTCGCGCACAACGCCCGAGGCCGCACGGATGACAAGAAAGTTTTTGTCCTGACGGGCCTCGATAACGTAAAGTTCAAACGTCCCGTGGAGCCCGGCGACCAGCTGCGCCTGGAGCTTACCTGCTTAAAGCGGCGCGGCTCGTTTTGGAAGATGCAGGGCGTTGCCATGGTCGATGGAAAGTTGGTGGCCCAGGCCGAGATTTCCGCCATGGAAGTAGAAATGGACTAGGCGGCGCTGTTCCGGCATGGGTGCAAACGTGACCAAGATTCATGAAACGGCCCTTGTCGACAGCAAGGCCGAGTTGGGCAGCGGCGTCGAAGTGGGTCCGTATTCGGTCATTCGAGCAGGCGTTAAAATTGGCAAAGGCACCAAGATCAAGTCGCACGTCGTGATCGAAGGGCAAACGACGCTCGGCGAGGACAATGTTATATTTCAATTCGCGAGCGTTGGATCCGTTCCTCAGGACCTTAAATACAGAGAAGAGCCCAGCGAGCTGATCGTCGGCAACCACAATACGATTCGAGAGTTTGTCTCGCTGAATCCGGGCACCAGGGGAGGCGGAATGGTGACCCGCGTGGGCGACCATAATCTATTGATGATGTATTGCCATATCGCCCACGATTGTATCCTGGGAAGCAACAATATCATTGCTAACGGAGCTACCTTGGGCGGTCACGTCGTTATTGAAGATTACGTCATTGTTGGGGGATTGGTGGGTATTCACCAGTTTGTCCGAATCGGTTCCGGCGCGATCCTCGGGGCAGGATCCATGGTGTCCAAAGACGTTCCGCCTTTTTGTAATGCGACCGGAGATCGCGCCCGGCTCCGCGGGCTGAATCTCGAAGGTCTGAAGCGGCGTGGTTTCAGCAAGGACAAGATTGACATGATCAAAAAGGCCTACCGGATCATTTTTCAATCCAAGCTAAAAACAAAAGGGGCGTTGGAAAAACTCCGTTACGAGCTCCCGCATTCGGCTGAGATTGAAAAGCTTGTCGCCTTCGTTGCAAATTCCCAACGCGGTATCTGCCGGTAAGCGGGTTCCGAACTATAACCGGCAAAAGCTTTCGCCCCGTGAGGAAACTAGGACTGATCGCCGGCAACGGAAAGTTCCCGATCATTTTCGCTGAGCAAGCCAAACGCGAAGGCTTCCACGTAGTGGCCGTGGCTCATCGCGGAGAGACGCTCCGGGAGATTGACACCGTCGCCGAAAACGTTACCTGGATCTATGTAGGTCAATTGGGAAAGCTCATCCAAGCGTTTCATCGCGCCGGAGTGGCTGAGGCCGTGATGGCCGGGGGAATCCGCAAGGTCAAATTATTCGGCAACTTTAGACCTGATTTGAGAGGAGCTAGATTCTTGGCTCGGGTAAGAAGCCGCGATGACGACGCTTTACTGCGAGGGGTGGCTGAGGAGCTCGAGGCGGAAGGAATCAAGATTTTGGACTCAACCTTGTGCTTGTCGCAAATCATTGCGGCCGAGGGTGTTCTGACCCAATCGGCGCCGGATGCCTCCCAATGGGAAGATATTCGTTTAGGGTTTCGCATCGGCAAAGAAGTCGGTCGCTTGGGGATCGGCCAAACAGTCGTTGTAAAAAATGGCGTGGTTCTTGCCGTGGAGGCCGTGGAGGGAACCGACGCTGCGATCCAAAGAGGTGGGATGTTAGCCGGAGCGGGATGCGTTGTGGTTAAGGTCAGCAAACCCAACCAGGACCTTCGCTTCGACGTTCCGACGGTAGGCGTGGATACGATCAACAATCTTCAGGCAGTCGGGGGAGCGGCGCTGGCGGTAGAGGCGGGCAAGACGATTCTATTGGAGATGGAAGCGTTGCTGAAGCGGGCAGATGCCGGTGGTATCGCGGTGGTCGCGCTTCGCTAGCAGGCTTTGCAGAGTTTTTCAGCAACCTGCTAGTCTGCGTTGTACGGGCGATGGAGAGGGGCCTTCGGGGGCGAGCCCTCTCCGGCCGCGGTCAATGAGCCTGTGCCTTGTAGGCCGCCGCCCGTTCAATCAAGGTTAAGGTTGAGACTAACCAATGATATTTGAAATTTTCGGTTGAAATTGGATTACAGAATCCAAAACGATGACTCGCGCGAAGACGCAAAGCACGCCAAGTTCGGAAAATAGGAGAATATTTTTCTTTGCGCTCTTGGCGTCTTGGCGCGATAAAGTTTGTTGAAGCGCTTGAGGAGCGGCCCGGCTTTCCCTCTACTGGAACAGGATGAATAATACGGGCTATAGGCGCCACACATCGGTGAAAGAGGAAGACAGGATACGCGTAGGTGTCGTCGGAGTCGGGCACCTGGGAAGGTTTCACGCGGAAAAGTACGCCGCGTCGAAGAAGGCCTTGCTCGTGGGGGTTGTCGACATCGACGAAGCGAGAAGCCAGGATATCGGCGGCCAGCTGCGGACGGAATGGCTCACCGATTATCGGCTGTTGCTTAATCGCGTCCAGTGCGTAAGCATCGCCGTGCCGACGCGACTTCACCATCAGGTGGCGACGGACTTTTTGCAGGCCGGTATCCATGTCTTGGTCGAGAAACCGCTCGCCGCAGACCTCGCCCAGGGCAAACAATTGGTCGATCTCGCGGAGGCCAAAGGCCTCATTCTCCAGGTCGGTCATCTTGAACGATTTAACCCCGCGATTCGGCGGCTCGAAGGAGTTATAAAGGACCCTAAGTTCGTCGAATGTCACCGCTTGGCGCCGTTCGTGGAGCGGGGCACCGACGTTGACGTGGTACTGGATCTTATGATTCACGATATCGACGTGATCGCGAGCCTCGTTCGAGCCCCGGTCGAAAAGGTAGAAGCCGTCGGGGTCCCGGTTCTTACCGATAAACCGGATATCGCCAACGCGCGAATCAAATTTGCCAATGGCTGCATCGCCAACGTCACTTCCAGCCGCGTGTCGATAAAGCGTGAACGTAAAGTCAGGTTTTTTCAGCCGGACGCCTATATCTCGATCGATTATGACCAGCGCCGCGCGCAGATTTTCTACAAACCGCCGCCGGGCGGCGGCTGGCTCGACATACGCAGTGAGAATATCGAAATCCAGGAAGGCGACGCGCTCGCGGACGAGATCGACGCTTTCCTCGGTTGTGTTCGCACCCGAAACCCGCCTTTGGTGAGCGGCCAGGACGGGCTTCGCGCGTTGGAGATTGCTTCGATGATCACGGCGCAGCTTTGACCTGTCGAACGGCGGCTCGGCGCAATGGTTAAAGTCGGCAAACAGATTATGCTGGTCGTGGGCGAAGCCTCGGGAGACACCCTTGGCGCGGAGCTGGTCAAGGCATTGTTGAAACGGGACCCGACTCTGAGGATTTTTGGGGTCGCCGGAGAACATTTGCAGCGAACGAAATTCGAAGCGCTTTTCAGCGTATCCAAGTTATCGGGCATGGGCTTGATTGAGCTGGTCGGAAACCTGAGAGACATCTGGCGCGCCTATCATTTGTTGAAAAGTACATTGCGGGAGCGGAAACCGGATCTCCTGGTGCTGATTGATTTTCCGGAATTCAATCTACGGTTGGCGAAAACCGCCAAGAGCTTGGGCATACCCGTGCTCTACTACGTCAGCCCGCAGGTTTGGGCTTGGCGCCGGAGTCGTGTGCGGCAGATTGCCCGGCGAGTGGACCAAATGGCGGTCATTTTTCCATTTGAAGTGCCGTTCTATGAAGCTTACGGCGTCAAGGTCGTATTCGTCGGGCATCCTCTGCTGGAAATTGTTCAAGCGAAGGAAGGCCGTGAAACCGCGCTGGCGCGGCTAGGCTTGGACCCGAACAAACCTACGGTCGCCCTGCTGCCGGGCAGCAGACGGCAGGAGCTTTTATATCATCTGCCGGTGTTGTTGGAGGCCGCTGAACGCTTGAGGCAGGAGCGTGAAGTTCAATTCATCTGCGTCAAGGCGGGCACTATCGATCGCGCCGAGATAGAGGAGATCCTCCGCCGAGGTCAGTTGAGAATCCCGATTGTTGAGGAGCATCGATATGACGCAGTCAATGCGGCGGACCTCGTCTGGACGGCGTCCGGAACGGCCACCCTGGAAACCGCATTGCTGCTCAAGCCTATGATTATCGTGTATCGCGTGTCCTGGTTGACCTACTGCCTCGCTCGACTCTTGGTTAGCGTCCGGCATATCGGTATCGTTAACATCATCGCGGGGGAGAAAATCGCTCCGGAGCTCGTCCAATCCGACCTGCAGCCGGAAAGAGTTGTCCAGGAAAGTCGATCTATTTTAGAAAGTCGCCAGATTCAGGAAGCGATTACCAATAAGTTAATCAGGCTAAAAGAGAACCTGGGCGCCCCCGGGGCCTCGAATCGCGTGGCGGACATCGCCGTCTCTATGCTCGGCTAAGATTCAGCATCCTATTGGGTCGCTCACAGTGAAAACCTATTTTCGTTTACTTCCGTTTCTGAAACCTTATGTCTGGCCCTACTTCGCGCTCGCGATTGTTTGCATGCTCGGATATAGCGCCACCCAGGGAGCGCTCCCCTTTCTCGTGCAGCGAGTGGTCGACGATGTCTTTGTGCGAAAAGATATAGCAATGTTGTCTTATTTGCCGCTGGCCGTAATTGCCCTATTTACGATCAGAGGGCTGGTTCATTTTGGTCAAAGCTATTTTACCGATTACGTGGGGCTGCGAATCATCAACGATGTTCGCAACCGGTTGAATCGCCACTTACAATTCATGCCTCTGTCTTTCTTCTATCGCCATTCAACCGGGACACTGCTCTCTCGGGTCGGCCATGATGTGGCATTGTTGCGCTCGACCCTCACGGACGCATTGGCGTCTTTTCTGCGCGACACAGCCTCATTGGCAGTGCTGGTTTGCGTAGCATTCTGGAAGGACTGGATTCTGGCTTCGATAGCCTTCGTGGTATTTCCGGCCTCGGTGCTGCCGATTATACGGCTCAGCCGAAAGATCAAGCGCTTCACCAGGCGCGGCCAAATTTCAACGGCCGCGTTAACCGCGCTTCTGCAGGAAAGTATCCAGGGGAATCGCGTCGTGAAGGCTTTCGGAATGGAGGAGTATGAGATTCGGAAATTCTCCGATGAGAGCTATCGTTTATTCAAGCAGTCCCTAAGAGCCAGCCGAATCAAAGCTTTGGTCACCCCTTCAATGGAGCTGTTGGCTGCCTTCGCAATCGGGGCGATCATATGGTACGGCGGCTGGAGTGTCATTGGAGGAGGGCGGACGCAGGGCGACTTCATGGCATTTATGGCCGCTATGTTCCTTATGTACCAGCCGTTCAAGGGGCTCACCAAAACCTATACGTTCGTGCAACAAGGGATTGCCGGGGCCGAGAGGGTATTCGAGATTCTCGACATCGAATCCGGTATCAAAGAAAAACCGGACGCCAAGCCGGCGGCAAGCTTCAGCGACGCAATTGAGTTCCACAATGTGAGCTTTGGCTACGACGATAGAGACGTTCTGAAACATATCAATTTAAAAGTGAGAGCCGGAGAGATGGTCGCTTTGGTCGGAGTCAGCGGGGTCGGCAAAAGTACGCTGACGGACCTCATCCCCCGTTTCCATGACGTTACTTCGGGCCGGATAACGATGGACGGAGTCGATATTCGAGACCTTACGTTGAAAGCTCTAAGATCTCAAATCGGCATCGTTAGTCAACAGACTTTCCTGTTCAACGACACGGTCCGGAACAATATCGCGTATGGTCGCCCTGAACGAAGCATGGAGGAGATCATTGCGGCGGGCAAAGCGGCTCATGCCCATGAATTCATTAGCGCGCTTGCGGAGGGGTATGAGACGGTCATCGGCGAAATGGGTTTGCAGATCTCAGGCGGGCAGCGGCAAAGGTTGGCGATCGCCAGGGCTTTGCTAAAAGATGCGCCGATTCTAATACTCGACGAGGCGACTTCTGCGTTGGATGTCGAATCGGAACGGCTGGTTCAGGAAGCTCTCGAACGCCTGATAACTACACGGACGACTCTGGTCATCGCCCATCGACTTTCGACCATTCGTAAAGCGGATCGCATCGCCGTACTGGTCGACGGCATGATCGTTGAAGAAGGCACCCATGAAGAGCTGCTCGCGCGCAAGCGCGAGTACAGCCGGCTTTACGCCTTGCAGTTAGTGGAAGAAGAGACGGCCGCCGGCCAGGAAACCTTTCATTGACGCGCGGTGAGTTCGTGTCGTACTTCATTTATAACGCTCTCCTGACCGTTGTTTTTGTCGCCACGTTGCCTTTTTCGCCGCTCCTGTGGCTTTTGGGAGAGCGTTTTCGAGCGGGTCTATTCCAGCGGATGGGATGGTATTCAAGAACTGTCATCAGGCAGTTTGCGGGCACCCGCCCGGTATGGATTCATGCCGCCTCGGTCGGAGAAGTCATTTGCGCCGGAAGGGTCATTCAGGAGCTCAAAAGGCGATTTCCAGAACAGAAAATCATCGTATCAACGTTCACCCACAGCGGTAATCAAATAGCACGGCAGGCGACTGCAGCCGATTTGGCGTTTTTCCTGCCGCTGGATCTGTTATGGACCGTGCGGCGGGCGCTGAACGTCTTCGATCCATCAATGCTGATTATCCTGGAGACAGAGATCTGGCCAAATCTTTTGCGCGAGGCCTATAAGCGGGGTATTCCTTCGTTGCTGCTAAGCGGCCGCATCTCGGAACGGGCATTTAGTAGATACTCTCTGCTCGGGTTATTCTTCCGTAAAATGACGCAAAACTTTACGGCCATCGGCATGCAAACGAAAGATGACGCAGACCGTATAATGAAACTCGGCGCGCCGCGCGAGCGGATCTCGGTTACGGGGAGCCTCAAGCGGGCCGTAGCGGAAGGGGCCGATAAGGATAGGCGCGGGGATTCGGACTATAAAGGATCGATTGCCGGGAAGAACCGTATACTCGTTGTTGGCAGTTCGCATCGCGGCGAGGAGGAAATCCTCCTGAACGCGTTTGTTTCGCTCAAAAGCAAGTTTCCTGATTTGCGAATGGTGATAGCTCCCAGACATCCACAGCGATTTTGGGAGGTCGAAAACCTTCTGCGCGCGCGCGGTATCGAATATGAGAAGAAAACCCAGATCAACGGGCGGCTTTTCTTCGAAAAGGACATCTTGTTTCTCGATACGCTCGGCGAGCTAGCGGATTTCTACGCGATCGGCGACATCGCGTTTGTTGGGGGTAGCCTTGTCGATGCCGGCGGACACAATTTGCTCGAACCGGCGAGATTTCGCAAGCCCGTACTGTTCGGGCCTTTCACCGCGAACGTCGCCGCTGTGGCGACTGAGATGAAAAACATGGGCGCAGGTATCCAGGTAAAAGGAATTGAAGAGTTGATCGCAGAGATTTCCGGCCTTCTGAGCAGTCCTGAAAAGCGCAAAATGATCGGGGAAAAGGCCTATCAGTTTGCCACGGACGATCAGGGAGTCGTCGAGAACAGCGTTGCGCTGGTTTGCCGTTATGCTCAAGCTCGGAATTCTTAGCAGGGAGCCTGGGAAGGGCAAGACTCACCGTCCGGGCAGCCGATGAACGACCCTTGGATTCGCCGGGTTTGGGAGCGTAAGGGACTGTTAGGAAACGCGCTGTGGTTTTTACTGCTGCCGCTTTCTTTGATTTACTTTGTCGCGGTGCAAACACGAAGTTGGTTGTATTCACGCGGGTGGATCCGCACGAAGTCGCTCGACGTCCCGGTCATCAGCGTTGGCAATTTGACCGTCGGCGGAACTGGAAAAACGCCCGCCTGTCTGTGGCTGACCCAGGAACTGGAACGGCGGGGTTTAAAAGTCGGAGTTCTGAGTCGCGGCTACAGGAGAAGTGGTTCAAGCACTGTCGTTTTGTCGGGGACGGCTAATGGGACGGGGGAATCACAGGGGAAGGTTACGGAGGCCGGCGATGAACCCAGTATGATGGCGGGGCTTTACGGCAAAACAGTGGCCGTCGCCAGCCGGCGCTATGACGCCGGCAAGGAACTCCTTCGGCAGCACAAAGTGGATGTCTTGGTTCTGGACGACGGCTACCAGCATCGTAAGCTCAAGCGGGACTTGGACTTATTAGTATTGGGCGCGGATCGTAGCGGCTGGCTTCTTCCGGCGGGTCCTTTTCGGGAGTCTAAGAGCGCACTCCGGCGCGCTCAGGTCTTTTTGGTGACCGGCGCAGAGGCAGCATGGGCGTCCCGGCTCTCGGGGAAGGGCCGGTATTTCGTAGGCTCTCTAGAGCCGAAGTGCCTGATCGGTTTGGACTCCGGCCGTATAAGACAATATCCGCTGAGTCAATTGGATCGAAGCAAGATCGTGGCGGTTGCTGGGATTGCCAACTCGGAGAACTTCTATCGCATGATTTACGAATGGGGCGGAGAGATTGTGGACACGTTGGGATTTCCGGATCACCACTTGTATCATTTCCGGGATTGGCAGAGAATTAGCAGAGCGGCCCGAGGCGCCGACCTGATCATTACGACCGAGAAGGATCTACTCAAACTAGTCGGGTTTCCTGTCGCTAAAGAAAAGCTGTTCGCGCTCCGTGTGGCTATGGTGGTGGAAAATGGAGACGCGTTGGTCGAACATATCGTGAACATGATCGAGAAGAGTCCCCAGGCGAATAGCCTGGACTCGCTGCATGCCGGTTGAAAAATCAGCGGCGGTATTTCTCGATCGCGACGGGACGCTCGTCCGGGACGTGGGCTACCTGTCGCGCCCGGACCAAATCGAGATCGTTCCGCGCGGGCCTGAAGCCTTAAAGTTGCTGCGGCAGAACGGATTAAAGATCGTGGTGGTGACAAATCAGTCCGGGGTTGCTCGAGGCATGTTGAGTGAACAGGAGCTCTGTAACATTCATGCAGCAATAATCGACAGCTTGGCACTGAATGGCGCCAAGGTCGATGCGATTTATTATTGTCCACATCATCCCACCGAAGGCCTGGGCCGCTACCGGGTCGCCTGCGCTTGCCGAAAACCGAACACCGGCATGGTTCGGCAGGCGGCGCGGGAGCTCCGGCTGGACCTGGGCGCCTCCTATGTCATCGGCGACCAAGCCATCGATATGGAACTCGCCGCGCGCGCCGGCGCCAAAGGGGTGTGGATTGAGGGCGGCTCGGGTTTTGGACAGGAAGCACCGCCAGCCTGTCGTTTTGTGGCGGCCGACCTGTGGCAAGCGGCCGAGTGGGTAGTCGGAAATCTGGAGCTTGACCGGAGAGCGGAGGGCTAGAATGAGGTCGCTAATCACCGGCGCAGCGGGATTTATCGGATCCCATCTGGTAGAAAAGCTGCTCGCGTTGGGCCATGACTTGATCGGCATCGATAAATTCCTCGATAATTACCCGCGCCACTTCAAAGAGCGGAACCTGGCGAATTGCATCAAGCATCCCAGGTTTAAATTTGTTGAAGGAGACCTTCTGAAAACCGACGTGAACGACTTGCTTCGGGACGTTTCCTACGTGTTTCATCTCGCTGCTCAGCCTGGAGTGCGGTCGAGTTGGGGGAGGGAATTCTCCGAGTATTCTCAAAACAACGTTCTCGCCACGCAGATGCTACTTGAGGCATGTAAGGGCCGCAAGATCAATAAAATCGTCTATGCGTCTTCCTCCTCGGTTTACGGAGATACGGCCGATTTGCCGATGCGCGAAGAGGGGATTACGCGACCGGTGTCGCCGTATGGCGTCAGCAAACTCGCCGCGGAGCATCTTTGCTATCTGTATTGGAGAGGATTCGGAGTGCCGGCGGTTTCGCTTCGGTTCTTCACGGTTTATGGGCCGAGGCAACGACCCGACATGTTCTTTCATATCTTCATGCGGGGACTGCTTAGAGATGAGGAGATCCCTTTGTATGATGACGGAGAGCAGACCCGTGATTTTACCTATTGTTCGGACATCGTTGACGGGATTCTTGGAGCAGCGTTCTATCCAGGCTCCGGCAAGGTTTTCAATTTGGGCGGCGGCACACGAACGAATCTGTTGGAAGCTATCGAGCTGATCGGCAAGATCTCCGGCCGGAAGGCGAAAATCAGGAGGTTCGACCGCCAGACGGGAGATGTCCGAAACACCAGCGCCCGCATTGACGAGGCTAAGGCCAAGCTTAAATACGAACCGCAGGTCAGTTTGAACGAAGGGTTGGCCCGCGAATGGGACTGGATTCGATCGGTCGTGAGTTAGACGGTATGTCTGCGCTCGACCAACTATTGATGCATAATATTGCGGCGAATCGACGGTATGCTTCGACAAGCTCAGCATGAACGGAAGTCACCGATTAGCGCGAGATTTATACCGTTCGCCCTGAGCGTGTCGAGGGGTGAACGGTAGTCAGAAGATCGCGGCGAGCGAGGTAAACGGCGATGAAGGATTATTGTGAGGAAGATGTCGGGAATATATTACTGTTGGAGCACGTAAACCTTCAAGTTCCGGATCAGTCGGTGGCCACGTTGTTCTATGTGGTTGGACTGGGGCTGACCAGGGACCCCTATCTAAACGTCGGTCTGGAAAATATGTGGATCAACATGGGTGAGCAACAATTTCACCTGCCGACGCGCGCCCCGCAGGTTATTCACGGGCGCATCGGCCTCGTCGTGCCGAACCTCGAAACGCTGGAACAACGATTGGCGCTTTTGGGAGAGCGGCTACAAAATACGCGTTTTGGGTGGATGAAAGCGGCGGACCACATCGACGTCACCTGTCCGTGGGGCAATAACATCCGTTGCCATCCAAGCGGGTCCGCGAGCTTCGGCGATATGGCGCTCGGCCTCGCTTATGTCGAGTTTCTAGTGGCCGCGGGCGCGGCTCTATCGATCGGCCGCTTTTATGAAAGAGTATTGGGGGCAGCGTTCTCCGTGACCGATGATCCGTCGGGCTTGGCGGCGCGAGTCAAGATCGGACGGAACCAGGCGCTTATTTTTCGCGAGAGCGGCGCGACTTCAGCTTACGACGGGCACCACATTGCCATTTACATCGGTAATTTTTCCAGGCCCTACGGGCTCTTGAAGGAGCGCGGGCTGGTCACCGAAGACGTCCGGAATCATCAATTTCGGTTTCAAGACGTGATCGACATCGAGGATGGCCGGAGAATTTTTCAGTTAGAGCACGAGGTCAGGAGTCTGCACCATCCGATGTATGGGCGGTTCTTCGTCAACCGCGACGGGCATCAGACGCAACGGAATTACCGACGTGGGCGCGACGCCCTGGTTCCGTTTTCGGATTAGACTTAGTTAGTACGTTGCTGAAAAACCTTAACTATAGGCTGCTCAAAAAGCTCAGAGGCGAGGCGCGTGCCATAGGCAGTTTCAAGTCCAGAGTCTCGGGTTTCAGGTTTAACCAGAGACTCGGAACTCGAGACCCAAAACCGCGAAGCGGGCATATGAGTCTTTTTCAGCAGCCTGCTGGTCGAACGGAGGAGTTCATGGCAATCAGTAAGGATCTGTTGGATATCCTGGCCTGCCCCAAATGCAAGGGAGATATTCATTTGAATCAGAGCGGTGACGGGCTCATCTGCGAGGCCTGCCGTCTCATGTATCCGATAAAAGACGATATCCCCGTGATGCTGATCGACGAGGCGATTCGCCTTTAGGCGCCAGTATTGGCTAGATGGCAAAAAATCCTGGTAGTCCAAACCAGTTTCCTGGGCGACACCGTCCTGACGTTGCCGCTTCTTTCTGAGATCAAGCGCCGCTTCCCGGAATCCGAGCTCAGCGCCTTGTGCACGCCGCAAAGCGCGCAGCTTTTAAGCGATCACCCGGATATTGATGAAGTCATTTTGGATGATAAGAAGAGCGCCGACAAAGGATGGACCGGGCTATGGCGTAAAGCAACTTTGCTGAAGCGCAAAGGGTTTACGATGGTCCTCTGCCCGCACAAGTCCTTCAGGAGCGCCTTATTGCTATTTTTGGCGGGAATTCCTTGGCGGATCGGGTTTCGGCAGAGCAACGGTTGGTTTCTATTTCACGTTCGGGTCAATCGAGATCCGTCGCAACACGACGTGGAGCGAAATCTTTCCATCTTAACGGCGCTCGATATTTCGCCCGAAGACTGCCGGCGAACCATCAACCTTCCCATCGACTCGCGAGTGGAAGAGACGATGGACAGCGTTTTCCGTTCCCTCGGCGTGGACACCGCCAAACCCGTCATTGGCATCAATCCGGGATCTGTTTGGCCGACGAAAAGATGGGCGCCGGAGAGCTTCGCTCGACTGATTGGTCTCTTGAAGGCTGAAACCGATTGCGAAGTGGTGCTGTTCGGCGGACCTGAAGATGCGGACACGGTAGCGCAAGTCCAGCGGTTGGCCCCGGACGCCGCGGTGAGTCTGGCCGGCAAGACCTCTCTTCGCGAGCTGGCCGCAGCTTTAAGCCGCTGTGCAGTTTTCGTTTCCAACGACAGCGGTCCGATGCATATCGCGGTTGCGCGAGGAGTTCCCGTGGTGGCGATTTTTTGCGCCACCACGCCATCACTAGGGTTCTATCCTTATTCTTCTAGAGCCGTTGTCGTTGAAAAAAGACTTTCTTGCCGGCCGTGTAGTTTACACGGTGGCAGGCGCTGTCCTCTCGGCACGGAAGACTGTATTCGGCTCATTGAGCCCGAAGTGGTACTGCAGGCCGTCAGGCGGCTGCTGAACGGCCCGACGGTACCGGCGGAAATGAATCGCAGTGAATACGTTCCGCAATGGATGGCGGTATAAAGTCAACTCAGCGCGGCTGCGCGGCAACCAGAATCTTGACCACGAGGACACGAAGGGTTCGGACAGTTTATACTCTTCAACTTCGTGCTCTTCGTGACCTCCTTTGAAAATTGGGGTTAGGGGGTGGAGGGGATATGCCTCCATTTCATCCTCTGTGGGCGAGCGTAAGCTCATGACACACTTCGTGGTGGAAGTTTCTGTTCCTATTTGGTTGCGGCTCTGCCGCGCTAGGACCTTCGTGGTTAGAAGGAACGAACTCTGGCATCCAAAGGATCGATCATGGCAAACCGAGATTGGGTTTGGGGCCCAATCCCGCGACAGTTCGAGACGATAACAACCGGTAATCGGGTCCTCCTGGTGGTGCGATCGGATGTTGCAGAATTCGTCGATAGTCAAACCTTCGTCCCGGGCCATCCGTCGCAACTGATGAGCTCGTTTCAAGGAAGGGAGCAGTTGCGCTCTGTCAACCTTAAAAACGGTGAAACTGCTTTAATTCGCGCGTACTGTCATGGCGGCTTGTTTCGTAATCTGACCGGAAAGGTATTCTTTACCTGGCCCCCCCGGCCGTTTCGAGAATTGGTGATAACCGAGGAGATTCGCCGGCGCGGTATACCGACGGTTGAGGTCTATGCGGCTTGTGTAGCGCCACTGTGGGGGCCTTTTTATCGCGGTTGGTTGCTCACCAGAGAGCTCAAGCAGGCGCAGGACCTTTGGACGGCATTTCAAAGCGGGCTGGTCCGCGTCCTCGGGGTCGAAGCTGTCCTGGCCGCGGTGGCGCGCACGCTCAAGACTTTACACCGGCAAGGGATTTATCACCGCGATTTAAATGTGAAGAACATCTTGGTGCGAGCCGAACCCGATGGGATCAAGGGCTATATCATCGACTTCGACAAAGCAAAACTCCTTTTGGGCGGTCTTCCGGCAGGGCTGGTCAGGAAAAACCTCAACCGGCTCCTAAGATCAATCTGCAAACTGGACCCGCGTCGCCAGCTCGTCTCGGAAACGCATTGGAATGGTTTCTTGAGCTCCTATCAGGCTTATGAAGTTGGCGAGGCTTGATCCTAGCTTACGGTGAGGCAGGGGTCATGGAACGGTGAGCCCTTCAGGGTCGAAGCATATGAGTCTTTTTGAGCAGCCTGCTAAGCGCATCCTGATTGTTCTTCACGGCTCCATCGGGGATGTGACAAGAGCCTTGCCTTTGGCAAACCTGATCCGCCGGGGTTTTCCAGAGGCATTCTTGTCCTGGGCGGTGGAGCCTGCCTGTTTCCCGTTGGTCGAATATTATCCGGCGGTGAACGAAATCATCCTGTTCGACCGGCGCCGGGGATGGCGTGATTTTGTTCCATTCCTGAAGAGGATTCGGTCGCGGCGATTCGATCTCGTTTTGGATCTGCAGCGGCACCTAAAGAGCGGAGTCATCAGTTTCTTCTCCGGGGCGCCCGATCGGATCGGCTTCCATCGCTCTGATTGCAAGGAGCTTAACTGGATCTTTAACAACGCGCACATTCCTGCGGTCGGAGACCAGGTCTCCAAACTCGAACATTATCTGAAATTTGCTGAATACCTCGGGGTGGAGACATCACCCGTGGAATGGTTTTTCCGTCTAACCGCGGACGAAGAACTCGGGGTCGATAAACACCTGGCTCAGGTCGGTCGAGCCTACGCCGCGTTATTTGTCGGCAGCCGCTGGGTCAGCAAGCAATGGTTCCCGGCTCAAATCGCGGATTGCGCTCGCGCGATACAGCGACGGCATAGTTTCGACGTTGTGCTGCTCGGGAGTAAGCAAGACGAGAAAGCGGCGGCGGAAGCCCAAGCGCAATGCGGTGCTGGAGTGACAAACCTGGTGGGCCAGACTTCCCTTCGTGAGGCCATTGGGATAATCTCAAGGGCGAAAGTTGCCATTGGGCCTGATACGGGTCTGATGCATATTTCCGCGGCTGTTGGGACTCCGGTTGTTTCTTTATGGGGAGCCACCACTCCTTCTCGTAATGCTCCATACGGGTTCGGCCAGTTGGCGATCAGAGGCAGAGCGGACTGTTCCCCGTGCAACGCTAAAACCTGTCCTATTGATCGGCTGTGCATGAAGTCGATCGAGACGGCAGAGGTCGCCGACAAGGTCGCTCTGGCCTTATCACTTGACAGTAAAACCCCCGGCAGCTATGCGACTCGGTCCTAGTTATCACTATTATCGAGACGGGGATTGGAATTTGTGGGTTCTGCCGCAGTACTGGAACCCAGTTCTGTGGAGAACGGTTCAGTGTAGTATAGAAGAACAGCGTCCCGCAAAACATCCGCAAACGATCCAACTGGAGATTGCCGCGCCGGAGGATAAGGACGTCTTCTATCTCAAAGTCTTTCATTGCGGTTCGGCCGCCGGCGCGCTGAAAGATTGTTTTCGCAGCTCCAAAGCGCTGCGCGCTTTGCGGCAGGGGTTGGCTCTATCGAAGACGGGTTTTAACGCGCCGCTGGCGCTTGCCGCGGGAGAGCAAAGAAGACGCAGGCGGCTGCAGAGATCTTTCCTGTTAAGTCAGGGGGTGTCCGGACAACCGTTGCCGGTTTATCTGTACGATCGGTGGAGCGGCAATGCAACATCGCTTTCTCTGCTCGAAAAAAGAAGATCGATCGACAGATTGGCTGCTGAAATTCGACGTTTTCATCGCCTGGGGTTCGTCCACGGCGACCTGGTGCCGTCAAACGTATTTGTTTCTATGGCGCCCGGAGACGGCATTGCGTTTTATTTCATGGATAATGATCGAACCAGAAGGTATCCGAATTGGATTCCTCAGGCGCTTTGGCGAAGGAACCTGGTGCAATTAAACCGGTTCCCGTTGCCGGGGGTGTCTCTTCAAGACCGGATGCGTTTTCTCAGGCAATATCTGTCAAAGGAAGCATGGGACAACAAAGACCGGCGCCTCATTTCATGGCTTGAAAAAAAGACCCGGCGGAGGCGCTGGGTATGCGATCACGTTCAGAGCGGGAAGAGCTTTAGAGAATTGATGCGGTGGAACGGGCCTTTCGCTAATGACGCGCCGGCTTCGATCTTGTCACAAAGACCGTGACTCGAGCGATCCGATCGGAGAATATGGCTTTGTCCGGGTTTTCCGAGCATTTCATTAGCGTAGCGGTCTTAGGCGTGGTTTGTGGTCTCGTGTTTTTCCTCTTTTTGGGGAAGAGCCCGTTTCACGACAAAGGCGAGCCGAGAGAGGCCCTGGTGGTTCAGGACATCGTGGAGAACGGCAAGTGGCTTTTCCCGCTAAAGCTCGGCCAGAACATTCCTTCCAAGCCGCCCCTTTTTCACTGGGTCGGAGCTATCGCATCCAGGATCTGGGGAGAGATGACAGAAGTCACCATTCGGTTTCCATCGGCATTGTCTGCGACGCTAGGGGTATTTCTCATTTATTGTTGGGGCGCAAAATTTTATGGCCGGGAGACCGGACTCCTCGCCGGAGTGATGCTCGCGACTACGGTGATTTACCAGACCGCCGCTGTGGAGGCCCGAGTCGATATGACACTGGTGTTTTTCATAACTTTGCCATTGTCACTCTTTTTCGGTATTCACCAGAGGGTTATGCGTAGTGAAGGTTGGTGGTACGCTTTTTACCTGACAGCCGGCGTGGGGGTGTTGGCGAAAGGCCCGGTCAATATAATTCTGACCGGCATTATCATTGCTGTTTTTCTGGCGCTCAGGAGCGAGTGGAGATTTCTTGCCAGGTTGCTACGCCATCCTGGCATCGTCGTGGGTATCGCGAGTTTCGCCGTATGGTACGGCGTGGCGCTGAAAAGAGGCGGCAGCGACTTCGCGGGCCTACAGTTCGTGAAAGAGAATCTCGCCCGTTTCTTTGTGCATGGCGAAGGTGGAAGCGGGCATCAGAAGCCGATCTATTATTTTCTTCTGTACCTGCTTCCATTGGGTTTCCCGTGGACGATGTTCTTTCCGCTACTCTTATGGCAATATTTTAAAAAGAAATGGTTTGCGGATGAGCGAGCTTTGTTCCTGGGCATCTGGATCGCTGCCGTATTTTTTTTCTTTTCCTTTTCGGCAGGGAAGAGACCTCCTTATATTCTGCCCCTCTATCCCCCGCTGGCTTTGCTGACGGCTCTGTGGTGTCGCCGAAATGGCGAACAAGCCGCCGAGTGTCCAAGTGCGGTCAAGTGGATAGGATGGTTCACTGGCGGGCTGGGAGCGATCATGTTGCTGGTGTTGCTCGGGCATGTCATAGGGATGGATATCCCTTCTGTGCTGCAATTGCTGAATGTCAGATTAAGACCGAAGGCCGCTCTAGAAGTGCAAATGACGCAGCAAATTCTGGATGAGAGGACATGGCTCGTGGGCTCTCTTCTATTGGCATCGGGTGTTATTTGGCTCTCGGTGGCGCGAGATCTAATGCGTCACAAGATCAAAATAGCAGTCGTGCAGATCGCGTGCCTGGCCGTTTTCACGATCGTGATAGTTCAAGGAATCGTGACGCCCACCTTGGCAACTGTTCGGAGCTATGATGATTTTGTTCAATTGGCAGCAAGCACGGCGGGCACGCGCGGAGAGCTTCTTCTATTCGGGAAAGGGCTGAATAACTCCTCCATCATGTTTTATGGGCGCCCGAAGATCCAGCTCGTGACAGAGGACTTTGACGCTCTTCGGCGTAGACTGAAACAGACGCGCGATTACGTGATCTTAGGGGAGCGGCAATGGAAACAACTCGGGGCTGATGTGTCGCTATTTCCGCCGCTTCTGCGCAGCCGCGGTCTCGGTCCCAGCGGCGACGATCCCCTGGTTCTGATTCAGGGGATCAGAAACCGGTAGAGCGGCCTTCGCGGCAACTTTTGTTCTCACGACGATGCGAATCGGCCTTGCCCATAAGCGGCTTGACCTCAAGGGAGGGACAGAGCGGGATCTTTACCTGACGGCGGAGGGGTTGCGGGACTTGGGACATGAAATTCATTTGTTTTGCGGCGAGTTCGATATCGAACCCCCCGCGGGCACGATCGCCCACGCAGTGCCGATCGCTCCGTTTGGAAGATCGGCGCGGTTATGGAGTTTCGCCGTTTCCGCGCCGAAAGTGATCCGGCGGTACGATTGCGAGGTCGTTGTAAACTTTGGACGGATGCTCAGACAGGATGTCCTTCGCAGCGGCGGCGGCCCTCATCGAGTTTTTTTAGAGAAATTAGGACGCGCAGGCGGGTCGTCGAGGCGCCTTTGGCAAAGCCTGAGCCCCTACCATCGAAGCCTTCTCGCGCTGGAACGGCGACAGTTTTGCGATGGGCATTTCAAGAGAGTGGTGGCCGTTTCAGAACTGGTCAAGCGCGAAATCATCGCGGCTTACGCGGTGCCGGAGGAAAAGATAACGGTGCTGCACAACGGAGTGGACGGAGAGCGCTTTCACCCGTCATTGCGAGCGAAGTGGCGGAATGCGGTTAGAGAAGAGTGGGGAGTCCCTTTGGATGCACCATTGGTCTTGTTCGTGGGAAGCGGGTTTCGAAGGAAAGGCCTGGACCGGCTGCTTGCCGCTTGGGAGTCTTCCCGGTTGAATGATGTCTACTTGATGGCGGTGGGCGAGGATGCGTCGCTGCAAACATACGCGGCTCGGGCGGATGAGCGCGCCAAAGGCAGGATCGTCTTTACGGGCCGGCAGGAAAGCGTTGAGAAGTTCTATGGCGCCGCGGATATTGTGGCTTTGCCGTCTGTTCAGGAGGCCTTTGGCAACGTTGTATTGGAAGGGCTCGCATCCGGGTTGCCGGTCCTTGTGACCCGTAGCGTCGGCGCATCTGAAATCCTCAAAGGCGACCTGCGTGCGGGCGTCATAGATAAGCCGGAAGACGCCAACGAGGTCGAGGATAGAATTAAGACGTTGTTGAAGCGGGGCCGCCGGCCCGAAAGCGCCGCCGAATCGAGGCGCGTGGCGGAAGACTACTCCTGGAAAAATCACTTCAAAAAACTCGAAAGTTGCTTGATGCAAGCGGTTCGGTAGGACGATGGCGGTAGACCTCTTATCTGAGTTCAGCGCTGAGAGAGCCGGTGAGGCTCGGATTTGGCTCCGGCGGCCGCTGGCCGCAAAAACGTTTATTGATGCTGTCGCGGATCCTGATCGACTCTTCGAGCGGGCCGAATGTCAAATTGTCAAAGACGAGCGCAAGATCAAAGTCGGTCGCGTGAAGTTGAAAATCGCCGGAGTGCCGACCGGTGTCTATATAAAGCGCTACAATGCGTTTTCTTGGGTCTATCGAGTGACCTCGCTTTTTCGGCTTTCTCGGGCGATCAGGTCACTCAAAGGAGCCTTGATACTGTCGCAAGCCGGGGTCGGCATCGCGTCGCCGATCGGAGCCGTCGAGTGCCGCCGCTGGGCAATGCTGAAAAAAAGCTTTTTTCTTTCGGAAGAGATTGCGTCCGGCAAAACGGCGGATAGCTACTGGCGAGAAAAGCTAAAGCCCTTATCGGGAGCCGACGGCTTCAAACGGCGAAGAAAGTTCTTGGCAAGCTTGGCGATGCTGTTTCGGCAACTGCATAGCCGGCGGATTTATCATAACGACCTCAAGGATGCTAATATCGTAGTGAAACCATCGGAAACCGGCCGCGAACATTTTTATTTGCTCGATCTTGAAGGCGTGCGCCGCTGCGCTTACATTAGCAGGCGCAGGCGGGTCAAAAACATGGTGCAGCTGAATCGCACGCTCGGAAGATTCCTTAGCAACACGGAAAAGTTGCATCTCCTTAGGAAGTATATGAGCGATGATTGCGGCAATAAGCGAGACGTAAGGAACTGGATTGCCCGGATTTTGCCAATGACTCAACGGGCGGAGCGGCGATCGGCGCTAAGTCACCTTGGCGCTAAAGAACCAAACAGAGCGCCGTAGGGAGAATGTCGAATCGCTGTGATGAGTCCAATTTTTGTTGTGGGTGTAGGCCGATCAGGAACGACGCTGTTGGTGAACCTTTTAGGCTGTCATCCATTGTTGTCCCCTATCTACGAAACTGCGTTTCTTCGAAATCTCTTGATGTTGTGCGAATCAGCGTCATGGTTTTGGGGTAATTCTCCTAGCCGAAGGTTAGGCGCGCTGATTCCGGGTTATCCGCAGCGGTTTCTGCTTTCACGGTGTGAAAAGTATCGCAAAAAATGTGAAGAGTTCAGGAGTTTTATTCGATCCTTACCGCCTCCCGCCGAACGCCGGGAACAAGGTGTACGGCAGAAATATGAAGTTTTTCCATTTGAAAATCAGGCTCTGCTTTTTAACATGGACGAGCTTATTAAAGAGATGGAAGCATTTCTGCAAGTTTTAGTCGCAGGACCGCGAAATGAGGTCGAGATCTATGCATTGGCCCGAAGTGCCATTGATCGTCAGTTTTCAGAACACTGTGCCCGTGCGCAAAAAGCACATTGGGTCAACAAGACGCCTCGACTGCTGCTAAGCCTCGATCTCTTGCCAAAGCTGTATCCCGGTGCCAAATGTATCCACATTGTCCGGGACGGAAGGGATGTGGCGGCGTCTTTCCGAACACTCTCGTGGGGGCCTCGGGATGTAAGGCAGGCCGCTCGCAGATGGCGCGACCGTTTAAGTCAACGAAAACGGTTCGATTCAAGACGCCTGAGTTACCTGGAGGTGCATTACGAAGACCTTATCAAAGCGCCTTCTGAGAAACTGGAAATGATCATGCGGTTTTTAGAACTGGAGGGTAGCACGGAGGATGTGGTAGGCCGGCTGCCGATCTACAATTACCGGGTAGGCGCTTGGCGTACGGCATTTTCCTTGAACGAACGGAAAGCTTTCGATCAGGAGGCTGGAGAACTTCTCATTGAGCTGGGATACGAAAAGGATCATAGCTGGATCTGCCGGCCCTGAAGACCGCCTGGAAGCCCGCGAGCGCAGCAACGCATCGAGCGTGCCGGCGGCAATGTTTATCGTCGGGGTTCCAAGATCGGGTACCACGCTGCTTGTCAACTTGTTAGGACATCATCCTGTTCTCGCTCCGATCTATGAGACCCGTTTTCTTCGAAATCTCTTGACTCTGTGCCGGAGAGCTTGTTGGTATTACGGCGATTCGGTTACTCGAGATTGCGCCCGGTTGATTGCCGAGCCGCTCGTGAAAGCAAGATTGCAAAAGGAGTTTGAGAGATATAGGAGCAAAGTCATTGCTTACAGCCCTATCCCTCCAGAGGGCGACGGAACAAAGCAGAGCTATGAAGCCTTTCCCTACGGTGAAAGTCACTGCATTCGCTACGATATTGAAGACCTAATCCGCGAAACCGATAAATGGCTGGCTGAAACACGAACGGCTCATGCGTCACCCGCTAGCCTGTGTCAATCTGCAAGGAAGTATGTGGACGCGCTCTTCGGCATTCACTGCGCGCGAATGAAAAAGCCCTATTGGATCAACAAAACCCCCGGATTGTTAACGTACCTTGATCTTTTGCCATTGCTTTACCCGGTAAGCAAATGCATTCATATTATTCGGGACGGGCGGGATGTCGCCGTATCTAATCTTTCGCTTCCCTGGGGGCCGAAGACGGTGCGTGAGGCAGCCCGGCGTTGGAAGAATCTAATGCTCCAGGGGCGGAAGAGCGCACAATGCGAGGGGGTTTCTTATGTCGAGGTTCGCTACGAAGATCTTATCAACGCACCAAAGGAAACTCTAAATAAGGCCATAGCGTTTCTAGGCATGGACGGAAGCTTAGATGGGGTCCTCGATTATTTGCGTATCTCCAACAGCAGAAAAGAAGTCTGGCGGTCGTCTTTCAGCGCAGTGGACCGTCGCATGTTCGATCGAGAAGCAGGAGATTTGCTCATCGAGTTGGGTTATGAAAACAATGATAACTGGGCCAAGTAGCGAAATCCGAGACGAGAGCGAGTTTTCTCTTTACTGAGGTTAAACTCTAGCCTAAGGAGTATTTCCGTCGCGGAATTTATGTTGCAGGTCCACGCTGGAGTGTGCGTTATTGGACTATGGATATTGACTGGACAATAGTAAACAGAGCAAAGAACTTGGTGGAAGATGAGCTAAACCAGGCGATTCTCAAAATCTCGATAGTGCCCGACTATAGAGAGCCGCTTGTTGCATATCTTCGCCCTGGAATGAAGCTTCTGGATATCGGAGCTAATGATCGCTCGCTCAAAGCACATTTGGAACATCATCTGACCTTTGCGATCGATTACCGAAGCATGGATATCGATCGGTCTCATAAACACGATTTTTACAGTCTTGATGAGGTCGATCGTGCTTTCGATGTCATTGTATGTTTCGAAGTCGTCGAGCATATGAGCCCAGTAATGGTGTTGGAACTCTTTTGCAAAGTTTACGGGTTATTAAATTCCAAGGGCCGGTTTTTCGTCTCGACCCCCAACGTCTATCATCCCATGTCATTTTGGTCGGACTCTACTCATATTACTCCTTTTCGGCTTCGTCACCTGGCCGGCTGGATGAAAATAGCCGGGTTCCATCGTTTTTGGGGCCATCGAATCTGTGAAATGAACTGGAAAAAGAAACTCCGTTATTGGAGATACCGTGGGCTGTTGAGACTGTTGAACATCGATTTTGCGCCTGGCGTTATGGTGATTGCGGAAAAAGAATAAGGTGACGAACGAGCGTGACATAAACGTCACTGTTATAATTCCCACTTTCAACCGAGTGGCGAGTCTGCGGCTGCTGCTGGAAAGCTTGGGGAGATCGCGGGTAACGCCTTCCGTCACGCTGGAAGTTCTGGTGGTCGACAATGGGTCGACGACGGGACCTCGCAGCTCTTGCTCGAAAAGCAGGCGGGAATGGAATGCTATACTTTTTCGACTTCCGTAGAGAGATTCAATGAGCAAGAAGAGATCGAAACAAACCAGTATAGCTGAATGGTGTGCTGCCGATTCCAAATCGCCGGTCAAGAGGCGCTATATACTATTGATAGGACCGCCCAGATCGGGAACAACTCTACTAGCCTCCATGATTGGATGTCACACCGAAATCGGCATGCTTAACGAGGATATTACGGGAAGATGGAGAAGAAGGATCCTCGGCAAGCAAATTACCGGAACCAAACTATGTGTGCCCAATCAGATCCGGTTAAGAAGAAGACATTACCTCGCGTTCAGGTTATTCAAGAAAGTCGGATTGATCGCTGAAGCGCCTCGCTCCATATTTTCCATCGAGGAGTATCTGGAAATCTCGAATCTCAAAGTGATCGCGATCATTCGCAATGGAAACGATGTCGTATCCTCCATAATGCGGCGTGGTGGGAATAGCCTGAAGGTGGCCTCGCGTCGTTGGAGTGAGGCGGTGAACACAATTTACGACGTGAAACAACGTTACAGCGACCGGGTGCTGGTGCTAACATTTGAGGGATTAGTGACATCTCCGGAAGTGAATCTCAAGAAGATCTGTAATTTTCTGGATGTTTGTTTTGAGGAAAGAATGTTGGAAGGTTACAAGTATACCCCACGGTATCAGGAGGCCAAGATCAACGAAGAGAAAGTCAACCGCTATAAAAATGAAACCGTGGATCACAAGCTGAGCGCCAAGTACCCCATGGCGGTAGAAAGGTATGATTCCCTAGTTATGAACAATGTAAGCACAGCCAATGACGCTCCAACGGAAGCCACAACTCGAGAAGTTTTCTCTGAGCGCGCGACTTGAGTGCTCGGTTGGACCTGGTTGCCGGGCCTTCCGGCTCGGGGCGCTACTAAAAGAGTGCGCTACCGATGATGCTATCCGAGAACATGCCGGTAACTGGTGAGCGTATATGCCAATGAACCAGAAACCCGTCGTTTCAGTTGTAATCGCCACGTATAACGGGTCGCGTTTCCGCCGCGAAAGGTCATCTTTTGGCGGAGCGAGGCCTTTTGATACTACTCTAGCAGATCCCCGTCTGTAAATGGGTGGTCGTCGGGTTGCGACGAGCCGGATGGGCGAGCTTCAAAGGCGAAACAA
>JBOHVS010000018.1:0-37261 GCA_050735975.1 Binatia bacterium | reverse complement strand
GTTTTCTCGAGACACGAACATATTGGCGGCGAGTTCTATCTCGTGCTCAAAGGAAGGGTCACGGACGAAACAGGCGCGTACGAAGAGGGCGACCTGGTCTTTCTCGATCCGAAGTCGGTTCACACGCCGCGCGCGGTCGGCGAAACTTTGGTGTTGGTTTTGTGGCCTGAAGGGGTGCGAGTGATCGAATAGCACAAGCGAGCGACCGGAGAGGGAAGACCGAGCACCGGTCTCCCGTCGATAAGAATGAAGGAGTAGCTATGAAGACGTTAGGGTTTATCGGCACCGGTGGTATGGGGAGTGGGATGGCGGCCAACTTGATCAAGGCCGGCTATAGCTTGGTAGTGAATGATCTGAGACGGGAGGTCGCCAGGACCCTCGAAACCCAAGGCGCGGCTTTCAAGGAGTCTCCCAGAGCAGTTGCCGAGGCCTCCGAGGTCGTGCTCTCGATGCTGCCTTACAACGAGGCGGTGAAAGCGGTCGGCTTGGGCAAGGGGGGACTCCATGAGGCTACGAGTGGGGCCAGGCTCTGGGTGGATTTCAGTAGCATCGATAAAAAGACCATTGTCGGAGTAAACGCGGAACTGGAGCGAAAAGGGTGGAGAATCCTCGACGGTTCGGCCGGCGGCGTCGAAGAAGCGGCGGCGGCCGGGACTTTGTCGCTGTGGATCTCGGGGTCGCCGGAATTATTCGAGCAACACCTGCCTATCTTCAAGGCAATGGGCAAGAAGATCGTCCACGTGGGAGAGCTGGGCAACGCCAAGTTGGTAAAAAATGCTATGGCGATGTTCGCGGCGATTCAGCATCTGGGACTGGCGGAGATCTTTTCCTGGCTTAAGAAAGGCGGGGTGACTGAAGAAACGTTTCATACGGTTCTCAAGAATTCGCAGCAGAACTCGCAAGCCATCGATCGCGTCTGCGAAATCGTGGTCAGCCGGAAATACAAGCCGCGCAAATCTTGGATGCCTAAGGATGTGGGGTTCGGTCTCGATATGGCGCGGGAGATGGAAGTGCCGGTTCCGTTCAGTGCATTGGCCTATCAAATGTTTTCGATCGCCCAAGCGACGGGGATGGACGGTTACGAAGCCACGGGGATCGCTTGTAATGTTTTTGATCTGATCACCGGCCAAAGAAAGGGATAAACTTCCCGTGGTTCCCGCGGAGCCAATCTCTAAGTTTCTCACCTACCTGCTGCGCCACCGTCCGAAGGAGTATCCACTCATCTTTGACCGGCAGGGCTTTGTAGCTTGGCCAGATCTCTTCGCAACCGTGGAGCACCGCTTCCCAGACACGACGGAAGATGAGGTCCTTAGAGTTATCCAGGACTCGAAGCGCTTCGAGCTTAGAGAAGGCAAAGCTCGCGCTACGTACGGTCATTCATTTCCGGTGGAACTTGGCTCTGAGCCCGTGAAACCTCCGCCGCAGCTGTATCACGGTACCGCGCGTGACTTGGCTGAATCGATTCTTCGCGGCGGACTTAAACCACGTGACCGCCAATTCGTCCATCTCAGCGCGTCACTGGAAGACGCCCTGGCCGTCGGCAGAAGACGCGATCCCTCACCCGCGGTCATCATGATCGATGCTCATGAGGCTTACGCAGGCGGCGTGGAGTTTTATGTGTCCGGCCCGCTGTTCCTGACGGCAAGCGTTCCCGCGAAGTATTTGTCCTTGTGGCGCCGATAGGTCGCCCCGTTTCTGATGAAGAAAACCCGCCGGGGCAACCAATGAGGCAGCGTCAAAGTTGACTTTGAATGGAAAAAATTACTATTAAGTGCTAACCTCAAAAGCGTCTTCTGGCGAATTTTCCCGCACAATTGATGAAGAGAGTGCCTCTGCTGGCCGTCCGAGGCAAGCTTGCAGAACGGGATCAGCAGATAATTAAAGGTCACGATGCGAAGTCACCTTAAGCAGCTACTAGTCCGGGCCATTGAGAAAACAGCAAAGGGGGGAGAGCTGAATTCGACGGAGATCCCCCCTTTGTTTCTCGAACCGCCGAAGCAGCGCGAGTTTGGCGACTTGGCGACCAACGTGGCGATGCTCTGGGCGCAGAAAGTGAAGAAGCCGCCCCGCGTGATTGCGGAATCCATTCTCAAGAACCTCGATGATCCCGAGGGCATTCTGGCACGCAAAGAAATCGCCGGCCCCGGTTTTTTAAACTTCGGATTTGCGCCGAAGTTCTATTATGAGCGGCTCCGCGAGCTCGCAGAGGGCAAATATACTCCTCCGGATATCGGTTGCGGTCAGAAGGTTCAAGTTGAGTTCGCCAGCGTCAACCCGACGGGTCCGCTGCACGTGGGCCATGGAAGAGTGGCGGTCATCGGCGACGTCTTGGCGCGCTTGCACGAGGCGACCGGCTTCGAGGTAGGGCGCGAATACTATGTCAACGACGCCGGCAAACAGATGGAGAATTTGGCTCTTTCTCTGGACGTGCGATACCGGGAGCTGTTTGGAGAAAAGATCGACTTTCCGGAAGAGGGCTATCCCGGGGAGTACGTCAAAGGTATCGCTGCGGCAGTAAGACAAGAACACGGCGGTAAATTTCTTCACGAATCGAAAGATGCGGCGCTTAGCTTTTTTCGGCAATACGGCGGCGACTCTTTGCTCGATATGATCAGGCGGCAACTTGAGGCCTTCGCCATTCGTTTCGACTCGTTTTTCAGCGAGAAGGCGTTGCGGGAGAGAAATGAAGTCGTGAAAACGATAGAGCTGTTGCGCGAACGCGGCATGATCTATTCCAGGGACGGTGCGGAATGGTTCAAATCGACGCAGTTCGGTGACGACAAGGATCGAACCGTCATCAAAAGCGACGGCGAGCTGACTTATTTCGCAAGCGATATCGCTTACCACCGGAACAAGTTTGAGCGCAACTTTCATAAGCTGATTAACGTCTGGGGCGCGGATCACCACGGTTATGTGCCCCGCCTCAAAGCGGCCGTGCAGGGATTGGGCTTCGACCCGAGTATTCTGCAGATCGTACTGGTTCAAATGGTTCACCTCACGCGCGGCGGCGAACCGGTCCGTATGGGCAAGCGAACCGGAGACTTTGTTTCGTTGGAGGAAGTGCTTGAAGAGGTAGGTCGGGACGCAGCGCGGTTCTTCTTCTTGATGCGCAAATCGGACAGCCATCTCGACTTCGACCTGGATCTTGCCAAGCGGCAGTCGAGTGAGAATCCCGTATTCTATGTGCAGTATGCGCACGCTCGGGTCGCCAGCATCTTCGAACAGGCGGGCAGGAGCGGAGTGTTAGCCAACGAGGCGGCGCTCCGTACCCCACCGTTCGGGCGTCTAGAGCTGGTGGAGGAGATGGAGCTGATCCGCAAGCTTATTCAGTTTAACGAGGTTCTAGAGGAGAGCGTCAACGAGCTGGAGCCCCATCGGATGGTATTCTATCTTCTTGATCTCGCAGGGGAGTTCCATCGCTATTACAATCGCAATCGAGTGTTGACGGACGATCTCGACTTGACGAAGGCACGGCTGTCCTTGGCGCAGGCTGTTCAGAAGACGATTGGGCGAGGACTGAATATCTTAGGCGTGGAGGCTCCCATGAAGATGGCGTCGCGGTCAGGGTCCGATGCCAATCATGTGTAGTGGGGTGCGATAGGGGACGTCGATGGCAGACAATCGCAAAGGTAAGGACAAACGTTACTACTTCAGCCGGGCTCAGATGGTATTGCTTGGCGCTGTTTTCACAATCGCCTCGGTGATAATTTTTTTCCTTGGCATGGTGGTTGGAAAGGGAATCGAAGAGAGGAAGATTATCAAGGCAGAGGAGCCTTTGATGAAGATTCCCATCAAACCGGGACAGCCATCCGGCGGCTCTACCGCGGCATCCCAACCCAGGGAGGAGTTGACGTTCTACGATACGTTGACAAAACCGCCGGCACCGGCGCCTTTAGGCGAGGAAAAGCCAAAGCCCGAGCCGCAAGAGAATTCCGGAAAACGCGAGTCCAGGGACGCAGCCCGCAAGGCCTCCGAAGCTCCTTCCCCAACCGCCCGGATGGCGGCAGAGAAGAGCGCGGAGCCCGGCGAGAAAACAGCGGTGAAGAAGACGGCCGGCGCCGAAAAGCCGCCTGAGAGAATTCTTCCGTTAAAAACCGCGGAAAAGGAAAAGGCAAAGGAGCGATCTGCGCCGGCGCAGACCAAGACTGCTGAAAGCGCCAAAGACCAGGGGAGATGGACGGTTCAAGTCAACGCATTTCCCGAAGAGAAGTCGGCCAAGAGTTGGGTTGATAGGCTAAGGAATAAAGGTTACAACGCGTACATGGCGGAGATCCAGAATAAGGGAAAGACCTGGTATCGGGTTCGGGTCGGCCGCTACAGCTCGCGCGAAGAGGCGGAAAAAATCGAGGAGGCGCTTAAGACCAAAGAAAACTTCCCCAAAGCGTTTGCGACCGGCAAAGCGGACGGATAATCGGGTATGAACATTCGCGAAGCGATCGAGAAGCTCGTCAATCGGGTCAGCCTCTCCGAAACGGAGACGGTTGACGTAATGAACCAGATCATGACCGGCGAGGCCACGTCTCTGCAGGTAGCGTCTTTTCTCACGGCGCTGCGGATGAAAGGGGAGAGCGTCGAGGAGATTACCGGCGCCGCGCGCGTAATGCGTGAGAAGGCGCATCGAGTGAAGGTGAGCGCGAAAGCCGTTTTAGATACCTGCGGCACCGGGGGCGATCAGAAAGGGACGTTCAATATTTCGACAACCTCGGCGTTCGTGGTCGCCGGGGCGGGTGTGAAGGTCGCCAAACATGGCAATCGATCGGTGTCGAGTCAATCGGGCAGCGCCGATGTGCTGGCCGCCTTGGGTGTTAAGGTCGACGCTCCGAGGGACAAAGTCGAGGCTTGCATCGACAAGATCGGCATCGGGTTCCTTTTTGCTCCATTGCTCCATGAAGCGATGAAGTACGCTGTCCAACCGCGCCGAGACATCGGCATTCGTACGGTATTCAATCTTCTCGGCCCGCTGACTAACCCGGCGTTGGCGACCCATCAGATCATCGGTCTTTACAGCGGCGAATTGGTCGCCATAATCGCCCATGTGTTGAGAAACTTGGGCAGCGCCCGCGCAGTGGTCGTTCACGGTATGGAAGGGTTGGATGAGATCTCGCTTTGCGGTCCGACAAAGGTAGCGGAGCTACGCGACGGACAAGTCACAGAATACATGCTGAAGCCCGAGCAGTTTGGGCTGAAGCCGTGCCGTTTGGAAGAGATCTGTTGCGGACGGGTGGAAGAAAGCGCGGCTATTGTGCGGCGCGTGCTGGAAGGGAGCAAAGGTCCGGCGCGGGACATCGTGTTGCTCAACAGCGGCGCCGCGATTTATGTCAGCGGTAAAGCCGCCTCGATCGAACAAGGGATAAAGCTCGCCGCGGAATCGATCGATTCCGGCAATGCAGGGCAAAAGCTCGAGCAGCTGGCGCAGATGACCGCCGCGTAGCGTCATGTCTGAGTTCCTCGCCACCATCGTCGGCCATGTTCGCCAGGAGGTCGAGCGGAGGCGGAAACAGTTCACGTTTTCGGCCCTGCAAGACCGCGCGTTATATCACGCTCCGACCCGGGGATTTGCCAAAGCCTTGACCGGTACCGGACGGCGCATCATCGCCGAAGTGAAGCGCGCTTCGCCCTCCAAGGGAGTCATTCGAGAAAATTTTGACGCGCCCGCGATCGCCATCGAATATGCAAGCCACGGTGCCAGCGCGATTTCCGTGCTCACCGAGGAGCGTTTTTTTCAAGGGCGCCTCGATCATCTCGCGAGAATCCACGAGACTGTCGCTGTCCCCCTGCTGCGGAAAGATTTCATCATCGATCCGTATCAACTGACCGAGGCGAAGAGTTTCGGCGCGGACGCTGTGTTGTTCATCGCAGCGCTGCTCGATCCCGGCCGCATGCGGGAACTGAGGGAAGAAGCGAATGCGCTGGCGCTCGATACCTTGGTCGAGGTGCACAGCGAACGGGAACTGAACGCCGCATTGAATGCCGGCGCCCAGCTGATCGGCATCAACAACCGCGACTTGAGAACCTTCGAGGTGAGTCTGGCAACGACCGAGAAACTGGCGCCGTTGATTCCCGCCGGAACGCCGGCGATCTGCGAGAGCGGAATCGACAAGGTGGAGCAGATCCGGTGCGTGGAAGCTTGGGGTATCCACGTTTTCCTGGTCGGCGAATCGCTGATGCGGGCGCCTCGGCCCGGCGTTAAGCTGGCGGAGCTTTTAACAGAGTGAGCCGCCGCCGCGGGCCGAATGTTCGCCATACCAATCACAGCCGAACAAACCCTTGGGGCGACCCCTCCGAGCGAGCGCATGCCCCCCCGTGGCGTGAGGTGGCCGAACATTCAGGCGAGGTTCAGGTTTAGGCTAAGGTTGAGGAGGGAGGTCTCAACCTAAAGGCGACATGGAGTTCAGAGATTGAGCGCGTTCCTACTCGAATAATGCGGGCTTGGCAAATGGTTAAGGTCAAGGTTTGCGGCATAACGAAACTCGAGGATGCGGAGAAGGCGCTCGAGTTCGGCGCGGACGTTTTGGGGTTCAATTTTTATCCGCCAAGCCCGCGGTTTGTCGGCCCGGAAGCGGCTCGCGGGATTCTCGGAGAGCTTCCGGACGGAACGTTGAGCGCGGCGCTCTTTGTCAACGAGCCGAAGGAGCGAGTCCGTGCTGTTTTGAGTCACGGAGAGCTCGCAGAAGGGCGCCAAGCGTTCGGTTGCCTTCAGTTTCACGGCGAAGAGAACGCGGACTATTGTCGCGGCTGGGGCTTAAAAGTGATCAAGGCGTTTCGCCTCAAAGAACGGCGCTCTCTGCATGGGATTTTTGAATTTCCAGCAGATTTCTATCTGCTGGACTCGTGGTCGCCGGGGTACGGCGGATCCGGTGAGCCATTCCCGTGGGAATGGCTCGAAGGCTTGAACAGTGAAAAATTGATTCTGTCGGGCGGGCTCACTGTCGAAAACGTAGTCGAGGCGGTTCGCCGGGTCCACCCCTGCGGGGTGGACGTTTGTTCGGGCGTAGAAACGCGGCCCGGTATCAAAGATCATGCGAAACTCAAAGATTTCATCCTCGCTGCCAAAGGTGCCTGATCGGCGGGGCCGCTTCGGTCCTTATGGCGGCCGCTATGTGGCCGAGACACTCATCCCGGCTCTGACGGAGCTTGAACGGGCCTACAGGCAGGCACGCCATGATGTCGCTTTTCGAAAAGAGTTCCACCTTTACCTCACCGAATACGCCGGTCGCGAGACGCCCCTTTATTGTGCCGAACGGCTGACGGAAAAACTCCGCGGCGCCAAGGTTTATCTCAAGCGCGAGGACCTATGTCACACCGGCGCGCACAAGATCAACAACACGATCGGCCAGATTTTGCTCGCTCGCAGAATGGGAAAAGGACGGATCATCGCCGAAACCGGCGCCGGGCAACATGGAGTGGCCACTGCGACGGTGGCTGCGCGCTTCGGCTTGCGGTGCGAGATATACATGGGCAAGGAAGATGTGGCGCGGCAGTCCTTGAATGTTTTTCGCATGAAGCTCATGGGGGCGAAAGTAAGGGTCGTGGATTCGGGCAGTCAAACGCTCAAGGATGCCATGAATGAGGCACTGAGAGACTGGGTCACCAACGTACGCCATACCTATTATTTGATTGGCTCGGTCGCCGGCCCGCACCCCTATCCGATGATGGTTCGTGATTTCCAATCCGTCATCGGCAAGGAGGCGAGAAGGCAGATTCTGGAGAAGGAGGGGAAGCTGCCGGACTATCTGGTCGCTTGCGTCGGCGGCGGCAGCAATTCCATGGGACTTTTCTATCCCTTCGTAAGAGACGAGAAGGTGCGAATGCTCGGCGTGGAGGCGGCAGGAAAGGGTCTCCGGACGGGAAAACATGCGGCTTCGATTCTCGGTGGCGAGGTCGGGGTGCTTCATGGCAGCAAGAGCTACGTGTTGCAAGATGATGACGGGCAGATTCGCGCAACCCACTCGATAGCCGCCGGCCTGGATTATCCAGGTGTGGGTCCCGAGTTGAGTTATCTGAGAGATCGGGGGCGGGTTCAGTTCGTCTCGGCGACGGACAGCGACGCCATCCGAGCGATTAAGTTTCTGGCCGAAGTTGAAGGAATCATACCGGCTTTGGAGAGCGCCCACGCGGTCGCGACGGTGATGCGGCTGGCGCCGCGTTTGACGAAGCACCGGACAATGATTATGAATCTCTCCGGCAGAGGAGACAAGGATATGATGATCGTCGGCGATTATCTCGGGGTGAAGCTCTAACAGATTGCTTCCGAACCCCTGAAGCGCTTTTTTAACCATGAGCCGTCTTCAACCAAAGTTCGCGGAACTCAAGCAACGTGGGGAGGCCGCCCTGATACCTTTCATCATGGCTGGCGATCCGGATCTGGCAACCACTTTCAAGATCCTCCACGCGCTCGAGAGAGGCGGGGCGGATTGCCTCGAGTTAGGCGTCCCTTTTTCGGATCCCACAGCGGACGGACCGACGATCCAGAGGTCATCTGAACGGGCGTTAAAGCACCGAGTGTCGCTGCCGCGAATCTTCGAGGTGGTGCGGAAGTTTCGCCGGACGTCGAAGATCCCGCTGATCTTGTTCGGCTACTTCAATCCATTCTTTCACTACGGACTGCAAAAATTCTGCCGGGAGGCTGCCCGCGCCGGAGTGGATGGTATTCTGTGCGTCGATTTGCCGCCCGAGGAGAGCGAGGAGCTAAAACGCTGGACGGACGCGCACAGGCTGGACCTGATTTTTCTTCTATCCCCTACCAGCGGGAACGATCGCCTGCATTTGGTGGGACGCAAGGGCCGGGGGTTTATCTACTATGTATCCGTGACCGGCGTGACCGGCGCCCGTCGCTCTTTCGGCGACGATCTTCGTTCGCAGGTGGGTCGGGTTAAGCGCGCGACGGCGCTGCCTGTCGGCGTCGGGTTCGGAATCTCCACGCCGAAGCAGGCCGCCTGGATCAGCCGGTTCGCCGATGCCGCAGTGGTAGGCAGCGCGTTGATCGACACGGTTGAGAAAGCGAAAGGCAACGGCGAAAAGGCGCGCCGCGCCGGCGCGTTCGTGGCGTCGCTCAAGCGGGCGATCAAACAGGCAAGCAAAGCGAAATGACTCCTTGACCGGTCCTCGCTCCGCTCGGAATTGCAGATCTCAAATTTTCAGATTTCAAACTATGGCCGATGCCAGATTTTAAAGATTCCAAATTTGCCAATCTACGCTGTGAGGTTTGCAATCTGACATCCCGAAGGGCATCGGGATGACTTCATACTCCGAGACCCTCGACAGAATTTACAACCTGCGCGGCGGCATGATCGATCTGCGCCTGGACCGAATGGACCGGGCGCTGGCGCTCTTCGATCACCCGGAAAAAAAATATTTCTCATTTCATATCGCCGGAACCAATGGCAAAGGCTCCACTGCCGCGATGTTGCATCGTATTCTGTCGCATGCGGGGTATCACGCTGCTCTCTACACTTCGCCCCACCTGGTATCGTTCACTGAGCGCATTCGCGCCGGCGACGATGAGATTTCCCCCGATGAAGTTGTAGCGCTCGCAGACGAGATTACAGAGCGCACGGCGGCGGCCGCCACCCCGCTGACCTTCTTCGAGTTCGTCACGGTGATGGCGTTTGTCTACTTTGCCCGGCGGCAAGTGGATGTCTGCGTCGTAGAAGTCGGGCTCGGCGGGCGGCTGGACGCGACCAATCTTGTGCGACCGGCGGTCTCCGTGATCACCACAATTTCGCAAGATCATGAGGCCTATCTCGGTTCCGATCTCGGTTCGATTGCCCGAGAAAAGGGCGGGATTATTAAACAAAACGTCCCGGTTGTATGCGGTGATCTGCCCAACGAGGCCCTTGAGGCTATCCAAGGAATAGCGAGGTCTAAGAAGGCTCCGCTGTACAGTTTAAAACAGAATTTCAGTTTTTTATTGAAAAGCGGCGGCTGCTTCGATTATAAAGGTCTTAACTGGCAATTTGAGGATCTTTCGGTCGCCCTTCGGGGCCGGCATCAAAGAGGCAACGCGGCGGTGGCTCTCTGTGCGCTGGAGCTCGTCGCGCGCGATTTTCCTGTCTCCGAAGATGCGGTGCGCGAAGGACTCCGGACTGTGGTTTGGCCCGGTCGATTTGAAGTACTGGGGACTAAACCGACGGTTGTTTTAGACGGTGCTCACAATGGCGAAGGGGTCAGAGCGTTGATTGAAGAAATCCGGGATTTTCGCGGCGGCAGAAAAGTAAAGATGCTGTTCGCTGCAATGGACGATAAAGATTGGCGCTCGATGCTCGACGGCCTATCGGAGGTGGTGGATGAGATGGTTTTAACGCGCGTGGCAATGTCAAGAAGCGCGGATCCGCATCGGCTGGCGGCTCGGTTGAGCGACAAAATCCCTCATCGCGCCATTGAGAGTTCTCCTATCGCCTTGCGTTCGCTTCTGGATACCGTTGACCCGGACGACATCGTTCTAGTGGCCGGTTCCCTTTACCTTTTAGGCGAGATCCGGCCATTGGTCCAGGAGTCGGGGAATCGGCTCGGCTTCACACCATCGAGCCCATAATCACAGCACGAGAAACATGAAATTCAAGGCGGTGCCGTCAACAATAACTTTCTCGTTCTATCTGGTAAGATGTTTTTGACTCGCCTGATCTCGCCGGCGCACGAATTCCTTCTCACCTCGCGGGAGAAGGTTAGGATGCGGGGTTATTACAATCAACGCCCCCATTCTCGCCCTCTCCCGTCAAGGGAGAAGGAAACGCAATGCGAGGCCCGCTTAGTTCTAAGAAGCTGCAAGAGATCCAAAGAAATCTGCGTGCAAATCGTTAGCGCGATGATTGTCATGTGCGCGACGGCTTCTGTCAGGGCGCAAGCCGTTCAGCCGGGTGACCGTTCGGCTTCCGAAGAGATTAACGTCACTGCCGACAAGCTGTCGGTTGGCGACGGCGGGGCGCAGATTGAAGCCCAAGGCAATGTCGAGATCACGCGGCAACAAACGACGTTAAAAGCGGACGAAGTTCGGGTGAACCGGGTGACACAAGACGTCGAAGCAAGGGGTAGAGTATCGGTGGACAATCCCGAATGGAAGGTCAAAGCAGCCGAGTCGATGCAAATGAACCTGGAAGACGAGACCGGAGAGATCCGAAACGGCGATCTTTTCATCGAACAGGGTCATGTCAGCATCACCGGTCGACGTTTACAAAAGTTCGGCGGTCAGAGCTATCATATCGACGAGGGATTTTTCACTACGTGTCTGTGCGAGTCCGGCCCGCCGCCATGGAGAATTTCCGCCGAGGCGATGGATCTCGAGGCCGACGGCTTGGGTACGGTCAAAGACGCGTATTTCTATATTCTGGATGTTCCCGTCTTCTATTTGCCCTACGGCTTCTTTCCGCTAAACACCGAGCGGCAGACCGGTTTTTTGTTCCCGAGCCTCGGCTACTCTAACCGGGAGGGCTTTCGGTTCTCACAACCTTTTTTTTGGGCCATCTCGAAGAGCAGCGATGCAACCTTTGCGTTCGACATAGAAAGCCGGGCGCGCGCCGGCTTGATGGGCGAGTTTCGCACCCTGTTCAGCCGTGATGCCGACTTCCGGATCCACTCGTCATATTTTAATGAATCATTCCGCACGGGCGAGCGGCAAGACGTGGTTGATCGTACGATCGCCGACCCGCATATTCCTTTGCGCCGCTGGAGTGTCATGGGAACCCATCGTTACACACTCCCCTCGAACTGGCTGACCTATAGCGACTTCGCCGGATACAGTGACGATCTGTTCACGCGGGAGTTGATCGATCGTTTCAATGCGTCCGGCATCGGCGGCCCGGACGCCGATCTTCAGCGAGCCCGTTATAGTGCTTCACGCTTCGGGTTCTATCGTGGTTGGGGAGATGCGCAATTCCGTGGCGAGTGGGATTTTTATCAGGATTTCGTTCAGAGCGACGCCACTACCCTGCACCGAACGCCCGAAATCGCTTTTTGGGGCCGTCGTTTTTTGGATCGCTTTCCGCTGGAGTTTCGTTGGAATGCCGGAGGCGTCAACTATCTCCGACGCAGGGGAGGCGATGGCTTGAGATTGGACTTGCGGCCCGAAGTCATTTTGCCGTTTCGCGTGGCCTCTTACCTGTCCGGTTCGTTCAGCGTTGCGCCCAGGGAAACTTTCTACCACCTATATTCACTTGCGACCTCAAATAGAAACATTTCGCGCGAGTTGGTCGAAGTTCGGGGCACGATCGGGAGTTCTTTATCACGGATTTTCGCTTGGCAGGGCCCGTCGCTGAGCCGAATTAGACATGTGATAGAGCCAGAGATCAGCTACCTGTTCGTTCCGCGTACCGACCAAAGTGACATCCCGATCATGGACGGGATCGATCGCATCAATCGCCGAAACATAGTTGCTTTTACGCTGTCGAATCGCTTCTGGGGAAAATTTTCTGCGCCTCTGGCAGGAGCGTCCGGAGATCAGGATGTCGAAGTGCTGAACCCTGCCATAGCGACCGACATTCAACAACTCGGCTCATTGAGAATGGCGCTCATTTACGACATCGATAAGGAACGGAACGGCGGTGACAGTCTATCGGATTTGGACATGAATCTGAGATTGACGCCGGCCGATTATCTGAGTGTCGGCTTCAACGGGGGAGTGAACCCGGGCGCGTGGCAGGTCACCCAGGCGCGAGCGACGTTCGGCATCTTCGACCCGCGTCCGCTGGCTCGCCGGGTGTTAGATCCGGATTTCAATCAACCCAATGCGGTTGAACTTGGCTACCACTTCTTGCGACGGGGACCGAATAGCTTGTTGGCGGAGAACGCGAACCTTGATTTGGATACTCCCCCGACTTGCCCTGACCGCTTTGACCCCCGCTGCGCCGGATTCAGCAGAAACACTTTAGGAAACCTGTCCGCAAGCGTGTTCTACCATGCCACCGACAACATATTGCTGTTCTTCAAGTCCACTTATAACGTGCGCGACAGCCGTTTCAACGGGATTCGCGTTGCGACCAAGGTTCTCTCGCAGTGCGAATGCTGGAGTCTGACGTTTGGCGTGAAGAAAGAGATCAACCCCTCTCGGACCAGCATTGACTTCGGTTTCAATCTGCTGGGGTTGGGATCCTCGAGGAGCACGCTGAGGTAGCGCCGCTTGACAGTCCCAAGCCCTCTGGTTAGGCGCTGACGGTGATTTTCTTGCGCGCTCAGCAAAGACCGCTTTGCCCGTTTCATATAATTTGCTACCATAGGGGGCTGGCGATATGGCTGAGTTGATCCACAACGAAAAAGTTGTTGCCAAACCTTGGGGTTATGAGCTCATCTGGGCGCATACCGAGCGTTATGTCGGAAAGATTCTCCATATTAACAAAGGGGAGTCGCTCAGCTACCAGTATCATCGAATAAAGGATGAAACCATTCGCCTTCTCAATGGTCTAATGGACATGGACGTTGAGACCGAGGGCGCCAAAGCGCGGATAAGGCTGAAACCCGGCGATTGTCTGCACGTTGTCCCAGGCATGAAACACCGGATGATCGCCGTCGAAGACTGCGACGTTCTCGAGGTCTCGACGCCCGAGCTCGACGACGTAGTTCGGCTCGAAGATCGTTACGGCCGAGCCGATAGTCACAAGTAGGTAGTCCGGTCGAGCGTACCGCCCAATGGGAAACCAACTAAATCTCGCGGAGCGGCTGGTCGAGCGCAGGCTCCTGTCAGACGAAGAGATGGAACGGGTGCTGAAGCTCAAGCAGGAACAGCAGTCGCCTTTGACCCGGCTGGTGGTCGAGCTTGGCTTTATATCCGAGGACGACCTTCTTCCCGTGCTGCAAGACCACTTCGGCATCCCGCTCGTTTCCCTTAAAGATATACCCACGGCGCCCTTGCCGATGGAAATCACGGCCCAGGCGGCGGAGTTTTTTAGGACGGCGCGCATGGCCCCGGTAAAAATCGAGGGCCGGGAGCTCCTCGTGGCAACGACCGATCCTTTGGATGTTTCGCGGCTTCATGCACTGGAGCTAGCCGCCGGTTTCCACGTCAAGCCCGTGCTTGCCAAAGAAAAAGAGATTGCGGCGCGAATAGAGGCGCTCTTCGGCAACGGCGAGCCGGGCGATTCTCAGCAGGGCGCAGTCGCTCGCGAGATCGAGGGGGCCGTTGACGAGGAAGATGTCGCGCATCTTCGCGACATGGCGTCGGAGGTTCCGGTTATTCGCTTGGTGAACCAAATTCTCGTACGCGCGCTGGAAAGCCGGTCTTCGGATGTCCACATCGAACCCTTTGAGAACCAGCTGAAAGTTCGTTATCGCATCGACGGCATTCTGCACGAAGTCGAACCGCCGCCGCGCCAGCTCAAGGCCGCGGTCGTCTCGCGTCTTAAAATTCTCGCGCAGCTCAATATTGCGGAGCGCCGGCTGCCGCAAGACGGGAGAATCAAAATTCGCCTTGGGGGAAAAGACGTTGATCTTCGCATCGCAACGATCCCGACGCTGTACGGCGAGAGCGTCGTCATTCGGTTATTGGAGCGGGCGCAGATCTTCACCCAGCTTGATGCCCTCGGTTTTCCGGCCGCGATGCTCCAGCAATTCAACGAAATGATCGCCAAGCCTCACGGTATGATCCTGGTCACGGGGCCGACCGGCAGCGGTAAGACAACGACGCTTTACGGCGCGCTGCAAAAAATCAACGATCCCGGCAAGAAAATCATCACCATCGAAGATCCCGTGGAGTACCAACTCAGCGGTGTCAACCAGATTCAGGTCAAGCCGCAGATCGGGCTTTCTTTTGCGAATGGGCTTCGCTCGATCGTTCGCCAGGATCCCGATGTCATCATGGTCGGTGAGATTCGCGACTCTGAAACCGCTGAGATCGCCGTGCAAGCGGCGCTCACGGGTCACCTGGTTTTTTCAACATTGCACACAAACGACGCGGCCGGAGCCATTTCCCGTCTGCTCGAAATGGGCGTTCAGGACTATCTGCTGTCGTCATCGCTTCTCGGCGTACTGGCCCAGAGATTGGTCCGCCGCTTGTGCATGAATTGCCGCAGAGAAATGCCGTTCACAGCCTCTCAAATCGGCGATTCCGAGTGGGTCATTCAGAACGGCGGCGCTCCTAGCAGCGTTTGGGAAGCAGTGGGCTGTGACCGCTGCAGCGGGACCGGCTACCTCGGCCGCGTGGGTATCTTCGAACTGCTGCCGGTGACTTCCGAGATCTGCAAGATCATCGTCCAGCGAGCGGATGCCGGGTCGATTCGTCACCTCGCCGCGGAGCAAGGCATGCGGCTGCTCAGGGAAGACGGCTGGGACAAAATACGCCAAGGTACAACAACACTCGCCGAGGTGCTGCGGGTCACCAGGGAAGAGGAATAACGAATTTAGATTTTCGATTTTGGATTTCCGATTTTCGCTCAATCGAGAATCCGCAATCTAAAATCTAAAATTGAAATGGCTTTTTTCCAGTACCGTGCCGCGGATCACGCGGGTAAGGTCGTCGAGGGCATTATGGAAGCCGAGGCGGAGCAATACGTCGTCTCGCGGCTCCATGAGATGGGATGTGTGCCGATTCGCATCGCCGCGCCGGGGGATCGTGTAACGGCGGGTTCCTCCGTCCGGCTGAGCCTCTTTACCAGACACAAAGTCAGCCAGCAGCAACTCCTGCAGTTCACTCAGGAGCTGAGCGCCCTTCTCGCCGCCGGACTGCCGCTTGACCGGAGTCTATCAATCCTGGGCGGTCTGATCGAAGGCGAAGAGTTCACCAAAGTCATGCGGACACTGGTGGAAGCGGTTCGTGCCGGTAAGTCGCTGGGAGCTTCCATGGGGGAGCATCCGGACGTGTTTCCCAAGCTATACGTCAACATGATACGGGCCGGGGAAGCCGGCGGTATTTTGGACGCGGCGCTCCGGTACCTAGGGGAGTATCTGGAGCGTTCTCTCGCGTTGAAAGAGGACATTAAGTCGGCGCTGATTTACCCCGTTATTCTCGCCGGCGCGGCGGGGGTATCGCTCATCGTCCTATTCATTTATGTGATTCCCCGCTTCGCCTTGATCTTCAAGGACGTGGGTCAGGCCTTGCCCTGGATCACGAGAGTCGTCATTAACTTCAGCCAGGCGCTGACGGACTATGGCTGGTTGATTCTACTTCTTTTCATTGCCGCCCTGATTGGCGGCTCGTTTTATCTGCGGAGTCCGGAAGCTCGCAGCGATTGGGATCGCCTGTGCCTGCGCGTGTGGCTGTTGGGGGATCTCGTGCGCAAGTTCGAGACGGCGCGTTTCGCCCGCACTTTATCCGCTTTGCTCAAGGGGGGCGTGCCGCTGCTGCAAGCCCTCGGCACGGTTCAGGGAGTCGTGGGAAACCGCCTGTTGGCGCGGGCCATCGGGCAGGTCCAGGTGCGGGTCAGGGAAGGAAAGGGAATGGCGCGACCGCTGGGAGAGAGTGGTCTGTTCCCGCCTTTGGCGTTGAATATGATCGCCGTCGGCGAGGAAACCGGCCGGTTGGAGAGCATGCTGGCGGAGGTTGCCGAGCACTACGATCAAGAGGTCAAGAGGACGACCAAAAGATTGACGTCGTTGTTGGAGCCGGCGCTGATCCTGGGAATGGGATTGATCATCGGTTTAGTCGTAGTGTCGATGCTGCTGGCGATATTCAGCATCAATGATTTGCCCTTTTAAGACGAAGCGAATAAGTACGATGAAGCACCCGAATCACGATGGGGAACTCGGTTTGCGCGCCCGCAACCGGTCGCAAAGAGCAAAGAGCAAGGAGCATGGAGCAGGGGGCAAGAACGCTTTGCGGGCTGCTGGCTTTACACTGGTTGAGCTCCTCGTCGTCATGATAATCATCGGTCTTCTTGCCGCTTTGGTAGGGCCGCGCTTTATCCGGCAGGAGGAAAAGGCGAAGATCAAAGTCACCCAGGCGCAGATTGAGCTGCTCGGGACGGCGCTGGATACGTTTCGCCTGGACGTTGGCCGCTATCCGACGACCGATGAGGGCTTGCATGCCCTCAGGCAAAAACCGGGAGGGTTAGAGCGATGGGACGGCCCTTATCTCAGGAAGGAGCTGCCGCTCGACCCTTGGGGTAAGTCATACGTGTACAAGAGCCCGGGCGACCACGGTCCGTTCGATATTCTATCATACGGCGCCGATGGCGTGTCGGGGGGCGAAGCCGATAATCGTGACATTACGAGCTGGAATCGATAACCAAGGATTTTCGCTGATAGAAATGCTCTTGGTTCTCGTGCTGTTGGGAATCAGCAGCCTCGTTGTTATTCCTAACGTTAACCGCGGGATGCGAGCGCAAGAGTTGCGAAAGGCGGCTTTAGAGTTGGCGGCAGCCGCGCGAGATCTGCGCAGTCGCGCCCTTTACGAGGGTGTTCCCCAGCAACTCGTGCTCCATCTACCCGAAAATCGCTATTTCGCGGCTCGTCAGCGCGAAGTACAGCTGCCGCCGAATGTTAGATTCGGAGAGGTCGATGGAGGCGAGGCGCTGAACAGCGGATCCAAGCGCTTTGTGTTTTTCCCCAACGGCAGCACATTAGGCGGCACCGTGAGATTATCCATCGACGAGAGGTCCCCGGCCTACTCCATCCGCTTCGAGCCTCTCACGGGCAGGATCGAAGTGTTGAGGGGGGATAAGTCGTGAGATCTGCGAAAATCAGTTTTTCACCAAGCGCGGGTTTTACGCTTCTCGAAATCGTGGTAGCGATGACGATCGTCGGTTTGGGAGTGGTTACCTTGCTGGAAATCTTTTCTTTGGGTATGCGTCTGGGAGCAAGGAGCTCGGTTCGAACCGAAGCGCTCTCGTACGGCAGGCAAGTGATGGATGAGTTCCTGGCGCGGCGCAAATGGCAGGACGGAACCGAGCAAGGAAAACTGGCTGCGAACAGCCGTTGGAAATTACAGGTCCGGCCGGCGCCCGGCCGGTCTTCCGCGTCGCTGGCGAGCGAGTGGGAGCTTAAGGAAGTCGCCTTGGAGATGATGGTGACCGATGCCGGGCGCGAACGATCTATAGAGTTAAACACAATGCGTCTGGTGAAGAAAACAACCCCATGAATCGCTACCGTTTACTGAGCCGGTCCGAGAGCGGGTTTACCTTGGTGGAGGTGATCCTCGCGCTGACTATTTTCGCCCTCATGGGGGTGATCCTTTTCGGCGCTTTTTCTCTCGGCCATCAGGCCGTCGAGAAATCAGAGGTTCATTTCGAGCGAAATCAGAAAGCGCGTTCTTTCGACGACTTGATCGGGGGCTACATCCGCTCCTCATATCCTTACCGGGCTTCGCCTCAAGATGCGACCCTCTACTACAGTGGCGAAGCGGACAAGCTGAGTTTCATCTCGTCCTATTCGGTGGCCATGGGGGGGCGTGGCATGGCGAAAATCAGTCTCTCCTGGGATGGCAATGAGGCAGGAGTCATCAAACTGGAAGAAGAAGTTCCGGTGCGGCTTGACGAAGAAGATCAGCCGGCCGGGAGCGGCCAACGGAGCAGCCTCGTACTCCAGGAAGGCGTCAGAACGTTTGAACTCGCATACCTTGATCCACAAAGCGAAGACGAACGCTGGGAACAACGCTGGGTGGCGGCCGAAAGGCAGGCGCTGCCTCGCGCCGTGCGACTCAGCTACCGCACTGAGAGCGGCCGGGAGGTCCGCCGCGTGTTCCCAATCATGATGGCGGTATTGGCTCGCTAATGGCGATGTTACAAGTCATCAAACTAAAGAGATCTGATTGCAGGCTGCTCAAAAAGACTCGGAGGCGAGGCGCGCGAGCGCAACGCCTGCCTGTGCGTCGCACGCAGACAGGAAGCATATGAGGCTTTGTGAGCAGCCTGTTAATGAACGGGGCGTTGCCTTGATCGTAGTGCTGTGGATTTTTATATTCCTCTTCGTCGTGGCTTTCGATTTCAGTGTCGCGGTCCGCGAGGAGGCGGCCGCGGCGCATCGCTTCAATGACGAAACCCAGGGCTATTACCTTGCTTTGGCGGGCTTTGAGCATGGTCTATACGATCTTATGCACCGGTCGACCGGCATCAATCTGGATGACGAAGAGAAGAAGGAGGATCTTTACGACGGGCGCTGGCGTGAGGAGAAACTCGGCGGCGGCGTCTACCGGGTGAGGTTCATTGATGAAGGAGGAAAGATCAACATCAACCGAGTGGACGATGGGACCTTGCGCCGGGTTTTTGTCAATCTCGGCGTCGAAGAACCGCGCCGAACCATCTTAATTGATTCCATTTTGGACTGGCGTGATCCCGACGATCTCCATCGGGTCAACGGCGCAGAGAACGATTATTATCGCTCGCTCACGCCCTCGTACACGGGCAAAAACGGGCCGTTCGACACGATCGAGGATCTTCTCTGGGTAAGAGGCATGACCTCCGATCTTTTTTACGGTGAGAGAGAAAATGAATCAGGCGATCGGGTCCTCGGGATCGCTTTTAAGAAAATTTTCACGGTCGATAGCGCCATCGACAGGATCAACCTTCGCACCGTTTCGCCGGAGGTGATTCACGCGCTTATGGGAATGCCGCTCGAGAAAGCGCGCGTTTTTGCCGAAGAGAGACAGAAGCTCTCCGATAAAAGCATCGGGGATCTTTTGCGGCTGCTCGGTGTCGGAGCGCAGGATCCTATGCTGCGGATGTTCGTATTTACGAATCCGGCCGTGGTTACGTTGGAAGCTGAAGGACGCCTAAACGATTCGCGTTCCGGGCGCCGGGTGAAGGGTGTCGTCAGAACCAGCGGCGCTCGCGGATTCGAACTATTGCGGTGGGTGGATCACGACGTCGCGTTGTTCCAAAACTGAGTTGTTACTGGAGACGGCTATGCTCAACGCCTCAACCATAATAGCGCGCTCAACAAGGTCGGACGACTGGAGGGACAGCGTTAGATCGACGATCTCCCGCCGCTCGTTGCAAAATCTTACGCGGGCCGATTTTCTCACGAGTGTCGGTCTGTGCCTGATGCGCGATCGCCTCATTATGGTTCGCCTTCGGAAGAGCTTTCAAACCGTGTCGCTGCTCGAGCAGGAAGTGCGCGAGCTTGCATTGGAACAAAGACAGCAAGCGATCGCCGAGTTAACCGGTTGGATTGCGGAAGACGTACGAGAGATCGCCCTGAAGGCCGAGAGCGATTCCCGCGAGCGAAGCTTGCGCGAAGCGATTCTTTCCTTGCTGCCGCACTTCAACCGGCGGAGAGATCAATTTTGCCTCTCGATTTCTCAGGACGAAGTCATCGTGCACCCGTTTTTCTTGCCTCAAGCGGCCGAATCGAATTTGGCTCAGGTAATCGAATACGAAATCGAAAGACAGCTCCCGTTTAGGCGCGATGATATTTTCTATGACTATCTGCCTACAGGCAAAGTGGGGGATAAGATCGCCGTGTATCTGTTCGCAATCCCGAAAAAGAACCTGGCGGGAGTTCTGGAGGTCCTGGGCTCGTTTGGAATCCGTCCCAATGCGATAGAAACGACTGCGATCTCGTTGGCCAATCTTCTGATTTTCTGCAAAGGGGACTCGCGCGGGCCGGCGGCCGTGATCGGCGGACTGAATCGCACGTGCGAGATGATCGGGCTGCGAACGACCGCCACGGGTTGGAAACAGAACCATGAACTGCTGTTTTCTCATCGGCTCCGCGACGTGGATTGGGCTCAAGGGCCGGGAAAAGAGCTGCTGCGCGAGTGCCTCGATGTTTCGCAGCAGCTCTATGGATGGGGGGAGATCGATGAGATCGTCCGCTCTGCGAAAATCGAACCGTTGGAATATGAAGATCTCCTGGTCCTTGGCAATCAACGTCTGAAAGGCGGCCAAGAGATCACCGACGCACAACTCTTGCCGGCCGTGGGCGCCGCCCTGGGCGGCCTGCGCGAAGGATCCTTTGCGGTTAATTTTTTGCGCCGTGAGGCGGGAGAGCAGAAGCGCGCACAAGCCTTGTCTCGCCTTAATATGTTTCTCGGCGCGTTGCTTGTGCTCGGACTGATCGGCTGGGGCGCGAGTCTCCCAATCAAAGACGAACTCCGATTACGGCAGTTGCAACGGGAAAATCAGAGGCTCGAACCCGCCGTGACGGCATTGCGCCGAGAAGAGACACAACTGCAGAGTTTGCGCAAAGAAGTCACCTTTCTCGCAGAGCAAGAAGGGAGAACCGGCGTCGTGCTGCGCGTCCTGGATGAGCTTACCAAGACGGTACCCACGAACGCCTACCTGTCGAATCTGCGCTACCGCGGCGGCGTGGTGGAAATCCAAGGAAGCGCCGAGAACGCGTCCGGACTCATACCGCTGCTGGAGCGCTCTCCCATTTTTGAAAACGTCGGTTTCAATGCTCCTTCGAATCGCGGCCGCGATAATCGTGAAACCTTTTCGTTGAAGGCCGAAATGGAGAGGCGGAGGGAGAAAGCGTCGAGGCCATGAAACGCTTTTGGCAACGACTTTCGCAAAGGGAGCGCGGGCTGGTTTTGGTAACGCTAGCGATCCTTGTAATCGTGTTGGCGCGGTATCTTTTGATCCTGCCGTTCCTCGAACGTTGGGACTGGGTGAAAAACCAGCTTGAGATTCAACCCCAACTGCTGGAAAAGAATCTCCGCTTCGTCACCCAACAAGAGCGCCTGACCGCCGCGCTCGATGCAGCGCAAAAGGAGATAAAGATCAGAGAACCCAAGCTTTTGTCCGGTAATACGGCTTCCGTGAGCGCTTCCGATCTGCAGGAGATAGTGCAGGGCTTGGCGACAAAAGAAGGATCGCAGGTCATTACCACGCGGGTGCTTAACCCGGAACCCTCGGGGTCATTCTCAAAAATAGCGATTCAAATGGAGCTCGGCGGGCAGATCGATCAGATCGCCAATTTCATTCGCGCCGTCGATAATTCGCCGAAGCTTCTGGTCGTGGATGAAATCAACGTGCGCTCCCTTTTCCGGCCGGTTAGGATTCCGCAGCCCCAAGCCGTGGCGCAAACCGCGATTCAAAATTTGCGGGTTAGCGTGACGATAGCCGGATTCGTCCGAGCCGGAACTGCCGCCATAAAGAATGAGCCGAGTGCAGGATTAACCAAATCAATTCCGGCCAGGAGCGCGCCGCCGTAGCTGTTAGTCGTTTGGACCGAAACTACGTAAAAGCCCGATGGGCGGCCATTTAGAGTAGAGGCCTGTCTCGGGGTAGCGGGCGCTGGTAAAGTTGGGTCACATTCTCTCGATTTGACGTATCAGTCAAAGGAAGTTAAATTAAACTCCTTTTGGCGCGGGCGTGCCGTGGAGGAAGCAAGAAATTCTTACGCGATCTTCACTGTTTAGCGTTATTCTCGTGACCGGGGTCGGTATCGTTGCCGTGCAAGGGTACCGGCTTTGGTCCGGGGGGCCTTGGGATCTTCCCAATCCGGGCAAAGGATCGCCCATCTATGCCGTAGAAACTCCGTCGGAAGAGAATAACAGGGCTCAAGCAGTGAGCACGGAGACAATTGTCAGCAGGAATATCTTTGATCCCCAGAGGGGCGAAGGCAGCTCAACGGAAGTCGCGGACAGTTCTCGGGGGTATCAACGTATTAGCAGCATGGTTCTGCTGGGTACCGCGATTTTCGGGACTAACCGGGTCGCGATCCTGCAAGATTCTCCCGCAATGCGAGGGAGTCCGGCTACAGCGGGTCAACCAGCCGAACTCATGCGGGTCAAGCTTGGCGATACGGTTGAGGGTTTTCGATTGTCCGAGATCGCTGACAAGCGGGTTGTCTTCACAAAGGGCGCATCGCGAATCGAAGTGAATTTGGATTACTTTCGCAAAGTCGAAACAGTGGAAGCAAAGCCCCGACCACCGGTCCGGGGTCAAGTTGGCGCGCCCCGACCTGTCGTGCCGCGGGTTGTACCCAATCTGCCAAGGAGGCAGCGGCGCCCGGCGGCGCCTAATCCTAGCCCGGAGTCGTAATCACCAGGAGTATCAATGCCCGGAAAGCGTTTCATTTGGTTTGTGGGCCTGTTTTACCTAGCCGGCTGCGCGTCGTCGCTAACGACAGAGCAATCTTTAGCGCCGCCCCAACAGACTCAGATGCCAGCGCTGCAGCGGTCAGCGGCGCCCCAACCAAGGCCGGTTGCCGGGGCAGCGCCAGCCATGCGAGCCGCGGCAAGTCCCGTCGCCCCTGAGACCACGCCGCGGCCCGACGATGCGCCTGCTCCCCAACCGACACCAACCCCGCAGGAGGAGCCTGCGCCTCAGCGCGTACCACCCGAACGGCGATTATTGCCGCCGCCATCGGCCGCCGGCGGAGGCGATTTGGTTTCACTTAACTTCAGTCGGGCCGACCTGGTGGAGATCATCCACATTCTGGCTCAGCACTTGAAGCTCACCTATACGATCGATCCGGAAGTTAAAGGAACCGTGACGATCCACAGCGCTGAGCCGCTGCGCAGGGAAGATCTGCTGCCGATTTTTCACCAAGTCCTGCGCATGAACGGCGCTGTCGCTGTGAGATCCGGCAATATCTATCGAATTATGCTGATTAAGGACGCCAAAGGCGTAGCGCGTCCCGCGGGTCAAAGCCGCGAGGACGGCTTTGCGCTTCAAGTCGTTCCCGTGCGGTTCTTTTCCGTCGCGGAGATGAAGAAACTGCTGACGCCGTTTCTGATGCCCGGCGGCGAAATCATCGAGTACCCCAGGGGCAACTTCTTGATCATCGTAGATCTGCCCTCGAACATTCAGCGGCTAGCGGAGATTGCCGACCTGATCGATGTCCAGGTGTTCGCCGGCAGCCGCATGGAGATCTATCAGCCGAAGATCGCTAGCGCCGAGGAATTGGCCGCGGAAATGACCAAGATCATGCAGTCCTTCGCCGCGTCCGCGCCGCAAGTGGAAACTTTTACCGCGCAATTTATCCCGATCCCGAGGATCAACCAGCTCCTCGTGATCAGCCATAGTGACGCTGCGTGGACTTATGCAAAACGGTGGCTGGAGCGCATCGATGTCATTGCCGAAGGGCCGGGCCGTCGAATCTTCGTTTATCCCGTCGAGAACGGCAAGGCGACGGAGCTGGCGGACGTTTTGAGTCAGGCCCTCGGATTACCGTCGGCCGGTAGACGAGAAACAACCAGAACGCTGCAGGATCTGCATCGCTCGTCGCCCAGCGGGACCGGGTTATCGATCGGGAGCCGGCCCTCGACCTCGATGACAGGTCCATCGGGATTGGGCACCCAGCAGGGACCGCCTTATGGCGCCTTCGCGACGGTCCCGGCTCCTGGTCAGCCCGCCGCGCCTCCTCCGCCGGTAGCTGCGGCGCCGGGCGCACCGAGGCCTCCCGTTCCTCCAGCGGCGGCCGCAAGACCGGAAGAGCAGCTGCGCATCGTGCCCGACCCGGCTACGAATACATTGATCATCTACGGGACGACTCAGGAATTTCAGAACATCCGGAATATCTTAAAAGAGCTGGATATCATGCCCCGACAGGTGATGTTGGATGTGCTGGTCGCTGAAGTTACTCTGACCGACGATGAGACTTTCGGCGTCGAGTACGAAATCCTCAGAAGGGGCGGTGATGTACGAATATTCGATCGAGAGTTCAGTTCGCGGGGCGGCGTTCTTAGCGGCCTTTTGAACAGCCTGGACGCCGCATCGACGACTACCGGGCTCAGTTCCTTTCCTTCAGGCGTGAGCGGTGTGATCGGCACGGGCAATGCCGTGCGGGCGTTCATCAATGCGCTGAAGTCGGACTCGCGGGCAAAAATCCTCTCATCGCCGACGGTGCTGGCGACGGATAATCGGCCTGCGCGGATTCAAGTAGGCAGCGAAGAGCCCGTTGCGACCGGGACAATCACAGGCGCGGTGGGAACCGTGGCATCCAGCACCACGATCCAGTACCGCAACACCGGTCGCATCGTAACCATCATTCCCCAAGTCAACTCGCTAGGATTGGTTAACCTCCAGATATTGGCCGAAGTGAGCCAGCGCGGGGCCAACGTCTTGGTGGGATCCGATTCGTTTCCATCCTTCGATACTCGGCAGGCAGAAACCACGGCGGTGGTTCAGGACGGCGAAACACTTGCAATCGGCGGCATCATCACGGACGACAAAACTCGCAGCCGTACGGGTATTCCTTATTTGATGGATATCCCGATCATCGGCCGCTTTTTCGGTACGACGTCGGATGAGGCGACGCGGACGGAGTTGATCATGCTGATTACTCCGCGCGTGATCCGTAGCGTCCCTGAAGCAAGATATGCAACCGAGGAATTTAAATATAAGCTTTCCCAGTTGCGAAATGAGCTTGAAAGGCTGGAAAAGGAACGCGCGAAGGCGAAGCCACCACCACCTCCAGAGCCTCAGCCCGACGCGCCGGAGCCTTCCCCGGCGCCGTCTTCCCGGGCGCCGGGGTCGAGCACCAATCAAGAAAAATCCGGCGCACCGCCGCAACGAATCTCTTTGCCATTACCGCTAGCGCAGGGGCCGTCTCAGGATTCCGAATTGGCGAAGACCGAAACCGTTAAGCGGGAACCTGCCGCTCCCGTGCAGCGCGCAGAAATCGTCATCCCCGGATCGGGGGGGCTGGAGGCCGAGAAGCCGGTTCCCCTCCCTAGCGAAGCATACGTCGCTCCAGCGGCGGTAAAAATTGAAACCCATCGTCCGGCGGGCGCCGCCGCCGGTAAACCTCCTCCGCAAAGCGCCAAGCCGACCCAGCAGTGGATGGTCCAAGTCGCGTCATTTGCCCTCGAGAAGGATGCCGAGAACCTGGCTAACCAATTGAGGCAAAAGGGGTACGACACTTACGTTATAACGGCCGATATCGCCGCGAAAACTTGGTACCGAGTGCGTGTTGGCCGGCTGAGCAAGCGGGAAGAAGCGCTGGAACTTCAGCAGAAGCTGAAAGCGCTTGAAAAATTCGAAGAGTCCGTTCTCTTTACACACTAGAGACAGCAGCCCCCTTCAACAACCCCGCGGCCCGCTAAATTTTCCAGTTTTGCAGCTTAGTGTCTCCATCGGGGATGGTGAAAACCCCTCGCCTTGAGGCGAAGCACGGTGTCATTTCGAGGCGAAGCCGAGAAATCTTATATCAAGGTGACAAGACCCTTCGCTCACGCTCGGGGTGACTCACTGATCGTGGGGGGAGGGTGGTAGGTTATCGTCGGCTTTTAGCCGACCGGGGCGAACCTCCCAGCTTGAAGCTGGGAGTGAGTCAGTTAAAGTTAATATAGCCTTCGAAGGCGCCATATCGGCTAAACTTTCTAGGAGCGTATTCGTGCGCCTTCATAGTCCCCTTCTCCATCGAACCTCAGCGAATCTGGAGACCCGCGCATTTTTATAACCTTCAGCCGTTTGTTATGATAGTTAGTGTGCACAGCGTATGACTTTGGCCGATCTTACAGTCCTGATCCGCGGTGGGGGTGAAATGGCGAGCGGGATCGCGCATCGCTTATACCAATGTCACATGCGGATCTTGATGACTGAAGCGGCCGCGCCCACGGCAGTGCGGCGGACGGTAGCATTCGCCGAAGCGGTTTATGAGGGGAGTCAGACGGTTGAAGGCGTAAAAGCCGTCAGAGTAGACTCTCTAGAGCAAGCGCCCGGCGTCTGGAGAAGCGGTGAAATTCCGATCATCGTCGATCCTGAAGCTGACAGCCGGCGCGAGATCAGGCCGCCGGTGCTGATCGACGCCATTATGGCCAAGAAAAACAGCAGCACGACGATCGCCGATGCCCCGCTTGTCATTGGTGTTGGACCGGGTTTCGTGGCCGGGGGTAACGTCCATGCAGTGGTTGAAAGTAACCGCGGATATCATTTAGGGAGGGTTCAGTGGGAAGGTGAGACCGAGGCGAATACCGGCGTGCCGGCGCCGGTTGCCGGCCATGCGGAGGCGCGCGTGTTGAGGACGCCCCGAAATGGCCGGTTTAGAGCGTTCAGAAAAATCGGCGATATTATTCAACAGGGGGAGATTGTCGGGGCGGTGGAAGACGTGCCGATTCGGGCCCAAATTCCGGGTCTCCTGCGCGGCTTGCTTCGTGACGGCATTCAGGTCCCGCAAGGGGTCAAGGCGGGCGACGTTGATCCCCGTACTGAAAGGGGCTATTGTTACCTGATTTCCGATAAGGCCCGGGCTATTGGCGGTGGGGTGTTGGAGGCGATTCTCCATTCACTAAAGAGCTGAAGATCCCGGCCCGACTATTTAGGTTTCGCACACCCTAGTCGCCCTTCCCGCTCCCCCGTTTTTGGGAGAGAGGGAAAGGCGAGGGGAGGCGTACGTCATTAATTTGGCAGCGATTAAGCCTACAGCGACGAGGAAGGCGTGAAATCCAAACAACTTACAATCGAAGGGGTCCAGGAAATATTACGTGAAGAGCGATACATCTGCGATCGGTCGTTGGCGACCGTAGTCTATCTTGCGCTCACGATGGGCAAGCCGTTGCTCCTCGAAGGAGAGGCGGGGGTCGGCAAAACGGAAGTCGCCAAGGTGCTCGCGAAGGTTATGGGCGTCAAGCTCATCCGCCTGCAGTGTTATGAGGGGTTGGATGCGAATACCGCGTTGTATGAATGGAATTATCCGAAGCAGATGCTGCGGATCAAGCTCGAGGAGATAAAACACGGAGACAAAGAGGCCGTCGAGACTGAAATCTTCACTGAGGAATATCTCATAAAGCGGCCTCTCTTAGAGGCGATCCAAAGCGACGGCGCAAACCCGCCGGTGCTTTTGATCGACGAGATCGACCGTGCCGACGTTGAATTCGAGGCGTTCTTACTTGAAGTGCTTTCGGATTTTCAAATCACGATTCCCGAGATCGGCACCATGGAGGCAAGCCATCGCCCTTATGTTTTTCTAACTTCCAACCGGACGCGCGAGATTCACGACGCGCTCAAACGGAGGTGCCTGTATCATTGGATCGAGTACCCCAGCTTCGAAAAAGAGCTTGAGATTATCACGACGAAGTTTCCCGAAGTCGAAGCCATCATGGCGAGACAAATCGCCGCTTTCATGCAAAAGGTTCGCCAGATGAACTTCTACAAACGCCCGGGAGTGGCCGAGACCCTGGATTGGGCTTCGGCGCTGATCGCGCTGAACCGTAAGGGGCTGGATGACAAGACCGTCGTGGAAACCATGGGTTGTGTTTTCAAATATCGAGAGGATTTGCACCACCTGCGAGAACAGGTTGAGGGAAAGCAGCTCAATTTAGAGGCTTTGCTTAGAGTATCGCCGGAACTGGTGAGTTAGCCAGCATGGAAGTATCGGCCCAAAACGTCGCGGTAGCCGTCAATGATTTCGCTCCGGTGCGGGGGCACGGCACTCTTCCCGGATTGTTAGCGTTTGGACGGGTGCTGAAGCAGTTGGGAGTCAAAGTGAGCCTCAGCCAAGTCATGGATGCAGCGCGTTCGGCAAAACTTGTCGATATCGCGGCCAGATCCGACTTCCGCGCGCTTCTGCGCGCGAATTTGATTTCCCAGAAAGAGGATTTTGCGGTTTTCGACATGGCTTTCGATTGTTTCTGGCGGGAACAAAGCTACGAGAAGGCTCCGACCGAGGATCTCGAAATTGAGGGGGCGCCGACCGACACCCGGGCTCAAGAGGGCGGTGATGAGGAGGGGCTGGAAGAGGCGGTCGCAGAGTCTTTTGCCAAGGAGAACGTTCCGCTCGAGAATCTTGAGGAGCTTTCCGTTCCGACCTATAGCCCGCAAGAATTGCTCAATCGCAAGGACTTTAGCGAAATGGGCGTTGAAGAAAGCCGCGCCATTGCGCGGGCGATCCTTTTGATCGCGACAAAAATCGCCACTCAGATCAGCCGGCGCAAAAAGCGCGCCCGCAAGGGAACCGTTGTCGCTCCGCGCTGGACGATGCGGAAAAACATGAAATACGGCGGCGAAATTGTCGAGCTGGTCAAACAAAGAAAGCGCATAAAGAAAACCAAGGTCGTGCTTCTTTGCGATGTCAGCGGATCGATGGATTGTTACAGCCGCTTTTTGATCCAGTTCATGTACGGGCTCCAGAACGAGCTCTGGGGAGTCGAAACTTTCGTCTTCAGCACCTCGCTCAGCCGGATTACTCACCTCATCCGCACCAAGGATATCACCAACGCCCTGGAAAAGATTTCCGGCAGCATTCTTGGTTGGTCGGGGGGCACGAACATCGGTCGCTCGCTCCATACATTCAATCAAAATTTTGCGCCCAGTATGGTCACCCATCGCACGGTTGTGGTGGTTATCAGCGACGGCTGGGATCGCGGCGACGTCGCCCTGCTGGAAAGGGAGATGCAGGCGCTGAAACGCAGATGCAAGAAGCTCATCTGGCTCAATCCGTTGCTGGCGAGCGAAAATTACGAGCCTTTATGCAAGGGCATGCAGGCGGCGCTGCCGTACATAGATCTGTTTTTGTCGGTGCATAACGTCAACAGCCTCGTTACGCTTGGACGTACCTTGCAGAAAATGGTTGCTTAGCAGGCTCCTGGATTTGGCATATGGCCAATGGCTTATGGCATATAGATCGAGAGCCCAAGAAACCATACGCTATAAGCCATACGCCATAAGCCAACATTGAGCAGCCTGCAAAGCGAGTTTTTCAGCAACCTGTTAGAAATTGCATGAAGAGGAGGAAACATCATGTCAGGTCAGGGAACGTGTTTTGAGACCGGTTCGGAAGAGAAAAAAAAGGATTCGGTCTACCACCAGGTGAAGGAGTTCCTAGACAAGGGCGAAACACTGGCGGTGGCGACCATTGTGTCAGCCAAGGGATCGACCCCGCGGGAGGTGGGCGCGAAGATGGTGGTGACAGCGTGGGGAGAGATCCTTGGGACGATCGGCGGCGGTTGTGGGGAGGCCGACGTCAAACGCGAGGCTATTGAAGTGATCCGCAGCCGCAAGCCAAGAATGGTGCGAGTCGATCTTTTGGATGATATCTCATCTGATAGTCCGGCGGTTTGCGGCGGAATCATGAACGTTTTTATCGATCCCTGGTGGAAGGAGCGAGATCAGGAGGCGACGAGCAGCAAATGAGTTCGCTCTCCGAAGAGCTTGTTCAAATCAGCAATCAGGGCGTCGCAGCGGTGCTTGCCACAGTGATCGAAGCCGGGGGAGAGGCTCATGCCGAGCCCGGGGCCAAATGCCTCGTTCGTGATGGAGAAGTGAGGGCGGAAACGGTCGGCGATCCCGCCGTTATTCAGGCGATCGTTCACGAGAGCGAGGCGCGTTTGCGCGAGGAGCAATCCAAACTGGTTTCGCTGAACGTTCCCCAGGCGGGTGGCAAGCTCGAAGTTTTTTTTGAGGTCATGCTCGCTCCGCCGAAGCTAATCGTCGTCGGCGCCGGCCATATTGCTGTGCCGCTGGTCAAGATGGCGAAGGTTTTAGATTTTTACGTGATCGTTCTCGATGACCGGCTCTTGTACGTCAATCGTGAACGTTTTCCGGATGCCGACGAGGTGCTGGTCAGCGACATGGCGCAGGCGCTTAAGGAAATGGCCCTGACGCCGTCCACTTATATCGTGTTGATTACGCGGGGTCACAAATACGACGAGCCGTGCCTCCGCGAGATCATTCATAGCCAGGCCAAATATATCGGTATGATCGGGAGCAGGCGCCGAATAAAGGCGTGCTTTCAGAGATTCCGCGATCAAGACAAAATCGCGGAAGAAGTGATCGAGCGAGTTTACGCGCCCATCGGACTAGACATCGCCACGGAAACTCCCGCGGAAATCGCTCTGTCGATTCTAGCCGAAATCATCAAAGTACGGAGAGGTGGGAAGGCGGCGTCGCTTTCCGACCGCTAGCCCGCATTATTTCAGCAGCCCGCTAACCACTTCGACTGGGATAATGACTTGGAGACGCGACGGAAGCTTAACGGGGTAATTTTTTCCGATCTTGGCCAAGCCTCTTCATTCATGGCTCTAGAATGGGTGCAGCGCGCCTTGCAACAGACTCTGGGCTTTGTCCCCTATCCCGCCACGCTTAACGTGCGGCCCAGGGATCCGGAAGATGCCCGGGTTTGGCAGATGATCCAGAGCGAGATTCGGGGAGTGCCGTTGCCGCCAGAGGATGGAGGGTTTTGCAGCGCGCGAATTTTCCCGGTCGAGATTTGGAGTTTGGTGAATACCCGCAGCGAAAAGGCGAGAGGGGCCGTGTTGCTTCCCGAAGTGACGGGTTATCCGAAAGATAAGATCGAGATCGTCGCTCCGATGCGGCTAAAGGATGAGTTCGGCGTCCAGGACGGAGATCGATTAACATTGGAGTTTTCAATTGACTAAGAAAAAGCGGCTGATCGTTGGCGTTTCCGGTGCTACCGGAGCGATTTACGGCGTGCGGATTCTCGAGATTCTGTCGAAGATCGAAGACATCGAAACTCATCTCGTGTTGACCCGCGCGGGTAAAATGACGATTCGAGTCGAGACGCCTTACTCCGTTAAAGACATCGAAGCCATGGCGGATGTCGTCCACGACGTCAACAACGTCGGGGCGAGCATCTCGAGCGGCTCGTTTCGCACGGAAGGAATGGTGATCGCCCCCTGTTCAATGAAATCCATGGGCGGTATTGCTCATTCGTTGGGCGGCGATCTTCTCGTGCGCGCCGCCGACGTTGTACTGAAAGAGAGAAAGAGACTCGTTTTGGTGGTCCGGGAAACTCCGCTTCACCTCGGTCATTTAGAGGCGATGGTGTCGCTGACGCGCATGGGCGCGATGATTTTCCCGCCCGTGCCGGCTTTTTATCATCGGCCCAAAACCCTCGACGAAGTGATCAACCAGACTGTTACCCGCATCCTCGATCAGTTCAATATCGATGTCGGTTTGTTCCAACGCTGGGATGACGAAGGAATGAGCCGCCATCCAGAGGCGGGGTCCGCCACACCGCTGTCGGCCGCCAGAAATCGCCGGGAAGCCAAGAAGCAGCGCTGAAACCATCTCTCGAACACATGGTCCGCCGAAGGGTTAAGAGAGCCCTCTCCGCAACTCAACAACGCAAGAAAGAGCACCTGGAACTCTGCCTCGAGACTGAAAATATCACCAGCTATTCGGGTACGGGGCTCGACCGCTACCACTTCACCCACAATGCGCTCCCTGAACTGGACATCGACGAGATTGAACTGGGCGCAACGTTCCTCGACAAGCAGCTCAAAGCGCCGATATTGATCTCATCGATGACGGGCGGCTTTGATCTGGCTCGCAAGGTCAACCGCAACCTGGCAGCAGCGGCGCAGCGGCTGGGACTGGCTATGGGCGTCGGCTCGCAGCGGGTTGCAATCGAGGAGCCGTCCGTCGCGGATTCGTTCCAGGTCAGGGATGTGGCCCCGGATATCCTGCTGCTGGCTAATCTCGGCGCGGTGCAGCTCAATTATGGCTACACCGTGGAGCAATGCCGCAGGGCGGTGCGGATGATCGAGGCCGACGGCCTCATTCTTCACCTGAATGTCCTGCAGGAAGCCGTGCAACCCGAGGGTAACCGCAATTTCAAAGGGTTGGAGCGCAAGATCGCGGCGGTTTGCAATGAACTGGAAGTCCCCGTAGTGGCCAAGGAGGTCGGTAGTGGCATTTCTGCCGAGGTGGCAATCAGATTGGGCCGGGCGGGCGTCAGAGCCGTCGATGTCGCGGGTCGAGGGGGTACGTCCTGGTACGCGGTGGAAGCGAAGCGGGCGGCTAGCCGGGGCAAACCTGCAGAAACAACGTTTGCCGATTGGGGAATACCGACTGAGGAGGCGCTGGTCGCGGTACGCAAAGCGGTCCCTGAAATACAACTCGTCGCCTCGGGCGGAATCCGCACCGGTTTGGACATAGCCAAGTCTATTACGTTGGGCGCCGACGTGGCGGGCTTCGGCCAGCCCCTGCTGGCATCGGCTTTGGAGTCAGCCGACAAGGTGGTAGAATTTCTCGGCGGAATTATCTATGAGATCAAAATTGCCATGCTCTGTGTCGGCGCCAAGGATTTGGGCGCGCTCAAGAACATCCCGCTCGTGCGCGCTTCTGTCTGATACTTACCCATGTCTGACGAATTAAAACGGCAGATTCTCCGTTATTTGGAGAGTCACAATACTATGACCTTGGGGACCTGTGCGGAAGACGTGCCCTGGGCAGCCACGGTTTTTTATGCGAGTGACGAGCTCAAATTGTATTTCTTTTCGGCTCCGGAATCGCGTCACTGCCAGAATCTTGCGGTGAACCCCAGGGTTGCCGTTACCATTCAGGAAGATTACAAAGACTGGCAGAAGATCAAAGGCATCCAGCTTGAGGGCACGGTCGGCATGGTGGATTCAGTAGTTGAGAAGGCCAAGTCAATGACGGTTTACGCTCGTAAGTACCCGGACGTCATAAAGCTATTCACGAATCCGGCAAGCGGCATCTTTTACAAGGCTTTTTTGAAGGTGAAATTTTATTGTGTGACCCCGGGAAAGGTTTTCTTCATCGATAACGAACAGGGGTTTGGCAAGCGCCGGGAACTTGCAGTCGTCGATTAGACCAGGATGGCAACTTCTACGTCTAAGCGTCGAAAACGAGAATGATAACTCAATCTTCAAGCCGCTCGAAGGGTTTCATATGCGAGGCGAGCGACGCCTAACGGCCGCGCAAGCGTAGATAAGCCGTTTTGAGCGGCCGGTTAAGGGTGAATCATGTCACGATTGGTAGGAAATGAGCTAACCGAGGCGCTTTTTGAGCGGCTAAGCGGACAGAGCGTCACTGCCCACGAAGGTAAAATAATCCCCATTCTGACCTTGGATGAATCCGGTTGGCCGCATCCCGCTTTGTTGTCCTACTATGAAGTGGTGGCCCAGAATCTTTGTGACATCGACATGGCGCTGTGGAAGAACAGTTCGACCGCCCGCAATCTGCGGCAGACGGGTAAGGTTGCCCTTATGATCACCGATAAGGGCGTCAATTATTACCTCAAGGGGAAGGTCAAGGAGCTGGAGCTCGAAATGGCCGGTGCGCCGCAAGTGTCGCGGTTTCGGGTTACCGTGGAGCATCTGCTCGAAGATCAGGAGCCCAACGCCGAGATCACCAGCGGCTTGACTTACACTCGCGGAACGAGTAGGGAGACCACGGATTTCGCCGTAAAAGTGTTGGGCCTTTTGCGCGAAAAGAAATGAAACGCAAACGAATTCTCCTGACTGTCTTTACGCTGTTCTTGCTTGTGGGGGCGGCGTTCGGCTTTTGGCGCTACGGTAACAATAAAAAGGAGTCTCCCTACGTGACGACGCCGGTACAACGAACGAATGTCACTCAGGTGGTGTCGTCAACCGGGACCGTGCAGGCGGTCGTCACGGTTCAAGTGGGCAGCCAGGTTTCCGGAACTATCGATAAGCTCTTCGCTGATTTCAATTCTAAAGTAAAAGCAGGACAGGTCGTCGCTCAACTGAACCAGGATAAGTTCAAAGCGGCGGTCGATCAGGCGCGCGCCAATCTTCTTGCGGCCCAATCCAATCTGGCCAAGGCCAAGGTCAGCATCGCCGATGCGCAACGGACTTTGGAGCGTAACAAGGAGCTCAAGAAACGAGATCTCGTCGCTCAAAGCGAGCTCGACGCAGCTCAGACCACATATGATGCGGCGGCGGCGCAACTCGAAGTCAACAAGGCACAAACTTCACAGGCTGAGGCCGCTTTGAACCAGGTAAACGTCGACCTTAACAATACGACTATCCGCTCACCTGTTGATGGTATCGTAATCTCGCGCAACGTCGACGTCGGCCAGACAGTAGCCGCTTCATTGCAAGCACCCACCTTGTTTACCATCGCCAACGATCTATCGAAAATGGAGGTGCACACGAGCGTGGACGAAGCGGACGTCGGCAATGTTTGGGATGGCCAGGATGTGACGTTCACGGTGGACGCTTTTCCTACGCGCCGTTTCCTGGGAAAAGTCTACCAAGTGCGGAATGCTCCCGTCACCGTTCAAGGCGTCGTGACCTATAATGCGGTGGTGCGGATCGACAACAAAGAGCTTTTCTTAAAACCCGGGATGACTGCGAATGTCCAGTTTTTGGTAAGCCGGAAGGAAAACGTCCTGAGTATCCCGAATATGGCGATGCGCTTTAAGCCGCCGGACCAAAACGACGAGGCCCAAGAACTATTGCGCCAGGAGCGAGCCCGAGCCGCGCCGCGAGTCGGTGCTCGACGAACAAGCCGTTCAGGGGGAGGTGGCGGCGTTAGACGCGAACGCCGCGTTAGGATCTACGTGCTTAGGGATTCGAAGGCGCAACCTGTCGAGGTTCGGCTCGGCATCACCGACGGCTCGAAAACCGAAGTCCTGGATGGCGACCTGAACGAAAACGATGCGGCCATCATAGGAATGTCCAGCAGCGCCAGTAACTCGAATCAATCCGGCATAGCAAATCCGTTCCAACCACAGCAACCGCGGCGTCGTTTCTTCCGATGAGCGAAGTCATCCGCGTTGAAGATCTGCATAAGACCTACCGCATGGGGGATGTGGAAGTGCCGGCTCTGCGGGGCGTTGACCTCAGCATAGAGCGGGGTGAGTTCGTCGCGGTGATGGGAGCATCGGGCTCGGGTAAATCTACGTTTATGAATCTCCTGGGATGCCTCGATCGGCCGACGAGAGGGAGGTACTTTCTCGAAGGGGAAGAAGTAGGAGCGCTGCCGCGCGACGAATGGGCCCATATTCGCAACAAACGAATCGGTTTCGTGTTTCAAGGCTTTAACCTTCTTGCCAGAACCACCGCTCTCGAGAATGTCGAGTTGCCGATGATGTACAACGGCTTTGCCGGCAAGCAACGGCACGAGCGCGCCTTGGCAGTTCTTTCACTGGTCGGGCTGGAAACGCGTCTGGATCACATGCCGAACCAACTCTCCGGCGGTCAGCAACAGCGCGTCGCTATTGCCAGGGCTCTGGTGAACCGGCCGTCTTTGATACTTGCCGACGAGCCGACGGGCAATCTCGATTCCACGACCAGCGCGGAGATCATGGCGCTTTTCCAGCAGCTGAACACGGAGCAGCGAATCACCATCGTGCTTGTCACGCACGAAGCCGATGTCGCGGGTTATGCGCGGCGGCGGGTGATCTTCCGCGACGGCGTGATTTTATCCGATGACAAGAACGATCAACGCAATAGCAGTCTTCACCGGGTTCAGGAATTGAAGCAATCGGTAAAGGATACAGAATTTAAGTGGTAAACCCGCAATTTGCCATCTGTGATTTGAGGGCTGAACTTCGCCGGAGGCGACTATGTGGCTGATGACTTTCAGAATCGCGCTGCGCGCTCTCGCGAGGAACAAGTTGCGGGCGTTTCTCACGATGCTGGGAATTATCATCGGGGTGGGAGCCGTCATCGCTATGGTGGCGATAGGCGAAGGCGCCAAGGCCACGATTCGAGCGCAAATCGCCAGTCTCGGCACCAACGTTCTCATCGTCGTGCCGGGAGCTGTCAACCAAGCGGGCGTTCGCACCGGCTTCGGTGGGCGCAACACGCTCCTTCCCGGGGATGCCAGAGCCATCGTGCGGGAAATTCGCTCCGTTGCTTTTGCGTCGCCGATTTTACGCCGTAACGAACAGATCGTGGCGGGAAATCTCAATTGGGGAACGTTAACATACGGCGTCGCGCCGGATTATCAATTCATTCGCGATTGGGAGGTTTCAGTCGGCCGTTTCATTCATGATGGCGACGTCGAGAGCGCCGCCAAAGTCGCCGTATTAGGCCAGACGGTGGTGGACAAGCTCTTCGGCAACGACAATCCCATCGGCGCCGTCGTGCGTGTGCGAAACGTTCCGTTTCGCGTGGTCGGAGTTCTGACACTCAAAGGCCAAAGCAGCCAGGGGACAGATCAGGACGATACGGTGATGATTCCGTACACGACCATGCAGAAGAGACTCATGAGGATTAACCACGTTCACAACATTATGGTCTCCGCAGTGAACGCGGATCGCGTGCAAGAAGCGCAGGAGCAGATTACCGCGTTGTTGCGCCAGCGACATCGGATCGGTCCGGATCGCGACGATGATTTTTCCATTCGAAATCTGACGGATATTGCTTCCGCTGCAGCCGGCAGCGCCCAGGTCATGGCGGTACTGCTTGGCACCGTCGCGTCGATTTCGCTGTTGGTGGGCGGCATCGGTATCATGAACATCATGCTGGTATCAGTGACCGAGCGGACGCGTGAAATCGGCATCCGCATGGCCGTCGGCGCCCGCAGCAAAGACATCATGCTGCAATTTCTTGTCGAAGCCGTCGTGATGGCTGCGATGGGGGGCGGTCTGGGAATCCTTCTCGGAATTGGCAGCTCGAAAGTCCTGAACCAATGGGCCCAGTGGCCGACGTTCATCAGCCCGGCCATCGTCGCGATTGCGTTTCTATTCTCCGGCGCCGTCGGAGTCTTTTTCGGCTTCTATCCCGCCAAAAAAGCGGCGAACCTCGATCCTATCGAGGCGCTAAGATACGAATAGG